>JADZEF010000175.1 GCA_020850695.1 Planctomycetaceae bacterium | reverse complement strand
TCGGAAACTCACCTCCGGCGGAAGAACCCGCCGCTCTTCTTCGAGCTGTTCGAGTACTGCGGGACGTAGGTCGGCTGGGGCTGCGGGACCGGCTGTCCCATCGAGGCCCCCTGGATCGCCGTTCCGTCCTGTTGGATCACCGTTGTCTGCGGAATCGGCTGAATGCCGCTCGACGGAGTGACCGTGGTCCCAGGCTGCGGGATGACGTAGGTCTGTCCCGGCACCATCTGGCCCGAAGTCACCGGTCCCTGGGTCACCTGCCCGTTCGGGAAGGAGGGGAAGCCGGGGACGTTCTGGGCGTTCTGGACGCGGCCGTCCCCCGCCCCATGTTCCTTGTTTTCGACGACCTGCCCTTCATCGCTCCAGCGGACCCAGCGGCCTACCTTGGTGCCGTTGAGGTAGTCCCCCTGGGCGGCCTTCTGGCCGTTCTCGTGCCAGTAGACCCAGGTCCCCTGAGCCTGGCCGTCGATGAACTCGCCTTCCGATTCCTTCTGGCCGTTGCGGAACCACCAGCTGTGACGGCCGACGGCCTTGTCGTCGATGTACTCGGCTTCGCACCGCTTGCCGCCGTCTTCGTACCAGTAGATCCACTTCCCCTGCTTGATGGTCTTGCCTTCAGTCCCCGCGATGCTGAGCTTCAGCCCGCCGGTCCAGAAGTCGGAGTCGACCTTCACGATTTCTTTGGCGTAAAGGTAGGTCCCCTCGGACGACTTCTCGCCGTTCGAATCGTGCTTGGTGACCGCGTCGGCCTGGCGGCGGCCCTCGATGTAGAGGTCCTTGCGGGTGGAGGCGCCGGTGGCGTCCCATTCCTGCCATTCGCCGTTGACGACGCCCGCCTTGAATTCGATTTCCCGCTTTTTCTGGCCGTTGGCGTGGTAGACGACCATCTTTCCTTGCGGGATTTCGCGATCGAGGTCGATCGAGAAGAGCGGTTTACCGTCCGCATCCACGACCGACCAGTTCCCCACCATCTTGTCGTCGACGAACGTCGCCGACGAGGTGAAGGGGCGCTTGAATTCCTTGTATTCGGCGGCGGTCAGGGCATCGCCGGCTGCAGCCGCGGGATCGGCGTTCTCGGCGGTCGCGGGGAAGAACCGCTTCCATTCGCCGTGCCGCTTGCCCTGCCAGGATTCGCCCTTCGCGATGACATTCCCTTGCGGGTCCCACATCGTCCAGGGGCCGTGGTTGATGTAGTTGAGGTTCGAATCCTGCGAGACATGCCGCTCGACCTTCACCGACCGGTCGGCGTATCGTTCACGGATCACTTCGAGATCGATCGCCTTGGACTCGGCGCCGGCTTGGGGGACCGATGTGGCCTGAGGAACCGGGACGAGACGCGAAGGAGCGTCTGCGGCGAACGCAGGCAAGGTTCCGAGCGAGGCGGCACATCCGAGCGCCAGCTTCATCGCCCACTTCTGGTACGAGGGCATTCGATGGACTCCTTTCCAACTCGTCCTCAGGCAAATCCCTGCGGCACTCTCCGAGTGCGAAGACACGCTCTCCACCGAGCGTAGACCTTGTTCTGCACCATCGCAGTTGCGGACGAAAGCAATATGCGATCGAGCGTGTCGGGTGGGCCGCAGGCCCGTCTCTACCAGTACCAATCGGACGCTCCGGCACAGGCGATTCAAACCGCACTCGTGGCCCCGCACGAAACGCACGACGCTCACAGCCGCCACTTCCGTCATGCGCCCTACAGCCCTCAGGGTCGGCCGTGGCGCTCGGCAGCACCGTTACAACTGGCAAGGCTTGACGGCCGCAGGCATCTACCTGAAGCGGATACGCCGACTCTTTCGGTTGTGCGGCGTGCCCAACCTTGCAACTCCGTCAGGAGATGAGACGCGAAGACGCTTCCGTCCCAATCCTTAGGACCAATCGGAGGGGTTTTCCGCACGCCAATGGCATTTGTGGCATACGCTGGGACGGGAACGAACTCGCCTGAATCCGCAAGTGCCGCAATCTTCCCAAACCGCCGTCGCGGGCGGCTTGCGTGCAGAAAGCCGAGGAGCTTCGCTGGATGACTCGGTCAACAGCCCGTGATCTTTCAAAGGTGGACCGGAAGATCGACCCGTCGGCAACGATCCAGTGCGATCCAGCAGAACGGTTCGAGACGGCGACGCGGACCGGGCATTCCCTGGCGACCATGGCCGCCTTGCCAAGGACTCTTCCGCTCTGCCGCCAGACCCCGGGGCCACGTGCACGAATTGGTGCGGCCTTGTGAGGCCGGATGACCGACGTTTCAGCCGCGATACGATTGCAACGTCCGAACGTGATCAGTCGTTGGCGAACGGCTCGTACGCTGGCTGACTGCCATGGCCTGGGAGTCGGTTGCCCGGCAGGAACATCGACCGCGGGGGAGTTGCCGTCCGGGAACTCTCGATCGAACGGCGGAATTCGCCGGCGGTCCGAATCTCGGTGTTCACCGGAACTAGCGACTCATCGTCCATCGTCTCCCGATTCAGATCGTCCGGCCGCTCGCTGCGCTGCGGCTCAGTGAAGCCGTCGGGACGGCCATCGTATCGCGGAGCCAATTCTTCCGGTGGAAGCAGAGAGGAATCGGGGTTCCGAATCTCGTCCCGAGCGCGGATGTCATCGCGGCGCGGCGACCAGTCGTCCGAGCGCTGTGACTGGATACGGTCGCGAACTCGCTGTCGGCGGTGCGGGCGAGTGAAACGTTGCGGCTCCTCGTCGCGATCAACTGGTTCGAAACGGGAATCGGCGGGAGATGCGATTGCGGGATCGAATCGTCGATCGTTCGGCTCGATACGCGGCGCTGCGGGTTCGAAGCGAGCGTCGGCCGGGCCTGTCAAATCGTCGCGGGAACGCTGGAAGCGATTCGGATCGGCATCGCGTCCGGGGAGCGACCGGAGGTCATCCCGAAGATTCGCAGGCAGGTCGTGATCCGGAGGCGGAGCGAGGTCGTTCCGGGTAAGCAGTCGCGATGGCGGAGGATCAAGCGACTCGTCGCGGCGGTCCTCTTCTGCACCGGGAATGCGGGCCAGATTCATCGTCATGCAGTGGATGGCGCCGCCCCATTCGATGATCCGGCTGCAGTCAATGCCGATCACATTCCAGCCTGGGAGGAGTTTGCGGTAAGCGGCAACCGTGACCGAGTGGCCGTGAGGGTCGAGTTGCGGATACTTCGGAACCAGGAGTGTTCCGTTCGCGAACAGGACGTTGGTGTATGTTCGCCAGACCTTTTCATCGTGAGGGGGCATCGGGACGCGAACGATCCGAAGCGGGGCGCCGTCAGGCCCCCGTACCCGCTGCAGGCGGGCGACGTTGCGCTCGAGGAGTTCCGAATTGACCGGATCTTGCCGCGGGTCGTACTGGCCGACCACCACCGTGTCCTCGGACACGAAGACCGCGAACATATCGACATGTCCGGTCGATTCGCCGGCGAGCGGTTCGAGGAACACCAGGTCCTCGATGCCGTAGTAGTCGCGGAAGACCCGGCTGACTTTTTCGGGCGTGTATCGGCGGTCGACGTTGTGGTCGAGGATGGACGTCGTCGTGAGAGCCAGGCCGCGGCCGTTCGTCTGGATGTTTCCGCCGTCCGCCGTGATGGGGGGCCGCAGCGTCGACATCCCAAGGGTCGGGGCGATCGCGGCCGGGACGAGGTCGTCTCCGACACGGTCGCCGTGGCCGTAATCACAGTCCACCATGCAACTTCCGCCGTTCCGCTGCAGCACCACCTGCGGGCCGAAGTCACGGGTCCAGACCGAGTCGGTCGGGACATTCAGGAACTTCACCGCACGGCGTGGCACGTTCCGGGCACGCAACTCCCGGACAACCTGCCCCTCGGCCGTGAGGTTCGGTACAAGGATGTAAAAGCTGACGTGCTGCCAGGCGGCCGAGACGATCTCGATCATCGCCTCCTGCATCCCCTCGTCGTTCGCGTCCCAGGTAATCAGCACCCCTTCCTGCCGGCTGAATTCCGCCGGAAGGATTCGAGTGCTCGGTTGGGGACGCCGAGACCAGGTGCGATCTTCCGCCTGTGCCGCGGAAGTCGTGCTGAGGGACATCACCATCGCGACCAGGACCAACGACCCCACGCAACGGCCCGCACGGGGCACGCCGAGGTCATCGACCGGGTGGCAGGGTGAATCGCCGCAATCCAGCATGGACGCGCAGTCTGGGTAGGAAGAACGCGGGACGCGAAGGCGTGAACGAGATTGCAAGTAACGGATTGCAGAAATTACACGGCGGGCGCGGACTCTGTCCGCGAGGAACGGTTCCTTTCGGACGGATCGACCAACCGGCGGAGAGCACCTGAGCGAAAACCGGTTTCGCTCCGTCCTCTTCAAATCCGCCGCAGAACTTGAGGTATTTGCCGGAAATCGGCGTCTGACGGGCGATTCGACTCCCCTGCCAGGCCACGCGTTTCCAGCCGCCCCCTCAGGTCCGGCGGGGAATCTTGTCTCATTCGGGCGTTTCGGTCGAGACGGACCTGACGCCTTTTCGGCCGGATTTCATGCACTTGGCATGCCCCTGCGGAAAATGTGGAAAAAACGCTCAAGTCGCGACCCGCAGGTTAACATCCAAAGCACTTCCCGACCCAGGTCATCCAATGCGAGGGGCGACTGAAGTCGCGTCACCCCCCAGGTCAGGACGGGATGAAGCAAAGCGGTGTACGCTGCCCACTTCTCGTCTCCCCGGGCCTTCCGACTCAACCGCCGTCGGACGATCGCCCCACGGCAACACTTCCGTTACCAGCTCACGAATGACAAACTCTGGGTGGTCCTGTTCGAGCCTTTCAAAAGCGGCGCCGACTTGCGTCCACCGCGGTTCTTCCTCCTTGTTCCTTCTGCTGAATGTCAGGCAGGAAGCCAAACTCATGAGCCGACTCACGATGCGTACTTTCCTCCTTGCGACGCTCTCCCTCACCACCTGGATGACGTCGGGACAAGCCGGCGACTGGCCGCAGATCCTCGGGCCGAACCGCAACGGGTCGGCCGTCCAGGACTCGCTGGCCGACCAGTGGCCGCAAGCGGGACCGCCGTCACTCTGGAACCGGGATGTCGGCAGCGGATTCTCGGGCGTCGCCGTGGTCGGTGACCGTGGAATCGTCTTCCACCGCGTCGAGGATGTCGAGCGGGTCGAAGCGTTTGACGTCGCCACCGGGAAAGCCGTCTGGAAAGCCGACTTCCCCACCAGCTATCGGCCTGCCTTCGTCGACGACAACGGACCGCGGGCGGCCCCCGTCATCCACGACGGCAAGGTCTATGTCTTCGGTGCGATGGGCCAGCTCTCGTGCGTCGATTTTGCGAAGGGAACGAAGGTCTGGTCGCGGAACACCTTCAAGGAATACTACTCGGGACGTTCGCGCGGCGAGCCGGCCGAAGGTTACTTCGGACTCGGAAGTTCGCCGATCATCGAGGGGAACCTCGTCATAGTGAACGTCGGCGGCGAAGAGAAGGAGGCGGGAATCGTCGCCTTCAACGCGGCCAGCGGCGAACCGGTCTGGAATGCCGGGGCCGAGCGGGCGAGCTATTCGTCTCCGGTCGCCGTGACAGTCGGCAAGACGCGGCACCTCATTGTCGAAACTCGGCTGAACACACTGTCTCTCGATCCGAAGAACGGGACAATCCGCTGGACGCTCCCCTTCGGCAAGCGTGGCCCGACGGTGAACGGAGCGTGTCCGACCGTCATCGACGGCCACCTGTTCCTGACGGCGAGTTACGGCATCGGCGCGACGTTTGCAAAGATCCACGAGGACTCTGCGGAGACTCTCTGGACGAGCGACGATGTCTGTTCGAGCCAGTACACGACGTGCGTGGAAGATGGCGGCGTCCTGTATGGCGTCCATGGCCGGCAGGACGTGGGCGGTGCGGCGCTGCGGTGCTTCGATCCGAAGACGCAGGATGTCCTTTGGTCGAAGGAAAACTTCGGCTACGCGACGCTGATCAAGGCGGACGGGAAGCTGTTGATCGTCACAACCGACGGACAACTGGTCCTCGCGGCGCTCGACAAGACCAGATATCGCGAGCTGGCGCGAGCCGAAGTCCTCTCGGGCACGGCACGCGCTCTCCCGGCCCTCTCGAACGGTCGCGTCTATCTCCGCAACGAGCGAACGCTGAAATGCGTCGACATCGGCAAGTAGCCGTTATCCTTCGCAAGACGGCGGATTCGAGGCAGTCTTGGAAATGCGTAGCAGTCCTGGAAAAAAATAGATGACATCGCGTGAACCTTGTGACGATTTGCACCGTCCACCCCATGTCGAATATCGACGGACTGGTAGCTGAGATGGTTCAAGCGCCCGGCTGAAGACCGGGAGACGAGGATTCGAGCACCTCCCGGTCCGCTGCGGATGGTTGAGGGTTCAAGGTGGAGGGTTGAGGGTCAGAAGCGGCCACTCTCCTGCCCCTCAACCCTCAACCTCCTTCCAGAACGTGGCGAAGCCTGGAGATCGCGCCTGGTCGGGGGCCAGGAGACCGCCGGTTCAAATCCGGCCGTTCTGACTCATCCGCTTCTGCTGCGCAAATCCACGAGCCGTCAATAGGTCGTGGCGCCGTCCGGCGAGACGAGGATCTCCATCGGTCGGCTCGCGGCCGCGCCGTCCGGGGACATGGCCCCCTGCAACTTGCGCGACGTCTGGACGATCGCACTGAAGAGGTCCTTCAGCACCGGTGTCGCGTTGAGGACTTCCGACGCCGCAGCGCTTTGCGGGCCGTCGCTCGCCACCGACAGCGTCCCGTCGTCTGACTGGCTGATCCGCAGTCCCTGGTCGAACGGAACGCCGTGATCGCCGAGGGCGCCGCCCACGCAGTCGCGGAACGTCGACAACAGGCTTGCCAGTCGCTCGCGCAGTGCCGCTGCATCGAGCGATTCGGAGATTCCGGACGTGGCCGACTGAGTCCCTTCCGCCGCCGTCGACGTCGCCGCGGTGGCCGCTGCGGTTCCCTTTTCGACGGCCGCTTCGAGCATCTTCAGGAACCCGGTCGCCATCGTCGTCGCGGCCGACCCCGCCGCCGTCCCGAACTGGACGAGCGCCGCGCCGGACATGACGGGAAGGATCGACATGGATCAACCGGACTCAGAGGAGTTTCCGCGAAAGGTTGGCGCGCAAAGGTCGGCATGGTCTTCTTTCGCGGATGGAAAGACGACCATCGGCTGGCAATCGGCTTGACGCGTTCGACGCTGAAAGATTTCCCCGCACAACCGTCAGATCCCCCCCGCTTGCCTGCGATCGGAGTCTCCTCACGGTAGGATGGGGATCGTGCGTCAAACTTGCGGCTGCGCTGCCGTCCCCGCCCCTTTCGATCCCCCTCGGCCCTACCCACTACCAACTGCCCACTACCCACTTCCCCCCCCCCCCATGAAATTCGCCATCTGCCAGGAACTGTTCGTCGACTGGGATTGGGAACGCCAGTGCCGTTTCGCGGCGGAACTGGGCTATACCGGAATGGAACTGGCCCCCTTCACGCTCGCGCCGCGGATCACCGAGGTGAGTGCCGAAACGCGGAAGACGCTCAAGAAGCAGGCCGAGGATGCGGGGGTCACCATCATGGGGCTTCACTGGCTCCTCGCGAAGACGACGGGCCTGCATGTGACGACAGCCGATGCCGCGGTGCGGCGAGCGACGGCCGATTACCTCAAGGAACTCGCCCACGCCTGTGCCGACATGGGGGGCGACATCATGGTCTTCGGCTCGCCGTTCCAGCGGAACATCGAGGAGGGAATGAGCCGCGAGCAGGCCTACGCGAACGCCGCCGAGACGTTCCGCGCCTGCATGCCGGCCTGTGCCGACCGCGGCGTGACGATCTGCATGGAGCCTTTGACGCCGAAGGAAACGAACTTCTGCAATACGTGTGCGGACGCGGTCGAGCTGATGAAGCTGGTCGACCACCCCAATTTTCAGCTGCACCAGGACGTGAAGGCGATGCTGGGAGCCGAAAGCGACCCGCCGCCGGTGCTCATCGACCGCTACACGGACGTGACGCGGCACTTCCACGTCAACGACACCAACCTCCTCGGCCCCGGCATGGGCGAGACCGACTATCACCCGATTCTCGCCGCTCTGAAGAAGTCGGGATACAAGGGTTGGGTCTCGGTCGAGGTCTTCGACTACAGTCCCGGCGCCGAGAAGATCGCCCGCGAGAGCATCGAATACATGCAGCGGGTGCTCAACGACCTGAATTGTTGAAGCGCGGTCAACACGAGGCTCGGTGCATCCCATCATTGCGGGCAACCCGGTCATGGATCGAGCGGATTCTGCGCGCGAGATGGCCTATGATATCCGTGTCCCCCTCTCTTCAGTTCCCGTTCCGATGCCCGAGACTCCGCTTCCCCTCTTCCTTCGCCACCCGCGTCTCTGGCGCGAGAACCGGTTTGTCTACCCGGTCGTCTCACGGCGCAGCGGCGGCATTTCCATCGGCGTCAACCTGAATCCCGACAAGGTCTGTAACTTCGATTGCATCTACTGCCAGGTCGATCGACGCAGCGAAGCTGAGACTCGGTTTGTCGAACTCGACGCGGTGCTGCAGGAGTTCGATCAGGTCCTCACCTTGGAGGAGACGGGAACCTTATTCGAGGACGAATCGTTCCGTAAGGTCCCCGAGCCGTTGCGGCGGCTGAACGACATCGCGTTTTCCGGCGACGGCGAGCCGACGACGTACCGCAACTTCGACGAGATCGTCGAGCGGGTGGCGGCCGTCAAGCGGGCCCACGGCCGCGACGACGTGAAGCTGGTCCTCATCACCAATGCCAGCATGTTCCATCGGCCGGTGGTGCAGCGGGGGCTGGAGATTCTCGATCGGAACAACGGCGAGGTCTGGGCCAAACTTGATGCGGGGACCGACGCCTATTACCAGCTCATCGAGCGGACGCGGATTCCGTTCCGCCAGGTCCTCGATAACATCGCCGCCGCGGCGCGGGTCCGCCCGCTGGTGCTGCAATCCCTCTTCATGCGGGTCAATGGAGAGCCTCCGAGCGCGGACGAAATCGAGGCGTTCTGCGACCGTCTCCGCGAGATCCGCACCTCAGGGGGACAGATCCGCCTCGTGCAGATCTACACCGTGGCGCGGCCGCCGGCCGAGTCGTTCGTGTCGCCGCTGACGCGCGAGGAACTCGACGCCATCGCACGCCGCGTCGATGAACGCACTCAACTGCCGACGGCGGTTTTTCCCGGCGCGGCGTGATGAGCCGGTTACGACGGTTTCGGGCTCGGTTCCGAATCTCGGAACTTGCGGGCAAACTCGACGTCGTCCCTCAGGTGACGCTTCTCGCGGGCGAGCCGCTTGCGGATGCTGTCCACGGTGCGGCGGATCGGCGTGGAAAGGATGTGGATGATCTCCTGCGGGCTGAAGCGCTCGAGTTCGCCCACGGTCTCGACCCGGAGGAACTCGAAGACCTGCCGGGCATGATAGTCTTCGCGGAACAGGAAATAGAGCTTCTCTTCGGCGGTGACCATCGGCCGTCCAAGCGAATCGCCGGCCGGCTTGGCGGGGCGGGTCGTCTCGGAAGCCTTCTTCGCGGCCGGGGGAGGAGTCTTGCGGACGACCTTCTTGACGACTTTCTTCGTCGCAACCTTTTTGGCCGCCGCTTTCTTCGCGGGGGAAGCCTTCGCAGCGACCACTTTCTTGACGGGTTTCTTCTTGACGGCTTTTTTCGCCACCGGCCATCCTCCCAGGAACGAAGCATTGCAATGTCGATTCTGACGCGCCGGGGACGGGATTGACAACCGGGGGAGCGGTCGACAGAACTCGGTTCCGGAGAATAATTGCCTGGAAGGAGCTGCCGCACGAACCGACTGCGCGTGCCCCTATGCCCGAGCTGCCAGACGTCGTCGTCTACCTCGAAGCCCTTGAGCGGCGACTGATTGGAGAAACGCTGACCGCAATCAGGGTCGTCAGCCCCTTCGTACTTCGCACGTTCGACCCGCCCATGGAAGCCGCCGTCGGAAGAAAGGCACTCGCGTTGCGTCGCCTCGGCAAGAGGATCGCCATCGGGCTGGAAGGGGACCTCTGGCTCGTCATTCATCTGATGATCGCGGGTCGGTTTCTATGGAAGTCCCGCGGCGCCAAGCCGCCGGGGAAGATTGCCCAGGCGATCTTCGAGTGGACGTCGGGAACGCTCATCCTCACCGAAGCGGGCACGAAGCGGCGGGCGTCGCTCCATGTGCTTCAAGGCGCCTCGGCCGTCGATGCGCACGATCCCGGGGGACTGGAAGTGCTTGACGCGCCGCTCGACGAGTTCGCTGCCCGCCTGACCGACGGCAACCATACGCTCAAGCGGGTCCTGGCCGATCCGCGGCGATTCAGCGGAATCGGCAACGCCTATTCGGACGAAATCCTGCACCGGGCGAAACTCTCTCCGGTAATGTTGACGAGCCGCCTGAAGAAGGAAGAAATCGCCCGGCTGCATGCGGCGGTGCAGTCGGTCCTGTCCGAATGGATCGAGCGGCTGCGGGACCAGGCCCGCGATGCGTTCCCCGAGAAAGTCACCGCATTCCGTCCTGAAATGGCCGTGCATGGTCGATTCGGGCAGCCCTGCCCGGTCTGTGGCACCGAGGTGCAGCGGATCCGCTATGCTGAGAATGAGACGAATTACTGCCCGCGGTGTCAGACGGGGGGAAAGCTGTTGGCGGATCGTTCGCTTTCGCGTTTACTGAAGAATGACTGGCCGAAGACGATCGACGACTGGGAGTGAGCCGGAATGACCGAGGAGATTGCGACGAAGGAGCGTTTCTGGCGGCGACGAGTGCCGCGCTGGCGCTGGGCCGTCTGGTCGATCCTGGGGATCGTCGCCCTCGTCTCCGCATTCACGATTCGCGATCGGATGAGCCGTTTCGCCGCCGCTTCGACTCCCGAAGATCTCATCAATGGCAAGGTGTCGGGAGGGACACTGGTCATCGCCGGCGGCGGCGAACTGCCCATGCAGGTTCAACAGAAGTTTGTGGAGCTGGCGGGCGCCCAGAAAGCTCGGATCGTCGTCATTCCTGCGGTGAAGCTCGATGAATCGTTGAGGGAACACTACCTCGCCGCCTGGAAGGCGATGCAGCCGGCCGACGTGCAGGTGCTCCACACCACCGACCGGGCCGAGGCCGACGATCCCGCGTTTTCGGCCGTCCTCGATGAGGCGACCGGCGTCTGGATCGGCGGCGGTTCGCAGACGTCGCTGGTCACCTGGTACGGCCGGACGCTGGTCGAGAAGCGGATTCGTGCGGTGCTCGAACGCAACGGCGTCGTCGGGGGAACGTCGGCCGGGGCGGCCATCATGTCCGAGCGGATGATCGCCGGAGGCCGCGATGGCAGGAACCTCTCACGCGGCTTCGGACTCTGGCCCGGCGTGGTGGTCGACCAGCACTTCATGCGGCGCAATCGCTGGGCCCGCCTCTACCAGGCGATTGCGTCCGGCGAGCCGCTCACGGGCATCGGCATTGATGAAGAGACGGCGATCATCGTCGAACGAGGAACGGGAAAATTCGTCGTGCTGGGGAAGTCCTACGTCATGGCGATGGTTGCGGCAATCGATTCACAGCCGATCCGCATCGAGATTCTGAAGTCGGGCGACATGGCTCATCTGTCGGATCTCAAGGAAGGGCGGCCACTCGGCCCGAGCCCGACCGATTTCGACTCGCTGCTGATCGGCGAGTAGACATCGCGGAGAATCCTTCGGCAGTAAGCACTACTGTCGCCGGAAGAGCTTCCAGCCGCTGCGGCCGCCCGACGAGACCGCTTCGGGACTCGACGTGATGACGCGGCGCTCCGGAAGCAGGGCGCAGCTGAGGTCGCCGCTGATGCCGCCCGTCGTGTCGACACACATGCGGCGATCCTGGAACGTGACACGCGGCACACGGACGTGGCCAGTCACCACTGTCTGCTTGCAACCGACGGGGACCGTCATGTTCGTCGCCAGCGAGTGCGAGCAGAGCCACTTCGGCCGGGCCAGCGAAAAGTCGCGCTGCCGCAGCGCCCGCACCTGGATGTCGAACGGGATGTTCGGATCGAGCCCCGCATGGACGAAGAAGTAGTCGGGATGCTCGACGCACCAGGGAAGTTCGGCCAGCAGGTCTTCGTGGTCGTGCGGGATCTTCTCCGCAAGGTCGTCGAGGTCGCCGGGAGTGGCGCCGTACGAGTCGAACGTCGTCTCGGAGTCGTAGACGCCGAGCCAGTTGTCTCCCGCGGGGGAATACTCGGGAGCCGGAAGCCAGCCGAGAGCGGCGCCCATCGCCAGTTCGTGGTTGCCGCAGATGACGGTCGTCCGCGGGTGATGCTGCCGCAGGTCGAGGATCATGTCGACGACTCCCTTGGGATCGGGGCCGCGGTCGACGAGGTCTCCGAGAAACACGATCCAGCGATCGGCGAAGTCCGGCAGCACTTCGAGCCGCTCGAGAATCACGGCCAGCTTGTCGGCCTGCCCATGCACGTCGCCGATGACGGCCACGGGTCCACGAATGCGAGTCGGGAGGGCCTGCATGAGGTCGCTTCCTTGAGAGGGAGTCAAAAAACTTTGTGCTGACCGATAGCCGGGAAGGCTATCCCACGGGCCCACGTGGTTCAGGCTGCACGACGGCTGGAAGATGCCGTCGGGTTCACATCGCGAGTCGGAAACGGAACGGAGATCGGAGAATCGAGAGTCGAGTCTGTGGTGACAGGTTCGCCCACCGTCGCGTGGCGTGCGGCGATCTCTCGCAGCACCATCGCGGCGGTGCGGCGATCGGAATCGATAGCGGCTTCGAGATCGGACAGGTCGCGAGCGATGGCCTCGGATGTGGCCGGCTCGGGAGAGGTGCTGAGAATTTTTTCGTGGAGCCGGCGGACCCGGTCCTGCGATTCGTAAAAGAGTTCTTCGTAAAGCTTTTCGCCCGGACGCAGTCCCGTGAAGACGATGTCGATGTCTTCCGGGCACCGCAATCCGCTCAACTGGATCATGTCGCGGGCCAGGTCGACGATCTTCACCGGCTCGCCCATGTCGAGAATCATCACGTCGCCCGAGGTGCCGATGGCTCCGGCCTGCAGCACGAGCTGCACCGCCTCGGGAATCGTCATAAAGAAGCGTTCAATCTCCGGATGTGTTACCGTCACCGGCCCGCCGGCTTCAATCTGACGGCGGAACGTCGGCACGACACTTCCCGCCGAGTTCAGGACGTTGCCGAAGCGGACCGTGAGGAATTGCGTTGTGCAGCGTCGGGCGATTGTCTGAACGTATTTCTCGGCCAGCAGCTTGGTCGAACCCATCACGCTCGTCGGCCGCACCGCCTTGTCGGTCGAGATGAGGACGAAACGCTCGACGTGGAACATCGCGGCGGTGTCGGCGATCCGCTTGGTGCCGAACACGTTGTTGCGGATGGCTTCCTGCGGGAGATCTTCGAGAAGCGGGACGTGCTTGTAGGCCGCCGCGTGGAAGACGATTTGCGGGCGATGCTCGGCGAACGTCCGCTCGATGGCGGTGGCGTCAAAGATGTCGGCGACGACATAGTGACGCTGCGAATCGGTGCGGGCCTGGTCGAGTTCCTGCTGAATGGTGAAAACGCCAAACTCGGATTGATCGACGACAACCAGCCGCTCCGGGTTGAGTGCGAGAATCTGCCGGCAGAGCTCCGAGCCAATGCTGCCGGCGCCGCCGGTGACCAGCACGCGCTTGCCGGCGACGTAGCCGCGGATGCCGTCCATGTCGAGGCGGGTCGGCTCACGCCGCAACAGGTCGCTGATGGTGACTTCGCGAATTGCCAGGCGGTAGCGTCCGTCGAGAACCTGGTCGACGGCGGGAATGACATGCACCTTCACGCCGAGCGGGGCGCAGATGCTGATGAGCTGCTGGAGGTCACGGCCGACGGTGCTGCCCGGGACGAGGAGTCGTGTTGCTCCGAGTCGTCGCAGGATGCGGCCGATGCCGCGCTTCAGCGAGAAGACCCGCACGCCCGAGACGAGGCGGCGGTCGTTGCGGTGCGTGTCGACGATGAACCCGACGACGCGGAACTCCTGCTCGGACGTCTGGAGAGCGCGAACGATGTTCATCGCTTCGGCACTATCGCCCAGAACCGCCGTGCGGTGTTGCGTGCCCGATCGCAACGCAGTGGCGTTCCACTGGGTGGCGGTGCGCAGCACGCCGCGGAGGACGCACGTGGCGAGGACCGAAAGGATGGCATCGATGAGGATGATCGAGTGCGGGATCGGTTCCGGCACGATGTGCAGGACGTTGATGAACTCAAGTGTCACGACGCCGCACGCGACTCCAAGCATCGCCTGGACGACATCGAAGAGGGACGAGTAGCGATATGTTCTCCGCCACTCGCTGGTCATCAGGCAACCCAGGAGATGGACCGAGATGAACAAGGGAAGGCAGAGTCGGAACCGCGCGATCCGGGGCGGCGTCCATTCGAAGTCGTAACGGCGCAGGAACGCCGCATAGAGGCAAGCGGCGTAGATAATGACGTAAGCGGGGACGGTGGCGGCGGAGCGATGCTGCCGGAGGACGGTGAGCCAGGACTCGACGGTTCGCTGCATCCCGCGAGATGACATGGATTGGCCCGGAGAGATGAATTCGCGCGGGGATCCGTGCGAGGAAATGATGAAGGGGACGGGTTGATACCGTCTGGAGCGAAGTTCGTCGAGACGGAATTGCACCGATTGATGCGGTGCGAGATCGTCCGAGAGGAAGGGGATCGACATCCGTCGTCGCGCTGTCCTGCGAGTCCAGGTGGTGATGCGAACTCATTGACCTGAGACGTGTTGCGGTCGTTGTGACGCTTTCGACACACGGAGAGATCCGCGATGCTGAAGCGGGGACTCGAACGGACACTGTTTTGAGAGTGGAACGGCAGAGAACATGAAGCCACGCATCACCGTCATCACGTTGGGAGTCAGCAATCTCGAGGCGTCGCTCCGTTTCTATCTCGATGGGCTCGGTTTCCCGACGGAGGGGATTGTCGGTCAGGAGTTCGAGCACGGTGCCGTCGTATTCATCGACCTTCAGCCCGGTCTGCGCCTGGCTCTGTGGCCTCGGTCCAGCATCGGACACGACACGGGGCTTCCGGTGGGTGCAACCAGCGCCACCGAGATAACGCTGGGGCACAATGTCGGGTCACGCACGGACGTCGATGCCGTGATGACGACTGCGAAAGAGGCAGGGGCCGTCATCGTCAAGCCGGCCCATGACACGTTCTGGGGGGGCTACTCCGGTTATTTCCAGGATCCCGACGGGCATGTCTGGGAAGTCGTGTGGAATCCGCAATGGACGGAGTGAGTGCCGGTGCGGACCGGTTTTCTTTTTTGACTTCGCGGACCAGAATGCCGCTTTATTGAATTTCTCTCATTTGCTCCGGAGCCCGGAATGCCGCGCGTACCCGTCATGGCCGACCCGATGCCGCCGCTCTTTCACGAGCTTCTCGGGGACGGATATGAAGTCCTGCCGTGGGATCTGCAGCCGGGGTCCGCGTCGCTCGAACGGGCCGTCGGAATCATCACCTACTCACATCCCAAGGTGGACGGTGCGCTGCTCGACCGGATGCCGAACCTGAAGGTGGTCAGCAACCACGGCGTCGGCGTCGACCACATCAATGTGCCGGATGCCGAGGCCCGCAAGATTCCTGTCGGCAACACCCCCGGCTGTCTCGACGCCGCCACGGCCGACCTCACAATGGCCCTCATCCTGGCAACGGCCCGCAACGTGGTGGTCGGCGATCGCTACGCCCGCAGCCCCGAGTTCACCCACTACGATCCATCGATCCTGATTGGTCACGAGGTGAGCGGGACGACTCTCGGGATCATCGGGTTGGGACGCATCGGCCGGCAGGTCGCCCGGCGGGCCCTGGCGTTCGACATGCGGGTGCTCTACTTCAACCGCACCCGCAACGAGGACGCCGAGCAGGATCTGAACGTCACCTACGTCCCGTTCGACGACCTGCTCGGACAGTCCGACTTTATCGCTCTCAACTGTCCGCTGACTCGCGAGACGACCGGCCTCATCTCGGGCCCCCAGTTCGCCCTGATGAAGAAATCGGCGATCCTGGTGAACATGGCCCGCGGACCGGTTGTCGACCATGCGGCGCTCTACGACGCCCTCAAGTCGGGGCAAATTGCCGGTGCGGGCATCGATGTCACCGACCCCGAGCCGCTTCCTCGCGACCATCCGCTGCTGTCTCTCGGCAACCTCGTCATCACCCCGCACCTCGGCAGCGCGTCCGACAGAACCCGCCGCCGCATGATGGAAATGACGATCGAAAATCTCAACGCAGGCGTCACCGGCCAACCGCTGTCATGGCAGGTGCGGTCCCCGAAGTGATTTCAGTGGATCGCCGGGGCTCGCGGCGACGATGCGGAAAAAACAGGATGCCGTGACGTTTCGCGCGGAGTCGCGAGGAGGGACAGACCTCTGCCCCTCGCCCCCGTTGCCCCGTGCGTGAATTCTTCTCATGCTGCGACCGATGGCCCGGCTGGCGGTGCTTCTGTTGACCTTGCCGGTCGTCTGGACTGCGACGCCCGCGTGCGGGGCGATCATCTTCGTCGACAACCTCGTCGGCCTGGACACCGCCGACGGCAGCAGCGCCGACGCCCGGGGCGACCGGACCGGCCCGGTGCAGTCCATCAACCGGGCGCTGCAACTCGCCCGCGGGACTGACCTGATTTCACTCGCCAATCACGGCGTTCCTTACTACGAGCAGATCCGCATTGCGGGGGGACGCTTCCACGGGACGACCGGCTTTCCGTTCCGGATCGTCGGCAACGGGGCGATCATCGACGGTTCCAACCCGGTTCCCGACTCGGCCTGGGAGCGGCTCGCCGGCGACATCTGGAAGATCACGACGTTTCGCAAGGGGCACTATCAACTGGTCCGCAACGATCAGGCACTCCCCAGCCTGCTCATCAATTCCACCGCCACAAAGCTCCCCGAAATTCCGATTGGCCAGTGGGGAACGTGGAAAGGCTCCATTTACCATCACATGGAGGCGGACAGCGAGCCGCGCGATTTCTCGTACCGGTTCGCCGCGCGCGAGGCCGGCATCAGTCTGTATGCGGTGCGGAACGTGCGGATCAGCAACCTGACCTTGCGGCACTTCCGGCTGGATGGCGTGAACGCCCACGACCGCTGCAAAGGGATCGAGCTGGACAACGTGATCTGCACCGGAAACGGCCGGTCGGGGATCTCGGTCGGGGGGACGTCCTACATGACGATCCGTCATTGCGACCTGCGAGGAAATCGGTTTGCGTCGCTGCGGACGGAGGAGTTCGGGACGGCGAACGTGGACGAGTCGATTCTCGATCCGGTGACGGAGGGAGAAGACATGTCGGCTCCCGAAGAGACGCCGGCAACGCCTGCTGCGAAGGACGAGTGAGATTCAGCGTGGGTTTGCTGAGATTGATTTGACCCGACAATGTCGCAAGAGCCCCGAAGGGGCGAAGGTGAGCTGTTGTGAGGCCACACCTTCGCCGCTCCGGGGCTTTCTGCATTCTTGAATGACATCTACCGGGGGCGTTGCCCCCGGCGACTCAACACTGCCCCTCCGGGGCACAGAGGTCTGTAGGGAGCATTGCGTCAGAGACCGCGTCCACTCGATCCACTCAGAACAACTCGTCGATCGGCTCGCCGCTTTCGACGAGGCGGATCGGACGGTTCTGGCGGTCGGTCAGCATCGTGTCGCGATCAATTCCCAGCACATGGTAGATGCTTTGAAGGAGATCGCCCGGACCCAGCGGGCGTGAGGCGGGTTCGCCTCCGTTGGGCGTCGTCGAGCCAATGATCCGTCCCCCCTGGACGCCTCCGCCGGCCAGCATGGCCGACATCGCCCGCGGCCAGTGGCCACGCCCGGCCCCCGCATCAATATTCGGGCTGCGGCCGAACTCGCCGAAAGCGGCTACCAGCACGCGGTCGATCAGGCCGCGTTCCGTCAGGTCTTCGATCACCGTCGCCACCGCCTGATCGAACTTCGGCAGGCGGGCCCGCAGGTTCTTCTCGATGGTCGTGTGGTCATCCCACCAGTCGACGTCAGCCTCGTAGAGGTTGATGGTAACGAAGGTCACGCCGGCCTCAACCAGCCGCCGAGCCAATAGCGCCCCGTGTCCGTACGCATGGCGGCCGTAACGCTCACGCATGGCGTCGGACTCGCGCGAGACGTCGAACGCTTCGCGGGCCCGCGCTCCGGTCACGAGTTCGAACGCCTGCTGCTGGGCGACGCTCATGGACTCGAACGCCCGGCCATGGTCGGCGGCTCGTTGCAACTGATCAATCTGCGTGAGCAGATTCTGGCGGAGATCGAGGCGCGCGGTGCCCAGTTCATCCCGCAGATGGAAGTCGGGACGACGGAAGTTGCCGAGTGCGGGGTCGCCGCCGGCGTTCACCGCTCGGAACTTCGGGCTGAGGAACGCGGCCGATTCATAGAAACCCCGCTCGGAACTGTAAGCCTCCGGAATGCACACGTACGCCGGCATCCCGGCGGCATTCGCCCCGCGCTCCTGGGCGACGACCGCCCCCTGGGCCGGGTACTGCTGGCCGCGAGCCCTCGCGTTCAGCAGAGGATACCCAGTGAAGATCCAATGGGCGCCGTCGTCGTGAACGGAGAGATTGTGCGTGATCGATCGGACGATCGACATGCGGTCGGCGACCCGGGCGTGACGGGGCATCAGCTCGCAGACGTAGATTCCGGCGGCATTGGTCGATATCGGCCGGAAAGGCCCACGGTTGATCTCCGGGGCGGTCGGCTTCATGTCGTATGTGTCGAGGTGGGAAGGGCCGCCCGCCATGTAGAACAGAATGACGGCCGTGTCCTTGCGAGTGGCGGCAGCCTGGGCCTGCCGGGCCGCCAGCACCTGCGGCAGGGTCAGCCCGGCGAGTCCGAGCGAACCGACGCCGAGGAACCCGCGACGGCTGATTCCGTCGCAGAGGCGGACGCTTTCACCCAAGAGCTGAAGCATACAGGGGTCTCGACTTAAGCGTGCGACTCTCCTCGACCCGCTAAACGCAACAGTAGATTAGCATGCGTTCGCAATGCTGGCAATTTGAATCGATCAACTGGAAGACGCTTCCCGTCTGACAGAGTGGCACGACATTCCATGTCGCGAATCCGTGTGGAGCGTTACCCAGACCCATCCCATGCGAATCGATTCGCTTTGGCCGGGTTTCGCGTTCTGCCACGCGGATTCACGCGACGGAGTCGCGTGCCACACTGGCAGGCGGGAAGCCTCTCCCAAGAGCCCAGGTGAAAAAACATCTTTGCCAGATTCGGCTTCCCCGATACAACTCCGCTCGCTTGAACTCGGGACAGTCCCGCAATTGCGCGCGAAACCCGAACCAGCGACGCCATAACTCCCAATGCTCAAATCCCTCGAACTGTTCGGCTTCAAGAGCTTCGCCGACCGGACGCGATTCGATTTCGCGACCGGGATCACCGGCGTTGTCGGCCCGAACGGGAGCGGGAAGAGCAACGTCGTCGACGCCATCAAGTGGATCCTCGGCGACCAGAGCCCCAAGAGCCTTCGCGGCCAGGAGATGACCGACGTCATCTTCAACGGGACCGCCTCGCGGAAAGCGTCGGGCTTCGCCGAGGCGATGCTGACGTTCGACAACTCGACCGGCTTCCTCGCGATCGCCAGCCAGGAAGTCTCGGTCGGACGGCGGCTGTGGAAGAACGGCGACGCCGAGTACCTCATCAACAACGCGCCGTCGCGGTTGCGGGACGTCCGCGAATTGCTGATGGGGACTGGGGCGGGCTCGGCCGCCTACAGCATCATCGAGCAGGGGCGCGTCGACCAGATCCTGCAGGCGAATGCTTCGGCCCGGCGTCAGGTCTTCGAAGAAGCGGCAGGCATCAGCCTCTACAAGTCGCGCCGCACCGACGCCGAGAGGCGGCTGCAGCGCGTCGACCAGAACCTGACGCGGCTCAAGGACATCGTCGATGAACTCGAAGGACGCCTCAACGCGACCCGCAGCCAGGCGGCGAAGGCGGCCAAGTACCGTGAGCTGTCGACCGAGTTGAAGACTCTGTGGCTGGGACTGGCGGCGGACGACTACCGCCATCATGTCGCCCAGATGGAGCATCTTAACACCGAGTACGAACAGACGGCTCTTGATCTGGAGCAACTCCAGGCGGTGCAGGCCGATCTGTCGTCGCAGCTGGGCGCCATCGATGTCGAGGTCGCGGAAGTCGACGATCGCCTTCGCGAGCTGGAACGAGCCGCCTCGCGGATGCGCGAAGCCGATGCGCGGCACGAGTCGACGCTGAATCACGAAGCTTCGCGGAGCAAGGAGCTCGAAGCCGAAATCGTACGGTTGCGGAAGCAGCGGACGACGACGGCGCTGCGGTCGCGGGAAGCGGCCCGCGAGATGGAGCACCATGTCGGCGTGCTGGCCCAGGCCGAGCAGGAGTTCGAGCGCAAGCAGGCCGACGCCGCCCGCCTCGAGGAAGAGTGCGGGCTGCTCGTCGCCCAGATCGAAACCACCCGCACCGAAGTGACCGAGTTGCGTGCCGAGCGTGACGCACGACTCGAACAGGCATCCGAAATCGCGCAGCGGCGGCGCGGATTCGAGGCCGATGTCACGCAGGCCCTCTCGGTCCAGCATGACCTTCAGGGTCGTCTCCATCGCATCGGCGACCGCACCGTCGAATGGGAAGCCGAGCGGGCTCGACGGGCGGCGGCGGCGAAGGAAGCGAGCGAGTTCCTTTCGGCGGCCGAGGAGCGGATCCGCCGCTTCCGCACCGAACGCGACCAGCTCGCCGGCGAACAGGAAGGCTTTCAGCGGACGCTCGCCGAGCAGCGCGAGGAACGGAGCGCCCTGCACGCCCGCAAGGGGATTCTCGAAGACCTCGAACAGCGTGAAGAAGGGCTGAGCATCGGCGTCCGCGAGATTCTGCAGCGGTCGCGGACCTGCCCCTATCCGCCGTGGACCAGCATCCTCGGCAGCGTCGCCGATCTGCTCGAAGTCGACCTGGAGAACGTCGGGCTTCTTGAAGTCGGGCTCGGCACGCGGGCACAGCTCATCGTCGTCAACGGCTACGATGCGCTTGTCGATTACCTGGCCGAAGGCTCGACGCAGTTCGCGGGGCGCGTCGGGTTTCTTGATCACGCGATTTCGGCGGAAGGCTCAACGGAGCCAACCGTCCACAACCCGGCATTTCGTCGCCAGTGGGTGCTGAAGGGAGTTGCTCCCGCGGAGACAGGCGAGGGGGCCTTCGCCTCGGATGATTCGTCCGCTCAGCTTCACTCCCATGCGGAGATCGCCGCCGTCCCGGACCTGACTGGCCTGCCCGGCGTTCGCTTCCGGCTCGATGGCATTGTGCGGGCTTCGGAGCGGGCACCCGGCCTCGCCGAGCATCTGCTGGCCGATACGTGGGTCGTCGAGACGCTCGATGTCGCCCTCGCTCTCGCATCGACCTTCGGCCGGGGTTGCCGTTTCGTCACCATGCAGGGGGAACTTCTCGAGGCGGACGGCACGCTCCTCGTCGGCTCGGTCCGTGAAGAGGCCGCGCCCTTCTCCCGCAAGAGCGAGCTGCGGCGGATCAAGAACGACTTGCTTCGCGTCGACTTCCGCATCACCGAGGAAGAACGCCGGATCGCGGCGCTGACCGAATCGCTGACCGGTGTCGACACCGAGCTGACTGCGGCAGCGACCGAACTTCGCACGCTCTCCGATCGCCACGCGGGGTTGCGGGCCGAACTGACTGATGCCGAGCGCGAGCTCGAACGACTGCAGGCCGATCGCGGCGCGTTGGAAGAGCTGCTGGCGTCGGCCGGCGAGAGCGAGACGGCGGCTCGCGCGTCGCTCGCGGAAGTCGAGGCCGAGTCGGCCGAAGTTGCCAAAGCCATGATGGCCCTCGCCGAGCAGATCGCCGATGCCGATCAGCGCGTGCGGCGGTTCGAGCACGAACTTCACGCCCTCACCGCACGCCGCAACGCCGATCTGCTCGAGCTGACGCGGTTCGAAGAGCGGGTACGTGGGATGCGGCTCAGCCGGCAGCGGCTTGAGGACGACCAGGCGCAGCGGCTCGCCCAGTTTGACGAGGCCGAGCGGCGCCTCGGGCAGTCGCTCGACAAGCTGCGACACGCCCGGCTCAACTGGCTCAACAGTTCGGCCGAGCGTCACGAGCTGGCCCTCACTCAGGAAACCGTCTCCGAGCAGCTTGGCGCAGTGTTGCGCGAGAAATCGGGGCTGCGGTCGAAGCGGTCGACGCTCCTCAAGCAGGACGGCGAGCTGCGGCTGAAGATCCATGCCCTCGAAGATCGCCGCCACCGGGCCGAGATCACGCACCGCGACCTGGAGACGCAGGTCGCCACGCTCGCCGCCCGCATCGAAGAGGAATACCAGCTCACGCTTCAGCAGGTGGTCGACTCGGGAGCGTCGGCCCTCGAAATCTACCGCGAGGAACGCTCGAAGGTTCGCGAAGGGCTCGCCGCGTCGGCCCATTCCGACGAAGACGCGGGTGAGGCTCCGAACGCTCAGGAAGACGCCTACCACACCGAGGCCACGCACGTCGCCGATTCGGCCGACTCGGACGAAGCCGAGGCCGCGGCCGAGACCCTGATGGTCGACGAGTCGATGCCCGAGCCCGACTACGCCGAGGCCCGTGGAGTCATTGAGGAACGGGTCAACCGCCTGCGCCGCAAGCTCAAGCACATGGGGAGCGTCAACACCGACAGCCTCCGCGATCTCGATGAGCTCGACAACAAGTTCCAGCATCTCCGCAGCCAGTTGCAGGACCTGGTCGAAGCGAAGACCGCCCTCGAAGAGATCATCCGCCGCATCAATCACGAAAGCCGCCGGCTGTTCCTCGAAACGTTCGATGCGGTGCGGGTGAACTTCCAGAAACTCTTCCGCAAGGCGTTCGGCGGGGGCGACGGGGACGTGGTGCTGGAGGACCAGAACGACGTCCTCGACTGCGGGATCGACATCGTGGCCCGTCCGCCAGGCAAGGAACTGAAGAGCATCACGCTGATGAGCGGCGGCGAGAAGACGCTGACCGCGTTCGCCCTGCTGCTGGCGATTTTCCAATGCCGCCCGAGCCCGTACTGCGTGCTGGACGAGGTCGACGCGGCGCTCGACGAAGCGAACGTCGAGCGGCTGACGATGCTGCTGACGGAGTTCGAGGACACGACGCAGTTCCTGATCATCACGCACAAGAAGCCGACGATGTCGGTCTGCGACCAGCTCTATGGCGTGACGATGGAGGAGGCAGGAGTTTCGAAACGGATGTCCGTCCGGTTCGACGACGTGAGCGAAACCGGCGACTTCACCGCCGCCGCCAAGGAACGCGGGCGGCGCGAAGCGGCCTGAGGTTTCGCAGAGAGCGAATCGTTGTCTGCTGCGCACACGTTTCCTTCGCGCACGAATCCGTCCACACTCTCGAAGCTCACTCCCGCGTCTGGTATTCTCGCGAGCACTGGAGCGCGCCGGCGCGACACAAGTCCATCCGATGGCGGACGGTGGGAATCGCCGTGCGGGTTATCAGACGTGAGGGAGACGACGATGGCGGGCTCGGGGGATGCGGCGAAGGTGACGGAGTGGCTGGCACGCGTTACGAAGGCCGCAGACGCGGGAGAACTGGCGCGATCGGCGGTGGCGAACATCGAACGCTGGTTGACCTCTCCGCAGTATTGCGCCTATCTGCCCGCCATCGGCCGCCTGATTGATGGCGGCGACTGGAAACGGCTCGATCGGCTCTTCTGGGAAGTGATTCCCTTCGGAACCGGAGGCCGTCGCGGGTTGATGGCCGAGTTCGGTTCCGCAACGATCAACGAGCGGACGATCGCCGAGTCGGCGTGGGGGCTCGGCGAGTGGATGCGGAAGTCGAAAGGGTCGCCGCGAGGAAAGGCGGTGGTCGCCCACGACAGCCGCAACCGCTCCGCGGAGTTCGCCCGCCTCACGGCTTCCGTGCTGTGTGCTCAAGGCCTGCAGGTGTCGCTGTTCGAGGGCAATCGCTCGACTCCTGAGCTGAGTTTCGCGGTGCGGCACCTGGGGTGTGACGTGGGCGTCATGGTTTCGGCGTCGCACAACCCGCCGTCGGACAATGGATTCAAGGCGTACTGGTCGCACGGCGGACAGGTCCTTTCCCCGCACGACAAGGGAATCATCGAGTGCGTCTACGCGGCGGCCGACATTCCGATGGCGAACTACGTCGACGCAGTGCGCGACGGCGGGATTGTCGAGATCGGCGAGGAAATCGACAACGCCTACATCGAAGCGGTCGCCGCGCTGTCGCTTTCAAAGGTCCGCGACATGCGGGCGATTTTCACCCCTCTGCACGGTGTGGGAGAGACCTCGGTCTATCGCATCCTGAAGCAGGTCGGTTTCGACAAGGTTGAGATCTTCGAGCCGCAACGCAAGCCCGACGGGAACTTCACGAACGTCCCGGACCAGCTGCCGAACCCCGAGCGAACGCAGGTCTTCCACCCGGCGATGGAACAGGCGAAGGCGTCGGGGATTGACCTGATCCTCGCCTCAGATCCCGACGCCGACCGCCTCGGCGTCATGGTACGCGGGAAGGACGGGGCCTTCGTGCACCTCACCGGCAACCGCGTCGGGGCGCTCGTCGTCGATTATATCCTGGCGAAGCGCAAGCAGGCGGGGACGCTTTCCCCGGAGCATTACGTTGTCGAAACGCTGGTAACCACGCCGCTCATCTCCACGATCGCGAAGAGCTACGGTGTGAGGTCGATCGACAATCTGCTCGTCGGCTTCAAATACATCGGCGAGACGATGGACCGCGAGGGTCCGGACAAGTTCGTATTCGGCGCGGAAGAGTCGCTTGGCTACCTCGCCGGAGAGTACGCCCGCGACAAGGACGCCGCGGTGGCCGCCCTCTACATCATGGAGCTGGCCGCCGAACTGAAGGCGAACGGACAGACGCTGCTTGAACGGCTCGACGAACTGTTCGCGAAGCACGGGTATTTCGTCGAGGGTCAGAAGTCGCTCGAGTGCACGGGTTCGAAGGGGCGCCAGCAGATCGACGCCATCATGCAGGCGTTGCGGACGTCTCCGCCGAAGTCAGTCGGCGGATTGCCGCTGTTGCGGGCGCTCGACTACGTGGCCCACGAAGTCCGCACGCTACCCGCCAACACCCGTACCGCCGACCTTCCGCACCCGAAGGGGGATCTCGTCTTCTTCGAAGCGGGCGATCCCTCGTGCCTGATCCGTTTCGCAGTGCGACCTTCGGGGACCGAGCCGAAGATCAAGTTTTACTTCTTCGGACAGGCCCCCGTATCGGACGCGTCGGCCCTGGCAGGGACGAAAGCCCGCACCGACGCCCTCATGAAGAAGGCGATGGACGACCTCAATGCGTGGGCAGGTGCGATCACGGTCTGACGGAGTGGGTCTCTTCGATGGGATGGTCTTCCAGGCGGGAGACTATCCCAAAGGGGATCACGTCAGGCCGTCGATGACCTTACCCGGGTCGACGAGCGGGATCGGGCGGCCGAGCGGGTCGAGGTGGGTGCGGTCGGCGTCCATCCCCATCTGGGCACAGATCGTCCGCAGCAGGTCGCTCACGCCGATCGGCTCGGTGGTCGGGGCCGCCGCTTCACGGTCGGTGGCGCCGATCACGATGCCCGGCTTGGTGCCGCCGCCGGCGAAAATGATCGTCTGGGCCATCGACCAGTGGTCGCGGCCCGCCTGGGCGTTGACGCGGGGCGTGCGGCCCATTTCGCCCATCATGATGACCAGCGTTTCGTCCAGAAGCCCGCGTTCCGAGAGGTCGGTGACGAGAGCGCTGAAGGCGCGGTCGGCGTATGGGATCAGGTCGGTCTTCAGGCTCGGGAAGCAGTTGAAGTGGACGTCCCAGCCGGGAGCGTCCACGCCCACGAAGCGGGCGCCCCCTTCGACGAGGCGGCGGGCCAGCAGACAGGACTGGCCGATCTGCGTGCGGCCGTAGGCGTCGCGGACCTTGTCGGACTCGGAATGGATGTCGAAGGCCTTCTTGGCTTCGGGGGACGTGATCAGGCTGTAGGCCTTCTCGTAGTAGGTCGACATCGTCTTGGCGCGGCCGCGGGCCCGGTCGCGTTCGAATTGGTCGATCCCCGCGAGCAGCCGCTGCCGGGTGCTCACGCGGTCCTTCGAGAGGCGGGCGTCCGGGTAGAGATCCTTCACTTCGAAGTCGGGCTGGCTCGGGTCGGCCTCGATGACGAACGGAGCGTGCTCGGCGCCGTAAAAGCCGGGGCCGCCCCCCTGCATCGGGTGCGGGAGGTTGATGTAGGCCGGCAGGGTGCCGCGCTGCCCGATCTCGCGGGAGACGATGGTGCCGATCGACGGATAGTAGTCGTTGTTGGGGACCGGGTTATCGCCGTCGGCGAAGTTCGGCTTGCGGCCGGTCATGACGTAGTGATAACCGGTCGAGTGGCCGTTGTCCTTGTGGCTGTGGCTGCGGACAATGGCGAACTTGTCGACCATCTTCGCACAGAGCGGAAGCTGGTCGGTGACGGTCGTGCCGGGGACGCTGGTGTTGATCGGCAGGAAGGGGCCGCGAATCTCGATCGGGGCTTCGGGCTTCGGATCCCACATATCCTGGTGCGGGGGGCCCCCTTCGAGAAACAGGAAGATGCAGGACTTGGCCTTCGCTGCCGCGGGGTTGGCTGCCCGGGCCTGCGATTCGAGAATTCGCGGGAGCGTCAGTCCGCCGATCAGGCCCGTGGCCCCCAGCCGGATGGCATGCCGCCGGGAAATGCCGTTGCAGTTGCGATGCGCCGGTCCAAACGGGATTTTCAGCATGGTGGGAAACCAAAGGTAGGATTCGCATGCAGCACCCCTGATGCTACAGAGGTGTACGTAAGGCGTCAATTGTTCTCTCGGAAGTTGGAATCGCCGTACTCAATTGCGGTTGCGCTCGATTCGGTTACAGGCAGGAGAGGCTCGTGTCGGGGTTCCGGCTGTGCCGGTCGCACAAGGAAGGCGACGCCCACCACGATAAAGGAACCGAGCCAGAGCCAATACCCCACCGATAACTCAAAGAAGACAACCGCGAAGAGGCCAATAAGACCCGCGATACATGACGCTGCGAAGAACAAAATCGACGCCCGGCGGGGCACACGCTCCGCCCACGCATACGAGGCGAGACTTGCCCGCTTCAAGAGGCCGGCTGTTGCCGTCTGGCTCGGCCTCATGTGCCTGATCCACGCATACGAGGCGAGGCTTGCCAGCATCAACAGGTTGGCTAGCGCAAGGGCGAAGTGGTACGGTGACTCTAGAGCCGAGCCGAGAGACATGACCAGACAGAGGAAACCGATCGTCGCAACATCGAAGAACGAACTACCAGGCGGCGGTGAGACGACGGCGACCGCTGGACAAACTAGTGTAGTGCCTGCGAAATATGGGAACTTATTTGGTTCGTTGGCGTCTCATTCTCCGTCACCGGAGGATGGTCGCCATGCGGGTCGCGAAAGTCATCACGTTGTCGGACGAGGAACGGACGACGCTTGTCCGTTGGTCGCGTGGACGCAGTACGCCAGCGCGACTGGTGTTGCGGGCG
>JADZEF010000174.1 GCA_020850695.1 Planctomycetaceae bacterium | reverse complement strand
GCTATCGTCCCGTTCAGGTCCACACCCTGAGACATTCCCGGACAACGCTTCCGCAATCTGTTGAGAAGCCGAGCCTCGGTATCGTCAGCCGTCGCCTCGATGTAGATCGGAACCACATGTCCCGCCAATCGCGGCTGCAAGCCCGCCTTCACGAGTGATGACTTCCCACATCCCGACGGGCCGTAAATCAGACCCACGGCAAATGTGCTTTCGGGATCGGTCTCTTCAATCCGCGTCTTCCAGAACCGAATGCTGTCCGGAAGGCCGTCGCGATCGCGCGGGCCGGGGAGCAGATCGAGGAAGAAATCTGCATCACCAGCGTCGAAAGACCGCAGCCCCTTCGGAACTACTCGCGGCGCCAGCGATACAACCGGTTCCGATACCGCGGCGACCGGCACTTCGGCCACGACGGAAGAGGGAGTTGCCGCGGCGGGAGCTGCAATCAGGTGCCGCAAGTCGTCCGCGAACTCGTGTGCCGTGGCGTAGCGGTCTGACGACCGGCGGGCGAGGGCCTTGCGGCAGATCCTCTCCGCTTCGCTCGGTAGTCCCGGTGCGAACTGGCGAGGCGAGGGCGCATCGCTCGACGCAATGCGATCGAGTAGGCCGGCTATGGTTGAACTCTCGAATGGGCGACGGCAGACGAGCAATTCGAACAGCACGACGCCCAGGCTGAAAAGGTCGGACCGAGCATCGACCCGGTGCCCTTCACCTCGGGCCTGCTCAGGCGACATGTAGGCCGGCGTGCCGCATGACTCCGGGCCTGTGCCAAATTCCTGCTCGCGGAACGCGAGGCCGAAGTCGGCGAGAACAGGACGACCTTCAGCGTCGATCAGGATGTTTGCCGGCTTCAGATCGCGATGAATAATTCCTTTCGCATGAGCATGGGCGAGTGCTTCGGCTATGTCGATTACCAGCTTTGCCGCCTCGATGAGGGAGAGACGCCGACCTTTCGTGAACGCCGCAAGGTCCGAACCTTCGACGAACTTCGAAACGACGTAACACGAACCGTCGGGAGTTCTGCCGGCGTCGTGGACGGGCACAATCCGGGGATGATCGAGGCTGGCGAGCGTCCGTGCCTCCTTTAGGAATGTGTCCACGTCGTCCGGTCGTGAAACCAGTTCACGCCGCGGGACCTTAATCGCAACGATCCGATGAAGCTCGGCGTCCCATCCGCGGTACACCCGACCGAAGCTACCTTTGCCAAGTAAAGCGTCAATTCGATAGCGGCCGATTCGGTCGGGAAGAGTCTCGGCGTCGGCAGCGCTTCGGTTCGCAAAGCCTCCAACCGGCTTCGAGTCACCACCGGTTGCCGTCGAGAGTGCTGATGCCGGCGAGGCGCGTTCTTCCCCGCCGTCTATGGTCGCGAAGGGATCGGGAGCCGCGGAATTCATCGGTCAAGACTTTGATCAGGTAGCCAGAATGCTGAAAGTTGAATGATCTCACCACGAGTTCCGAGTGAACGCAAGATTTCAACTTCGCGGTCGACGACCTGGCCGCGGCCGAGAAAATCATCGACGAGTGCGGCTACCACCGGCGGGATGAGGAGCTGGCGGATGCGAAGCGGGTGATTCTCGGAACAAGCGACTGACCTCGAGCCAGATCACCGAAGAGCGTCACGGCCAAAAGAAGGACATGTCCTGCTTTCGCTCCGCCCAGTTCAAAGTGGCAGCCGGCCGCCAATCGCGGGGCGGTTCGGCCACGGGTGGCCGATTTCCTGGAGCGCGTCGAGCCGGAATCGTTGGGCGGCTCAAACCTGCCGTTCATGGAGAGAATCTTTTGGAAAAGAGGGCTTGCCAGACAGCCCAATGTTTGACATGCTGTCAAACGTCTGCGAGGACGTCTGAACTGGAGTTCGGCGATGCTCAAGAAAGTTCATGTTCGTTCCGTGACATTCGGGCCTGGCGCGAAAGCCAAGTGGGACGCCTCTTCGGAACGCCCCATCTTATGGCTTTACAGTCCTCCACCATGTCACGGTTTGAAAGTGATTTGCAAATTGTGGTTTGTTTTTCATGCGGGCCGCGGCTGGGGTGCGAACCGCGCTCTGCGAGCGGAGCTCAAACAACTTGAAGCAGAAATCTTAGCGCTCGCATCTGAACTCACCGAGGAGGAATACCACGAGTTCGTCGACGTCTCGATTGTGGCCCTCGCGAACCTGGCGTTGGCATATTTTTGCTCGCGAGTCGGAGCATTGCGGCGTGCGAGCGCATTCGAATCAAGATTTCAAGGAACGGCGTTCGTAACTGGACGCGTCACAACGACCCCCTTTCCGCTCTCCCAACTGAACCACGTCACTACAGGGTTCACAGGACGCGGTTTGGGAGGCCCGTATTCTTGCCTCCCGCTGGACAAGCAACCCTCCGGGAAGGTTTTCAATGTCAAATTCTCGCGATCATTGGCGGCGGCAACTCGAACGGCTGCATGAGGCGCTCGCTGAGACACTCTCCAGCAACGGACTCAATCCTCGGGCCAAGTCCCGAATTCGGGAAGCAATCGGGATCTGCAATACGCTGTCGCTCGACTTGCAGGTCACTGAAACCCTTGAGCCGTCGATGAGGCTTCGCATCTGGCGATTCCTCGTGGACATCTCGCAAGTTCTTGGATCAATTTCATGACGACGAATACGCTGAATTTTGGCTCCGCGCTGCGGCAGTTGCGGGCGGCGCGGAGCCTGACTCAGCGAGCTTTGGCAGAGTCCTCGGGACTCACGATCAACTACCTGAGCCTGCTGGAGAATGGCCAACGGCAGCCGTCCTACGACGCCATTCAATCGCTGAGCGAGGCGCTCGCGGTGCCCCCCGCGGTGATGATGATCCTGGCGACTGACACGAAGAAATCCGATCCGCGCTTTCGGAAGCTGTTCGCGGAAATGCAGAATTCGCTGGGGACGATTCTGAGTGGGAAGTAGCGGCGGGTCGGAATCGCTGCGTCCAACCCGCCGGCTTAAGTCTGCCGTGTGTCGCAGAATTGCCCGCCTCAAGAGTCGGTGCATGCGAGCGTTTTCATGCGCCGACCGTCCCGCGGCAGGGCAGCGGCCCCGCGAACAGATCTACCAGCACATACCGCAGCGGCTGGCATGGCGAGACGTTCCGGACGAGTTCACGCCTCAGGATGGGAGTCGTCCGCGGGGCAGTGATCATCAGGTTGACGAAGCCGGCAGTGATCTCGCCGACCTTCACGACCGCCTCGCCGATCCGCACTTCCTCGCCAACCTTTCGCCGGATGCTCAGCATTGGTACGCTCCCCGTTGTTCACGGAGTCGTACACCTGCTCGGTGAGTCGAGCAAGGGGCCGAAATGCGAAGGATTCTCCCGGCTGTCGTAATGCTCTTGTCCGGCTGGTCGAGCCTCCCCGCCGCCGAACTGACCGGCCGCGTCGTGGGCGTGACCGACGACGACACAATCACGGTACTCGACGCCGACAAGGTGCAGCACAAGATCCGCCACGAGGGGATCGACGCGCCGGAGTCAAAGCAGGCGTTCGGGACCAAGGCGAAGCAGGCCCTCAGCGACCGCGTCTTCGGGAAGGACGTCCGGGTCGAGTGGAAGGAGAGAGACCGTTACAAGCGGATTCCCGGCCACGTCTATGCGGGCGAGGATCACGTCAACCTGTCGATGGTCCGCGACGGTTTCGCCTGGCACTTCAAGCGGTACAACAAGGATCAGAAACTGGCCGACGCGGAGGTCGAGGCTCGGGAAGCCGGCCGTGGGTTGTGGGCCGACAAGGAGCCCGTCCCGCCGTGGGAGTTCAGGAAACAGGCGAGGGAGAAGGCCGCTGTAGCACGGTGAAACAGTACGGGGCTTTCTCGTTCGCGGTGGGGTAAGATGCGCGTGAGGAGTATCGTCGAATGCCCGAGCATCATACGGACTCGACGGACCAGAATCGCATCGTCGCGTTCCGGCCGCCGAAAGATTTCGATGAGCGAAAGGCGATCGTGGTGATTTTCTTCCTCATGGTTCTCGCCCTGGCGGCCAGGCTGGCGAGATGCTGGTGACGCCATGACCGACCGCAAGACCGCCGCCCCCTGGATCGCCGGCGCCGTGCTGCTGGTGCTGATCGGCGGGTATGTGGGGGCTTACTGCTGGATGATCGCGCCCTTGGGCTTCGGCTACGGGAGCGTATCGCCGTACTACGACTTCAGGATGACCACGGAACCGTACATCTACCTTCACGCTTTGGATTCATTGGTCGGTAGGCTGTTCTCTCCCATCCACTGGCTCGACCGCCGGGTCCGCCCGTACGTCTGGGAGTCGACGCCGTGAGCCGCAAGCCGAATGTAATCCTGCCGGTTGTCGTCGTGGCGGTGCTGCTGGCGCTTTACGTCCTGAGCGTCGAGCCCGCGTCGCGATAGTGTCTGACGCACGAAACCTGGCTCCACACCGTTTCTGGGTTCTACACTCCCTTGGACTGGCTGGCCACTCATTCTGTCATTGCCGATCGCGTCCTGTCCGACTACGTCGCATGGTGGATGGGCCCGTGATGCGACCCCTCACTCTCGCCACCACCCTCGCCCTCGCGATCCTCAGTGTCCCCACCGCGCCACGGCCGCGTGCCTTCCTCGACCTCGACCAATGCCCGGGCGTGGCCGACGTGACGACCAGCAGGCCGGCTGACGGTCCCACGATCGTGCACATCCTCGACTGGATCATCGAACGCACGGGGATCGACACAGCCGGCGTTGAGGGCATCGCTCCGGATGACATACGGTTGTTCCGGATCCTCTCCCGCATGGCATGGAAGGGAGACGAGCCGACGACCGTGCGGCTGAACGTGGGAGCCGCGGGCCGAGCCTTAGCCGAGGGCTGGATCCGTGACGTCCTGCCGATCGAGAACGCGGTGACGCACGCCGACGCCGACCCCTTCGACGATGATGGAGAGCTGAGGGACGTGGCCGAGAAGTCGAGCGAGATCCGCGATGCGGCGATCGTTCGGGCGCTGCTGACGGCCGAGGGACCGGTCTGGGTCGTCATCCTGGGCGGGGCTCACGACCTCACGGGGGAGATCAGCCAGCAGAGTGGCGGGCGATGCCGGTACGTGCGGGTGGCGGCGGGGAAGGTTCGGGGGCTGGCGCGGCGGGACGTTAGGGCAGATCATCTGAGGAAACAGAATACCCGGCAGCCCTCAGCTCACTGACCAGTTGGTTCCTCCATGTGCCTCGTGGCTCGTACGTCGAATAGCCGAATGCCAACAGGTCGCTCGGGATCTCGATCACCGCTGACTCCTTCAGTGCAAATACGCATGATGGCTGCAGCCGCCCGATGAAGTAGCCCAGTTCGAAGATGACGTTCTGCCTCGCTCGAAGGCGAGGTCTTGGCCGTCTCTTGTTGTGCTTGATGGGGTATCCCTTGTCGTCGCCGGAGAGCAGAACAACAGCGAAGCCGACATCGGAATGGTCTTTGAACTTTTGCAGGATTGTGCGACCTGAATTCGGCTGCTCTTCGAGGATTACTTCTGTCAGGCCAAGGCATCGAATAACGCGGGCCACCTCATTTTTCATGTCGCCGTCGTGGGCGTGAACGATGAAAACTCTCTCGTTGAGCGGTTTCGGACTTTGGTCTGCAGTAGAGGGCTGCGGACCCGCGCCCTCTTCGTGTCTCATCAGCTGAATCACTGTCCGAAGCAAAGCAACAAGTTTTAGTTTGCTCTTTTCCGCGCGAGCATCGTTGACCCGCCTGCACTCCTCGATTTCCGTCTGACGGTCGTAGCTGGGGCCGAGGGTGACGGCGAGATGCTGCCAGGTCGGCGAGGCCGCTCGACTGAAGTCACCCATTGAGCTCGGGCGGCGATCCTGAATGATCGGACGCACTCCAGTGCACCACGCATCGATCTTCGGCCATTCAGCCCGCGTTGCGGTCAACGGCAGCAGTTCTTCGAGTTTCTCTTCAAGTAGGTCAGAGATTCGATGGTACATCGGATTGACGGTGGGGCTATGGTGCACGAACGCACGACCATTCTTCTGTCACGTTCCGGCGGAAAACCGCTAAAACCTCGGAAAGGGGTGAGAAGCGTGGGAATGCACGATACTGGCGCTAAACTCTTTGAAACAGGGTTTTTGTGCCCGTCCGGCACAGGCGGCCAATTCAACGGTCACCGATACCTTGCAAAGACCTGCCGCAGCTGGGCCCGGTTCTCGATGACGTCGCTCCCCTCGATCGTGAAGACCAGCCGGCTCATGGTGGATTTGCCATGCATGGCCGCGATCGTCTCCCGGATCACCGGGCGTTCCGGGAACGCCTCGATGAGCCGGTCGAACGCGACCGACGGCCAGTCGCCCGAGAACTCAGCCTGCGGCTCGTCCTCGAAGCACGCGTGCCGCTGGCCGAAGGAGTCGCGGCGGATGATGAGGGGGTGGAACACAGGATTTCTGCGTGTTAGATACTGACGGTCCGTGGCCCTGCTGGCACACAGAGCACGACCGCATGAAGCAGTCACTTCGCTTCCGGATAATCGCCATTTCCCACAAAGAACGTCGGCCCTTCCCCGTAGGACGTCCGAAGAACCAAAATCTTTGCAGACGACCGGCCAGGAATTTCAAGGATCAGTTCCTCAAGTGGAAGCGATTTCGATGGAGTCCAACCTCCCCACGATGCCCGCTCCGTGGGGCTTTCTCCCGGCGCGACCCAAAGACACCCCTCGAAGCGATGTCCACTCCCTTCCTGGCCTCGGGCGACACCGCTAACGGCTTCAAGTCCGGCGCGCCGCGTAAACCAAGGCTCGGGCCACTTTTTTGTGACATCGTCCCATCGTCTCCGAACCTTCTTCAGAATCCGGCCAAGCCAGTGCCGGACAGATGGCGGCAACGTCACGTCTTTCGCCCGTTGCTCCAATAGATCAACGACTCGATCGTCGCCCAGCTTTTCGAGCGCGCGACCAAACGCCCATGCCGTGTGGACATCCTCAGGTTTCTTTATTGCGACCACACGTTCGAGACAGTGACCTGCCCAAGTACGCTCACGCCGATCGTCCACCGACCGCGCCCACGCTTCGCGCACTGTCAGTTCTGGATCCCAAGAAAGTGATCGGACCGCAGAGACGAGGTATTTCTCGTCAAGCCATGCCGCGCCTTCGGCCGCACGCCGCTTCAGTTCGGCGGCATCATGCCCTTCAGCATTTGCCCACGTCGCGCAGAGGTTTGCAAGGAGGTGCGGGTTGATGTCAGCGATCGCGCGATAAGCTGACCGGCGAACCCCAAACAGCCCGTCTCCTATTAACCGAGTGAACAGGTGCCCGCGACGATCAGCCAGTTCATCCTTAAGTGGCCCCGCCGCTGCAAGTGCGTCGGCGAGAGCGCCTCGAGCCTGTGGCAACCACTCATCCAGGCTGTCCCATGGCTCCTGCAAGAATCGTTCTGGAGAGATTCGAGCTAGAAGCATGAGCACCTCGGGCTCGGCAATTCTCCCTCGATCCATCACATGTGCTCGATCGACGATCGCTTCCAAAATCACGGTCGGCAAGTGGTCGCCGATGCTCCTCAGGAATGGGGCCAGATGATAGAGCCCCCGGGTGCCGGCATCACGAACAATCTGGCTTGCAACCAGTGCGAACCGTTCCGGGAAGTCGACAAGGAGAATGCCTGCTACATGTGGAACCATCCCCCTGTCCGCGACCGCCGACGCAAGCTTCCACTCCCCGTCGTCACGGCGAAATCCGAGGCCTCGCTCTAGTAGCTCATTGTCGCGAGCGAGCGTTCCATGGCGAGCAAGGACAGCAAGTGCGGCGTCTCTGAGCGGATGCTTGTCTTCTGGCTTGGTTCCTTCGAAGCCTCTTTGAATCCTCTCAATGGCAATACCGCGTGTACGTACCAGAATATCTTCGGACAGCGAACCGCGAGGAAGGTGCCCAAATGCCTCAAGAAGCTCCAAGCGGGCGTATATGTCAAACTGCGGATCTTCTACCTGCTCAAAGGCTGCGTGGGCCGCTCCAGAATCAATGACACCCAAGCGGATGAGTCGGGCAATTGCGCCAGCACAAGCGCTCCGCACATGCTCAGAACCTCCGGGCAAAATGCGTCGCCAAAGCTCTTCGATTGCATGACTCTTTCCGCGTCGGAATAGCGCTGCAGCTGAATCAGCAAGACCGTCGACGATGCTGACAAGAACCCGATTCTCCCTGAACGGCTGGAATGCAAGAAGTGCTTGGAAAGCATCATCAGAAAGCGCAGAGTGGGCAACATGCACGGAAGCAATGTGCGCGATCTCCCGCTGGTTCCCCTCAGTCAGTAGGTTTCCATATCGCGTCGCCAGAAGTTCCGGCACCACACGAGGGAGCACGGCGTTCCTGAAGCATGCTGCAAGCTCTAGAATCTCTGCGACGGAATAGCCGCTCCGCTCACCTTCAATCGCTCGATCCCACGGCGGAAGTAGCTCAGGATCACCCAACGAAAGAAGTGTGGACCAAGCGTCTCGTTTGCTGTCAAATTCGACGGTGGCGAAAGACCCTTCCATTTCAGTCGGGCTACAGGCATCTTCGTAAAGTGCCCTAAGGACTTTCTCGCTGGGTTTGATTTGCCAGCCCGAAAGTTGGTGCGGCCGGACGCACTCTTCGGACCTGAGATAAGTGAGAAAGTGTCTATGGGGTTCGTTCTGGGCAAGTGCCTGGAGAAAGAACCCGACGATGTCAGCGTGATCAACTCGTTGCAACAAATTAGTGCTGATTAGTGCCTGGTTGTGGAAGACGCCTTCTTCTTGATCGTGAAGCCAAAGCAGCTCCTTCCAAGCCACATTCTGAAGCGCGGTGTCGCTTGGATCTGAATCGGCGACTGCCGCGATGATCGGAATGGTTGCATTGACAAGCATTGGGTTGTTCGCCCTCTCGGCCTTCAACCTCTCATGACGAAACCAAGTCGTCTTTATGCGTTTGAAAACTTCCCGGCCAGCCAAGTGCTGAACGGCAGAAATAAGAGAATGATTCCATCGCTCGCGTGTCCTGAGGAAAAGCTGCGAAACATACCGTATACACTTCGTCGGATCGACTCCAAGCCCGATCCTGATGGCAAGAGCCAGATCACCTGTTTCGTCGTCTTGTGTGTAGATTACATTCCAAAGCCACTCATCAACTAAAGCCGAACGGAATCCGATCGCGGCAATTGTGCGGCATGCAGATTTGACGTGTGAATCGCCGCGCGCCTTTGCAACAATCGCCAGAGCCTCAGCTCTAATTGCTACGTGGTCGCTGCGAGGGAGCTCAGCAAGCCATTCTCGCAGTAGAGTGGGATATGGGTTGGGTCTGGGAGGATGTGCCCATTCGGAGTCTGCCCTCATGCAAAGTGGAAGGAGCTCTTCGAGGACAAATGGTCGGGCATATTTGGGTGCGTCGAGGGTGGCCCGCCGCGCCGCACTAAAGGCTTCTAACCGACAACCATCCAGACCTTCGACAGGAAGGCCAATCTTCTCAATGGTGCGGATCTCTTCGAGAAGTTTGTGAATGCCCGACGGCGATGGCTCTCGTGCGATTCGCTCTTGAAGATTCTCAATAGCATTCATTCATGGCCTCCGCGCAGGTGATCGCACACGAAGCCATGCCTCCACCGCCACCGACCGGGAGCGTCTTCGCGGATTAGCCCATACGAGAGAGCCTCGGCATAGAGGACTACGGCCTCATTCGAATTGAGTGGCCCGATCGCAGGTTGTACCCAATCGCCTTGGCGCTCACGGACCGCTTCGTTATGAGCAGGAGTCACAGCGATCGCCGCAAGGCTAGCCTGAATGTTGTGCTCTCGAAGCGTTGTAAATCGCGTGACCGTCTTCCGGACAAAACGATTCAAGAACCCTTCAGCCATAGTTTCGAGCGATGCACGGCTCCCAGAGAGGGCGGAAAGGCGATCTGCAAATGGTAGATCCGCGAACACACCCCACATTGCGGGGTGCCGCAGGGAACCAATGATCTCCATCTCACGAGGCGAAGCTCCATCCACATAGAACGGATTTGCTCCCAGTGTCGCTTCGTCCGCTCCTTCCCTCCATAGGTTCATTTCCTCAATCCGACTGTAAACGTCGTGCGCAAGTACCCGAGCTGCTTCTCGCAATTCATCATCGTCGAAGTCGCCCACATGTATCGCCCCGATTTGACCCGCAATAACATCGGGCAAGTCCGTGTCAAACCATTCGAGAATGAGTCTCTCTAAAGCTCGCGTCTTGGTCCTTGAGGGCGAGCGGCACGTAAGAATCAATACGGCATCGGCAGTCCCAGACCGAGCGCGAGTAAAGAGTTGATCAATCAGTTGCCTAAGTCCGTGTCGCTCGCCTTCAGGAACCTCATCTAATCCGTCGATGTCAATCAGCAAAAGAGGCACCTGAAGTCCATTATTCGCGATGCGTACACGATCGAGGAGTTTCGCTACCGGCTCTTGAGGAAGCAAATATGAGTGATTCTCGCTACGAATCGACCTTAAGGCATCCGTGAGGCAATTAGCGTGTGTTGCTGTTCTCCCGCGAAGAAACATCGTCAGACGGGCACTGGACTCTTGGATGAGGACCTGCAACCCAAGTACACTCTTTCCGCACCCACCATCGCCGATGATCCAGACGACGGGGAATTGTCGCACCATGCTCCACACTTCGTCGATTAGTCGACGTCGGATAAGAGAGCTGTCATTACGAACAACACTTTCAGTCATTTTCCTTCGAACAGTTGCTGCCGCGACGCTTCGTGTGGTTGGATCCGGCGAATTCAGTCGCAGTACGCGCGCGTCTGGTGCATTTACGAGGCATTCAGTAAGCCACTCCATCGTGATTGTGAGCGGTCCAACGACGGTCGCTTCAATGATCGAGCTTATGATTCTGCCACGCGCCGCATCAAACTCGTCCGGAGTTAGTCCGTGCTGGGTAGCGAGCTTCTTGAGTTCCAAGACAGCGGCCTCGTAACGAAGGTCTCGCCAAATGCTGAGTTTCCCGAGGACGCCATGCCAAGCGGCAGCAGCAGCGGCTGCCGAACCGTATTCTTCTACGACTTTTTTTGCTCCCGCAATTTTTCTGCCAGCTTGAGTCGCCTCTCGGATGACCAGTTCTGGAGGCACTTGCGCGCTCGTCTTCTTCTGGAAAAGTGCCTGCGAGTTTTCGTCGAGGGAACGATTCGTCACGAGCACAAAACGGTCGAGGGACTCGCCCCGGTTCTGTGCTTCCCTCTGGCTACGATCGAACACGTGGAGGATGTCGATTAGCTCGCTCCGCTCAATGGTCATGCGGCTGGCTGTTTTCGCATGCTTGTATTGTATCCCGACATTCTCCCCCTTGCTCGCATGCTGAACCTTGATGACGGCGTCCTGGCCGTGCAACTCGTGGACAAGTTCCCCGTCTTGGATAGAAGTCACGAGATCGCAAGCGAGTTCCGAATCAAGATCGCTGACGGTGATTGCCCGTGCTCGCAAAGAAGCGATCCCAAGGAACTGGTAGAGATAACCGGTCAAGGCGTTTCGAGCCCCGTCCACCATTGACAACGCTCCCACGTTTCGCAATTCAAAAGGCTCAAGACCAAATCTTCCGCTGCGCGTCCACAGTTCGGATTTTCGCGTGCGGTCGAGAGTGAATCTGCGCGGCCATCATTGCCAGCGGTCGATCGGAAAGCAACTCGCATGGCCACTCGCAAACGCATGTGAGCTGCTGACATCGCGTGGCCGCCAGCGTACAATGCCCGCGTCGGGTCGTCACCCTGATTCGAAGCGGGGTGACGCAACGCAGCCCGCGGTCGAGCAGCGGATCCTATCCCCCGCCGCTCCCGCGGGCTGGCCCGATGTCTCGCATGGAGGGATGGGGGAATGGTCCAGCCACTGTATGACCGCCAAGTATCAATTCCTGCTTGGCATCGCAAATGCGTCGACTGGTTGAAACGACTGTCGTCAGCTTGGAGTGACATCACAGCGCCCCAGTTGTCGCCCACTGAAGCATCTGCGATCGATTCGCTCATCCGAATTGGCTACGTCGAAGAGCGGTACCTGGTAACGATTGAGTCTAGTGGTCTTAGAGGCCAATGGAGACTAATTTGCCAAGGCACTGGCCGCCGGGATGGTGCGGAGATCCGTAGAGTAACAACCCCAGAATTGCCTGCCGAGTGGCTCGATTGGTATGGCAGGCCTCGTTTTGAGCTCACACACTGTTTCAAAGTCGCGCACCAAGTCCGATTGCTGGTGGATCGCCAACAGGCTATTTCGAGCGTTGTCGAAAGACTGAATGGAACGTCAGAAGACACGAGAGTCGAGGTCGACAGTAAGTCGTTTGTGGACGACCCGGCCGCACCGTTGAGCTTTCCCGTCGCGAATCCGACATCGATGGCAATCGCGTCCGCGAGTGCGACAGCAACAATTGGGGATGTGATCGTCCAGCCACAGATTGCAGTCAGTATTACAAATCACGTCCAACAAGATTCGGAGCGAGGGTCGCTTCGTTCGACCTCGACCGGTGAAGAAGAGCGGTGCGCTCGTGAGAATGACGCCCGTCCGAGTGCGAAAACGGAAGGGAGTGCGCCTGCACGAAATGTCGATGCTCCGGACGACCAAACGCTGGAGAGTGACCATGGACTGCAAGCCGGCTACCTTGGGATCATCTTGGATGAAGCCAAAAGGGCGGCCCGACGGATCGGACACGAGCAGGCACTTGCAACCTTTGCCCGGAGCGAGACTCTTTGGCCACTTTTCATTGCATTCGTCGAGGCTGGCGCGAAGGGTCTGAGCAGAGCCGAAATCGCTCGCACTCAGCCGGAAGAGAGCATTGGAACCGCGCTTCGAAGCTCGATACGCCGTCTCCGAGAACTGATTATCCCGCTCGGCTTGACGATTTCTGAGGGGCGAGGCTCTCGGAACCGGGTTCTCGTTGAGCAACGTGACTCGGAAGACACGTGAACGTGTCGAAAAAAACACGCTATCGTGTTTTGTGAAGTCACGTCGGTTTGAGAGTCTCTGGTCGTGTTGAAGATTCAGCACGATTGGAGGCCCTTGAATGCCTGTCATCGACATTGAAACCGAATCCGTCGAGCCGGTTGCCGAGCTTTGCAGAAAGCGACTCGGTCGCCGAGTTAGCTCCGGAACTCGATCCCGATGGATCCGCCACGGCGTCGCGGGCGTCAAGCTCGCCGCGGTGAGCGTCGGCGGAGTGTGGTGCACTACTCCCGCCGCATTTGCGGAATTCATTCGCGCCCAGACCGATTCACGACTGGAAGACCGGGCGTCCTTGTTGGAGGAGCCCGCCCATGCGTAACGCCCTCTCGATCCCGATCGGTTCACTATCTGATGGGGAGACCGCTGAAACCTCGCCGGCAGGGCAGGGCGGCCGCTCCCGCAAGGGCGCGAACGGCGTCGAGCACGTCGCCCCGCGTGCGACCGTCGAGCCCGAGTTGACCGACCGTAATGGTCTGGCGGTGATGCTGGACATTTCTGTCAGCACTTTGGACAGGCTGTCCGCTTCGGGAAAGGTCCCACGACCTATCAAATTCGGGCGGAGTTCCGGAATCCGGTGGCGCATTTCCACCGTGAGAGCCTGGCTGTCCGCCAGCGAGCAGGCGGGACGGCTTCTCACCCGAGCGGAATGGGAAACCATCCAGGCCGGCACTGCCCAGTCAACCGCGAAGTCCTGAGTCCAGAAACGACACGACCCGCGTTGTCATCGCGGGCCGAGTCAGCAGACGGAATTCATCTGCGAGGTACGGAGAGATTATGCAGACGACAATCATGGTCGACAAGAGGGTTGCGGAGTGCAGCCTCTCGAATCTGGCGAATGCGGCGAACGAAGCCCATCGCCTCGCGAAAGAACACGCCAACACGACGGTCGAGTATGCCCGCCGTGCAGGCGAGATCCTCAAGCAGGCAAAGGAGCAGGTCAACCACGGGTTGTGGTTGCCGTGGCTCGATCAGAACTGCCCGGAGATCTCAGCCCGAACGGCTCAGCGGTACATGCAACTCCACCGCGAGCTGCCTGCGCCAAATACGTCGCGCGTGTCGCATTCGGAGACTGACGATCCGCAGTCGATCCGACAGGCAATCGAACTGGTGAAGGAAACGAAGCCGACGCCAACACCGAAGCCTCAGAAGCTTTGCGACACTCCCTTTCGGACCTGGCCCGATGAAGAGCGCCGGCGATGGATCTGGGACACGCCATGGGGCTTCGATCAGCTCTGGGAGCAGTCCATTCTCCTCGATGCGATGGACTGGCCGATCGAACGGATCGCCGAGACCCTGTTCGTCGAACCGATTCAGGTGGAACTGGCTCTCAGCCCGCGGCCGCCGGAGAGATTCGACACAGACGCGAACGGCAGAAGCCTCAAGCTCCTGCCCAAAGTCAACGATCTCGCTCGGGCGTACCAGGAGAGGATCGAGGCGAAGTACCTCACCCTGCAGTTTCGCGTTGTGTCCAACCTCAATGGTCGCCGCGAACAAGAACAGATCGACGACGGCGTCATGACCGACCTCGACGGCTTGAGTCGCCGCGCGGTGAGACGGTGGAAGCAGATCGAGCAGACCGACCCTCTCCGAAAACTTGACCGAGTGGACCGAACTGCGATCGAGTTGATGGCAATCGGAGATCACCGCGCCGGACTCTGGATTGAAGCCGTGAGCTACCCGCGTCGGCTAACGGAATGGTTCGGCGTGGCAAGGGCGGAGGTTGCGGAACTTCCGGAAGGGGGTGCCGCATGATCGCGTCAGCCAACTTCACAACCTCGCCCTCTATCGAGCCGGCCGACGACAGCATTCCGGTTCTCCGCGGGACGGTGTTTCCGCATCCCAGAGGCGGGCTCCGCATTCGCGTGTGGTGTCCGAATTGTTCGACGCACCATACCCACGGATGGGATGCGGAGGACGCGAAGGCCGGCAAGAGTCACCGCACTCCTCATTGCGAACGAAACCGATACACCGGCGGCTACTACGTTGCGGAGAGCGAGGTGGTCGAATGACGGACCCCTCACCGGAGACAAACGGCAAGACTCTCCACGTCGCCGAAATCGCCAAGCGTTACATGAGGAATGGATGGGCTCCGATTCCCATTCCCGATCGGCAGAAGAACCCCGGCTTCAAAGGGTGGCAGAATTGCATCCTCGATGAACGGCACGTTGCTCGATTCTGCGGGGGGCAGAAGAACGTGGGCGTGTTACTCGGCGAACCAAGCGGGGGGCTGTGCGACGTCGACCTTGATCATCCGAAAGCGGTGGAACTCGCTCCGAAGTACCTCCCATCGACTCCCGCAATCTTCGGTCGCGCCAGCAAGCCGAAGTCGCACTACCTCTACAAGCTCATCGGGCCGTCGAAAACCCTGAAACAACAACGGCCAGGGAAGGACCTCCCGGACCACGAGAAGATGATCGTCGAGCTGCGTTGGACGGGATGCCAAACCGTCTTTCCGGGAAGCATTCATCCGAGCGGCGAGCGAATTGAATGGCTCGATTCCGCAGCGCAACCGGCCGAAGTTCCTGCGACTGTGATCGAAGCAGCAGTGAAGGCCTTGGGGAAGGCAGTGCTCGTCGAGCTCGGCGAGGCTCCCGAAAAGAAGTCTTCGCGACGAGCGACGCCAACATCGTTCGAACCGATCCCGGAACGCGACCTAGCGTTGATGGCCCTGGCCGCCCTGTCCGTCGGGAGAGTGGATTCCTACGACGACTGGCTGAAGGTGGGGCAGGCCCTCCACTCTCTCGATTCATCCGCGGCGATGCTGGCAGAGTGGGATCGGTGGTCGAGCACTTCCGGGAAGTATCAGGCGGGCGAGTGCGAGTCGAAGTGGGCAGGATTCGACGCAGGCGGCGGGGTCGGCATTGGGACGTTGTTCCACTTCGCAATCGAAGATGGATGGGTGCGGCCCGGGCCCGCGCCGAGGCCGTTCGCGTCGGGAACAACTGAGAAGATTATCTTCCCCATCCGCAACGGCGTTCAAATCGAGACCGACGATGGAACGATCATCGAACCGTTCCCGATGCCGAAGATCATCGCGGAGATCAATGAGCGAACCAATGGTTGGCCGCGGAGGATCGGACCCGCCCTGTTCGTTGACGACAAAGGGGCGATCTCCTGGCTGCAGTCCTCATCGTCAGTCTTCGGCTACATCGGGACCGCCACGAACATCCCGCCCGAGTTTCTTCGCTCTCCAGCGTGCCACTCTCGGGACGACGTCTTCGCGGAACTCCGTCGAACAGCGACCGCGTACCGCGCCGTCGAAACACTCCCCCACGAGCCACCGATCCCGGAGCACTACTACGCCTGCAAGATCCCCGAGCCCGGCGACGGAATAGCCCTGGAAACTCTCGTTTCGAAGTTCTGCCCAAAGACTCCCGTTGACTCCGAACTGATTCGCGCCTTGTTCGCATCACTCCTGTGGGGTGGCGGCGGCGGTACGCGGCCGGCTTGGCTCGTCACGTCCGACGACGGACGCGGGGCGGGAAAGTCGAAACTTGTCGCGATGGCTGGACACCTGGCGGGCGGAGTTATCGACCTCTCCGCGAACGAGGACGCGGCGGTCATCAAACAGCGGCTCCTTTCCCCGGACGGCCAGACGAAGCGAATCGCACTCTTGGACAACGTCAAGACGATGCGGTTTTCATGGGCTGAGCTCGAAGCATTGATCACCGCGCCGACGATCTCCGGCAAGGCCATGTACATCGGGGAAATGTCGCGCCCGAACAACCTGCTGTGGATCATCACGCTCAATGGCGCGTCGCTCTCGACCGACATGGCGCAACGGTGCGTCATCATTCACATCACGCGGCCGACCTACGACCCAACGTGGGAGGAGTCGACACGCGAATTCATCACTCAGAACCGTCAGCAGATCATTGCTGACCTGATCGCTTTCCTCCGATCGGAACGCAAGACGCTCGCCAGGCACTCGCGCTGGGGCTCGTGGGAGCGGGACATCCTGGCCCGTCTCCCCGACCCCGCCGCGGCTCAGGCCCTCATCGCCGAACGCCAGTCTGTCGCGGACGTGGAGTCTGAGGAGTCCGATCTCATCGAGGACTTCTTCCGCCAGCAGTTGGCCCGCCTTGGGTACTCCGTCGACACGGAGCAAATCTTCATTCCGTCAGCCATCGCCGCGCGGTGGTTCAACTGGGCAACCGGCGAAAAGCACACGACCTCCGGCGTCAGCCGGATGCTCAAGCAGAAGATCGACGAGGGGAAGTTCCATTTCCTCTCAGTCTGCCCGAATCGAGTTCACGGCCGAGGCTTTCACTGGACGGGAAAAGATGCAGTCCATTCAGAAGATAAGACCCTGCATGACATTGAGACGAAACTGCGGGAATTCGTGAAGGAACAGCACCCGGACACAAAGGACGGTTAGGACGCTTTCCACATATTGTTCTCTCTTTCGCGTGCAGATCTCCATCATTCGTTCGAACAGACATAGGCATATAGCTAAAGGGATAACAATAGGCCAGAAGCGTCCTATGTGTCCTATCCGCAGACCATGAACAAGCCGCCCTCCGAGTTCTTTTTCATCGAAACGCCCGCGACTGGTTCGACGCCCGACGAATCGCACCACGAAGCCGCCGAATCTGCGCACGAAATGAACTCAACCGACACGAACCCAGCACTTCCCATGACCACGATTCCCGCCCGCGAGACCACAACGTGAACCACGACGATCACGACCGAACCACAATTCTCAACCACAAATCGCCGGCCAGCACGAATCCCATCACGGCGTGGATGAGTGCAGAGAGCAGGGGATCTCTCGTCTCACAGACCGCCAATGCGACGGAAGGCCCCAGAAAGCTCCAGGAACGCATTCGAGCCGTCCGGACGACTCCGGGTGCCCGTTCCGCCCCAAAGCGACCCTGAGCGATTTATCGAAGTCTGGTGCAATTCCATCAGAACTGCACCTTCTGCCCATGTTCAAAAGCAATGTGAGTGAACCTACAATGCCCACAATCTCAAGGAAAAAGCGGAAACGAGACCGCCAGCGAGCGGAGGCGACCGCCACGATTCACTTCTGGCAGGGGGAGGGGGGCACGGGCATGTCCCGCGCTGACCTCGACCTCGTCCGCCTGGCCGTCGTCCAAGAATGGCCGATTCCTGTGGACCGACGCCCGGGGATTGTGAATGCCGTGTCTGCACGGCTTGCAGCGGAACCCCGAATAGCCCTTGCCGCTGGCCGCTGCCTGCTGGCAATGGAGCGGGCGAACCAAGCCGGGACGGAACCCGAACATGGGAGGTCCACCGGTGACCACTGACACGACTTTCCGCGCGCCCCTCGGCCGTCGGGATCTCACGCTCATCCAGAAGGCCATCAAGGAAGGATGGCCGATGCCAGCGGAGCGCCGTCTCGAGATCGTGGCCGCGCTGAGGGCGTCCCGACCCTCGGCAAACCCCCGACTGACGGCCAGGATCGACGAGGCCCTCGCCGGATTTGGGGAGCCAACATCCGAAGAACCTTCGGCCAACGTGGCCGGATCCCAGAGCGACGACGGCAAGCAGCTGCATCCCGCTCTCAGCTCTTGATTCGTATCCCCTTTGAAGGTCGCGAGATGGCCCGTAATGGCAGGAAATTCGCGGATGACACACTCATCCTGGAGTTGTCGAGCGGAAAGTCGGTTCCCGAAGCGGCGAACGCGGCCGGGGTCGGAGACCGCACCGTCTACCGCCGGCTGAGCGATCCGGCGTTCCAGACTCGTCTGGCCGAAGCGAAGAAAACGATCGTCGCGCGAGCTCTCGAAAAGCTCTCAGAGTCATCTGTCGCCGCGGTGGAGACGCTTGTCGTATTGCTCAAGTCGGACGCGGATACAGTGCGGTTGTCGGCCGCCAAGGCAATCCTCGAAACGGGGCTTCGTATGAAACAAATGGTCGAACTTGAGGACCGGCTCCGCCGGCTCGAAGACGAGGAAGCTTCCCGGAAGACGGGTTCGACCATGGCGCGGAGTGCATGACCCATGCTGAGAAACAGAATTGAACGCCTCGAAGAACTCCGCCGACGTCGTCACGTCGCACGAACCGATCCGCCGCGGGTCTGCGGGATGCTCCCCGAGCGGGCGAGGGTCGTCGTGCGTGATTGGTACGTCGGCCGGCTGCAGTCGGGCGACGTAGAACCAGAGGGGCGGGAAGAGATAGAGCGGAGCGTTGAGTTCTTCGCAAGGTTGATTGAACAGGATCAATGGACGCCGGCTGGGACAGCGACGATCGGAGCAGACCATGAGCCTTGAGAACAGAATCAACCGACTTGAGCAGAGATCGCGGGAGTCGCGGAACGGCGAACGCGCGGGGCTTCGCCTGGCCGGCATGCCGAGGGAGACGGCTCGGGTTGTCTACCGTGACTGGATCCAGCGAGGCCTCGACTCGAACGAACTGAATGCCCCTGAAGCCAGAGCCAAGGCTTCAGCGCAGATCCGCGTGCTCGATTGGCTGATCGAAAGGGACCGTCAGAGGATGGGGGCGTCGGGCGATCGAGGAACTCATTCATGAGAAACATCCTCGATCGAGTCATCCGACTCACAATTCCCGAAGGCGTTCAAGCCAGCCAAGAGTCGACAGAGGCGCGAGAAACATTCTGTGATGTAACAGGAACTCCGGCTTTTCCCCTTCAATCGCGGCCGCCAACTCTGTGTCGAGCCGCTCCAGGCCGGAAACGGACGAATCGTAAATCAAGCATCGCCAATGACGCAGATCGAATGGCACATCGTCGAGCGATTGAGACAACAGGAGCGCCGGCTTACCAAGAGTGTGAGCGATTCCCAGCTCATAGAAGACGTTCGCATTCTTCCCCGTGCAGTCGGCAATGATCAACGATGAGTAATAGATCGCGTTCCATACCTCATTCATGATCTGATTGGACGAGAAAAAATCGTCTCCACGAAACACATCAAGATCGCACCGGCGGCACACCGGAGTGACGTGCTCGGAAAAAACTGCTTGTAGATCATTCCTGAATGGCATGAGCACGAACGCATAGGGTTTGGATCGACTGACCTTCCCGCCGCCGGGAGTACCAAAAACCGGGTCCGCCATGATTGTCCGAGGCTTACGGCGTGCCAGTGCGGAGACGCTCAGATTCAGCCCACGTTGAATCTGTCCGAGGATTGGTGTGGCTGACGGTTTTCCATCCTTCGCAAGCGATATAAGCCCATTTCTCACCAAG
>JADZEF010000173.1 GCA_020850695.1 Planctomycetaceae bacterium | reverse complement strand
GGGGGGTGGGGGGGTGGGGAGGATTGAGGGATGGAGTGATGGAGAGATTGAGGGAGCGTTGAGGGTGGCTGGGGTCGAACGAAGTGAGCCCCCAGCGGAGCGACGCGCGACTCTCGCTGGCGGCACGCAAAGCCTCAACCCCAGCCACCCCGTCGCGCTCCGGCAGAGAGATGCGCTCAGCGAAGTGGTGCCGTCCGATCCCACGTGGGTCGAGTGGTATGACGCTCTCGAACGCACGAAGCGGGCGGCGACCATCGTGCTTCCCAATGGCCGAAACGCTTGGGTTGCTGCGGAGCGCCTACCGGCCGTGCTGGCGGCTTTTCCCGGCGTCCAGCCAGTGCCGGACATCAAAGCGCCGCCGACGGTTCGCCAGCAGTGGGAAGATGTCGAGGCCCGCGTCTCGATGATCCGCGGGCTGATCGAAGTGTGCGGGCCCGTCACCGCCGAGCGCATCGCGGACGAGCTCGCCCTCACTCCCTCACAGGCCGAGTCGGCCCTCGAAGCTCTGGAGGGTGAGGGTGCCGTGCTGCGGGGCCGGTTTGAGGGGCTGCCCGCGGTTCCAACGCCCGCGGAAAGTCCAAGGCAGTGCGAACCCGCAAGCGACGACCGGGCGCCGTCCGAACCGCTTGCGCCCGCATTGCCCTCAACCCTCAACCCTCAACCCTCAACCTCCCCGCCCCCCCTCGAATGGTGTCACCGCCGGCTGCTCGCCCGCATTCATCGACTTACGATGGAAGGGCTTCGCAAGCAGATCGAGCCGGTCGCTCCCGAAGTCTTCATCCGCTTCCTGCTTCAGCAACACGGCCTCACGGGTGAGAATCCCCGCACCGGCACGAACGGGTTGTTCGAAGTCGTCTCGATGCTTCAGGGAATCGACATTCCGGCCGCGTCCTGGGAATCCGATCTCCTTGCCCCGAGGCTCACCGATTATCGACCCGCATGGCTCGATGAGCTCTGTCTCTCGGGAGAAATCGGCTGGGGTCGTCTTTACCCGCCCAGCGCCGCGGGGCGCAACCGGGCGGGAGCGAACCTTACCCGCGTCGTCCCCGTCTCGCTGTTCGTTCGCAATGACCTCGAATGGCTCCTTGCCCGGAGCGAAGATGCCGCGTCAGAGGAGTTGGGCGGTTACGCCACCGAGGTGCATCAGCTCCTCACGAGCCACGGAGCCCTGTTCGCCGGCGACCTCCTCTCGTCATCGCGGATGCTGCCGTCACATCTGCGCGAGGCTTTGGGCGAACTGGTGGCTCGCGGGCTGGTGACGGCCGACGGGTTCTCAGGACTGCGCGACCTGCTCGGCGACCGCCTCGACGGCGACCGGGGGGCGGCGCGGCAACGTGACATGGGAGCCGCCCGCAAGCGAATCACGCCGCGCGGGGCCGGACGGTGGGCCAACTGGCGTCGTCCGCCGCACGTCGACGAAACGAACGACGACGCCCGCCGCACCTTTGTTGAGGAGTGGGGCTGGCAACTGCTGCGGCGATGGGGCGTCGTGTTTCGCGATCTCCTCGAACGCGAGGACGGCGCGCCCTCGTGGTTCGAGCTGCTGCAGGTCTTCCGCAAGTGGGAAGCCCGCGGCGAATTGCGGGGCGGGCGGTTCATCTCGGGAGTTGCGGGCGAGCAGTTCGCTCTCAGCGACACCGTCCGCGTGCTGCGCGAGCTTCGCGATCAGAAGCCGCCGCGGCACCTTGTCGTCCTCTCGGCGGCCGATCCGCTCAACCTCGTCGGAGTTCTCACGAACCATCCGCGGGTTCCGCGGACGGCTGGCAACCGCGTCGCCTACATTGACGGCATCCCGGTCGCCGCACTGCAGGGGGGCGAATCGCTGCAACTTCGCCCGCTCGCGGGCGACTGGCCACACATCGTCCAGCGGGCCCTTGCGGGACCGGTGGGTCATGTGAAGACAGCGGCGGCGCAGGCGGCTCCAAGCACGGCGGTCGGAACGCGCGCGGGGGTTGGTGTCGGTGAGTCGAGCGAGGAGAAGCGACGCAAGGCGGTCGAAAAGCCGCGCCGCCGCAAGGCTCCGTCCTATCCGAACGAGATTCCGCGGCCGAAGCCGTGGTAGGCCGATGATTGTCTTTCGCGGAGACGACGCTGAGGAGAAATCCGAAGGCCGAAAATCAAATGTCTAAGGAAAATCGAAATCTCAAAGTGACGAAAGAGATGTGATTCGAGCTTTTCGAGTTTGGTCTTTTGACATTTCCTTCGACATTTGTCTTTCGGAATTCGATTCATTCAAATCCTCGGAGCGAAAGCCGACCATGGGGTTTGACGGGCCGGAATTCGTGACCTACGTTTTCATCGCACTCCCCCGTGCCATCGAAGCATCAGGGACGATCGCGGCCTCTCCGCGAAATCGAACCCATGTCTGCCATTCTCGGACTGGCCCCGCCGAGGCGCACCGGGTATCCCGCCGTCTCGGCCGATCCCGCGCGGACCGCCCTGGCACGGCTCGTCGATCGTCTCGCCAGCCTGCCGCGAACCGGCCTCCTCGCGTGCTGGCAGCCGAGCGGCATCCTCTGCGCCCGCCGCTGGCACCGCGTCCCATGGAAGGCCCCGCTGCTGCTCACGCCGTGGGATGACGTCGCCAACCTGGCTCACGGCGCGTCGCTCGAAGTGATGGGCCGCGACCTGTCGGTGAACGGCGCGTCGTTCGAGCACGCCGACCCGCTGCAGTCCCGCCAGATTCTGCTGCAGCCGCGCGATTCGTCGGCCGAACCGCTGGCGTTCGTCATCACCCTGCGGTGGTGCCGCTTCACGCGGGCCGGCATCTATCAGAGCGGCGGCCGCTTCGAATCGGTCATCCTGCGGCCGTGCGAATAGTGCCGCGGGTCGGGATCATCACGCCATCTCAAGCCCGCGGAACGTTCCCTTGCCCGTCGAGAACGTGTCGGCCTCGATCCCCACCCGCTGGAGCATCGAGACGAACAGGTTCGTCAGCGGGTAGTTGTTCTGCTGGTCGAACATCAGGTGCTGGCCGTGCCTGAAGCCGCCGCCGGCGAGCATCATCGGCACGTTGGTATTGGAATGGGAGTTGGCGCTTCCCATGCAGGTGCCGTAGAGGACCATCGTGCGGTCGAGGAGCGGCTGCCCCTCTTCCTTCGTCTGCGTCAGCGCGGTGAGGAAGTCGTTGAGCGCGTCGAACTGACGCTCTTCGTGGCCGCGGAGCTCACCCAGCACTTCGGGCCGGTTGCCGTGGTGCGTGATGTTGTGGATGACCGTGGTGTCGATGAACAGCGTGATGAGCCGCGACGAGTCGGTCTCGAGCGCCAGCCGGATCACGTCGAAGAAGAGCTTCGTCCGCTGCACGAAGGCTTTCGCGTCGTCGATATCTTCCGGGGGCTTCGCGTCGACAACCGGCTTCGGCTTGTGCTCCCACGCTTCCGAGCTCTTCAATCGTTGCTCCAGTTCGCGGACCGACGTGAGGTACTGGTCCATCCGCTGCTGGTCGGCCCTGGAGAGGCTGCGGTTGAGCCGCTTCGACTGCTCGCCGACGAAGTCGAGCATGCTCTGCCCCTGCCGCAGGGCCTCGACGTTGGCGGCGACTTCTTCGGGATTCCCCTGCACGAACAGCTTCTGGAAGAGCTTCTTCGGGCTGCGCTCGGCGGCGAGGGGTGCCCCGCTGCGGGTGTAGCTGAGGGTCGAGCCGCTCTCGTTGCTGTTCGCGAGGACCAGCGACGGATAGCGGGTGCGGTTGCCGATCCGCTCGGCCATGAACTGGTCGAGCGAGACCCCGTTGCGGAATCCGCCGCGCTCCGGGTGCGGGGTGCCGGTGAGGAAGCACCGCTCGGCGACGTGGCCGCCGGTCACGCCGGGATGGCTGCATCCGGAGAAGACGGTGAACTGATCGCGATGAGCCTTCAGCCGCTCGAGGTACGGCGACAGGGCGTAGTCCTTGCCACCGGCCTCGGGGAAGAAGAACTGCGGGAGGATCCCCATATTCGTCTGCACGGCGACGAGCCGCCGCGGAGCTTCGGAGGCGGCTGCACCAAAGGCGGGGCGCATGGCGTCCAGGAAGGGGAGCGCCAGGGCGACGCCGGTTCCACGGAGAAACGCACGACGGGACAGGGTGGGCATGATTTGCTTCGCCTGAGTTGCGTGGTCAATTCGAGAGATCAGCGAGTTCCAGGCTTTGTCGGAAAACTCCGGATACGGAGTGCCGATTCATTCGTAGCACGGGCACTCGTGCCCGTGAGTGATACGATGAGGAAGGGTTCCGCACGGGCATGAGTGCCCGTGCTACGTCCAGATCAACCTTTCCGACAAAGCCTAATCCCATTCTCGTAGCCGCTCAGTCATTTCACCACCGGGGCAAGCCCGGTGGGGCTCGTGCTTCGATTACTTCTTCTGCCCCCGCAGCCAGTCGGCGATCCAGAGTTGAGGTGCGCCGTCCGGCGAGCGGCTGGCGGTCCACATCAGTTTCGTTCCATCCGGGCTGAAGACCGGCAGGATGTCGGTCGTCGCGTGGTCGGTGACCTGCGTCACTTCGCCCCCTTCGAACGCCGTGTCGGTCGACTTGATCTCCATCGTCCAGAGATCGAACCCCGCGAACCGCGGACCCTTCGAATAGTCGGCCCGCGTCCAGATCAGGTACTTCCCCGACGGATGGAAATACGGGGCCCAGTTGACCGTCTTGAGGTCCTTCGTCAGCTGCACTTCGTGCTTCCCGTCGACCGAGATCGCATAGAGCTGCAGCATATCTTTTTCATCTCGGTCGCTGCGGAAGATGACCCATTTGTCGTCCGGCGAGAAGAACGGCCCGCCGTCATAGCCGTCCTTGTTGGTCAACTGCCGCACGTTCGAGCCGTCCGCGTCCATGATGTAGAGGTCGGCGTCCCCGTCGCGCGACGACGTGAAGACAATCCGCTTGCCGTCGGCCGAATAGCTTCCCTCGGCGTCATATCCGGGCGCGTCGGTCAAGCGCTTCAATTCAGAACCGTCGAGGTTGCACTCGTAGATGTCCATGTTGGGATCGAAGTCCCATTGATAGCGGCGACGTCCCCCTTCGGCGGCTTCCTTGCGGGCCTTGCGTTCGGTCGCTCCGACATCGGGATCGGAGTGACTGGAGGCGAACAGGATTTTCTTTCCATCCCGCGAGAAGTAGCTGCAGGTGGTCTTGCCGCGGCCGGTGCTGATCAGCCGCAGGTCCTTGCCATCGAGCTTCTGCGAATAGATCTGATAGAACGGGTAGCCGAGCGGGTAGGCCTGGAAGACGATCGACTCGCCGTCCGGCGAGAAGTAGCCTTCGCCCGCTCGCGGAAATCCGTGCGTCACCTGCTTCGCATTCGCGAGATACTTCGCTTCGAGCGGGGTGAGCGGCGACATCAGATCGTCGGCCGCCAGCGCCGAGGCGGCGACGCCGACGAGAGCCAGGGCAACCGACAGCGAGACGAGTGACCGCATCGAATGATCCTTCGAAGGTGCGGGAGTGCGATGAACGTGATGGGATGCGCAGGCTGCGATCCGTCCCATCCTTTTACCACTGACGGCGCGGCGCGTGCCACCCTGCATCGCTCTGCAAATCGTGGCACGAGACTCCGTCTCGTGAAGTCCTGCGGCGAGCCGAAGCACCATGCCACGCTCATCGATTCACTTGAATCCGACCGATTCAGATCGATGAACCTGGGAATAACTTTCGGACCGCCCCACGCAAGTTCACGACATGGAATGTCGCGCCACACTGACGGCTTGTCATTGTGGCACGAGACTCCGTCTCGTGAATTCGCGTAGCGGAACGCGAAACTCGGCCAAGCGAGTCGACTCGCATGCAGAGTGTTTGTGGACGTTCCGCACGGATTCACGACATGGAATGTCGTGCCACTCTTACGCCCGCGACGTCGCCGGCGATTCGCCGAAGAGTCGCCGCAGCGAGATGCGGAAGTAGCGGTCCGCCATCGTCGGGGCCATGGGGCCGGCGGTCGCCCACAGTTCGCCCGTGGCGGGCACGATGACGAAGCTTCCCTGATTATCGATGCGGCGGATGGTGTGCATCGTCGGGAAGGCGGTGACCCGTCCGCGCGACGTGTCGTAGCCGTCGCGGAGGATGTTCTTCGCCCACGACGGCGAGACCCCGCGGTTCGACTCGAGGCTGAGCATGGCATGGAGGCGGTCCATGCGGCTGATCGAGTGGGGGGTGGGGCCGGTCATCGTCTCGTGCAGAATCGCGTGGTTCGTACTGACGACTGCCGGCTGGTGGTCGTTGATCAGCAGAGATTTTCCGTCGTACTCGACGTAGCAGATGCGGTCGGTCGGGAAGTGGCTGAGGCAGATGCTCCACGAGCCGTCCCGCCTCAGGCTGCGAATGATTTCGATCGCTTCGGGAATGGTGGTGGCCGCTTCGAGAATCTTGCGGGTGAGAATCGGCTGAATGATGCCGTGCTGGGTCTCGCGCCGCCGCGGGCGATCCATGACGAGCGTCGTACTGACGATGAGCCCCGCGGCATTGATGCCGTTGAGCCCGCCAACTGTCCCGACGAGTCCGAAGGTGACATAGGGGACGCCTCCTTTCGGACGCCGGACCGTCATCACCCGCGTCAGATGCTCGCGCATCAGCAGCGAGTAGGGAGAATCTTCGTTGACCGCGTGAACCAGCCCGAACTCGGCGTTCCGCCCCGCACTGACGGCGAACTGCGAGCAGCCGGGGACGTAGGCTGGATAGAGGCCGATGTTGTGCCCGAGCACGAATTCCCAGGGAATGTCGGCGGCCTTCGCCATCGCCTGGATTTCTTCGACTTCCGCCTGGGTGAAGTAGATGCTGGGATCGATGATGCAGTCCTGCAGTTCGGGCATCACCTTCAGTTTTTCAAGGCCGATCCGCTCGACGTTGTTGACGATGTACCGAAGGAGGTTGCGCGCCTGATTGCGGCCGTACTGAGCCCCCATCTCAGCCGGAGTTCCCTCGCAGAACTCGACCGGCATGGGAAAGCCTTCTTCCACGGCGACCTCGTCGGAGGAGTCGTCGGGGCCTCGCCATAAGGACGCGTAGCGCTCGGCGTCGAAGGAGGATTTCGGCCGCTCATTGCGGCGGCGGAACATCTCCCGCACGAGGAATTCGACGATGTCGCCGGCCGTGTCGAACTGCGGCTGTCGTCTTTCCACGAGGAGCGACAGCCGGTCGCCCAGACCGAGTTCGACCGCGCAGTCCCAGACGATCCGCCGCACCAGCCGGGGATCGCGGATCATCAGGTCGTCGGAGAGCCGGGCGTGCAGATCGATGTCGGAAAGGTGCTGCCCGGTGTGGAAGCGAACGATGGTCGCCAGCGTGGTCATGGCGCGGTGTGACGCGCGTCGGACGGCCCGGCCCTCATCGACCGCAGCCTCCCTCGAAACGGACACTGTCGAAATCATTCCGGCATGCTCCAGCGAGCCGCTCTCTGGCTCGGTGAATAACAAAGTCAGACGCCGCCCTGACGCGAGGCTGCGACTGGAACGACGCCACTCCCCTCAGCCGATCTCCAACATCCCCCTGCGGAGCCACCTTCGGCCAAATTATATTGCCCAAACGTTGCAGATTCTCCATTTTAGTTCTCTATCCGTCCAGAGAACTGGAGTCTGCAAAACTGGTTTTCTCGGAAAACCCGTCATTCCCGGGTCGTCCCAATTTCGGACCCATGAACATACGACTTCGGGGGCGGTGGCTCGCGTTTCTGGATGGGGTGCGCTATGGTAGGGTCTCATTCCTTTGACGTTTCCTCGGATCGCCCCGACGATGGCTGAGGCTGCCTCGAAAACCGATTCGTTTTCTCTCGCTGGGCGTGCGGCGCTGGTGACCGGGGCAGGAACGGGAATTGGACGTGCGATCGCTTCGGCCCTGGCGGCTCACGGGGCCTTTCTTGGGGTACACTGCAACACCAGCCGCACGGCCGCGGACGACACACTGAAGTCCATCGTCGATGCGGGGGGCCGGGGAATCGTCCTGGCGGCGGATCTGTCCCGCGAGGAAGAAGCCGCGCAACTGGTCGATCGCTTCCTGGAAGCAGCCGGCCGGATCGATGTTCTCGTGAACAACGCCGGAGCGCCGATCGCCCGCTCGAAGCTCGAAGACTGTCCGACCGATTTGTGGCGGCAGGCGTTCGAGGTGAACGTCTTCTCGGCGTTCTACGTCACGCGCCGCGCGGTTCCCGCGCTCAAGGCGTCGGGACATGGAAGCATTATCAACATGCTCTCTCTCTCGGTGCAGACCGGCGGGGCCGGCGGGGCGGGACCGTATGCGGCCGCCAAGGGAGCATTGCAGGTGATGACCCGCACCCTTGCCCGAGAACTGGCCCCGCACGTGCGGGTGAACTCCATGATGCCGGGCGTCATCGAGACGCCGCACCACGAGAAGTTCAGCACGCCCGAGCGAATGGAACAGTACCGCAAGGAGACGCCGCTGGCGCGGAATGGCTCGGCGGATGAAGTCGCCGACGCGGCGCTGTTTCTGGCGTCGGATGCGTCGCGGTTCATGACGGGCGCGCTGCTCGACGTCAACGGCGGGCGTTTCCTGCGATAGGCTGCGCAAAAAAACCGGCAGCGCCCAAGGGCAACCGCCGGTTCCGACACGCTCCTGGAGCCGGTTGTCTCCGGCCCGTCATTGCACCACCAGGGCAAACCCGGCGGGGATCAGTCGTTACTTATCGTCGCCGAGGAGCTGTTCCAGCAACTCGCCCAGCTTTTCGCCGCGGGCCTCGAGGTTCACGACCTTCCCGTCCTTGCCGACGAGAATGACGGTCGGAATTCCCATGATGCCGTACTTCACGGCCATCGGGTGTTCCCAGCCGCGCGTCGCTTCGTCCTTGCCGAACAGCGTCGTCCAGGGAATCGACCGCTCCTTCAGGAACTCCTTCAGCTGGTCTTCGTCCTCGTCGAGGCTGATTCCGACGACTTCAAACCCCTTCGAGTGATATTTCTTATAGTTCGCCAGAACGTTGGGCAACTCCTTGATGCACGGACCGCACCAGGTCGCCCAGAAGTCGACCAGCACGACCTTCCCGCGGTAGGCCTTCCAGTCGAACGGCTTGCCGTCCGCCGTGACACCCACCACCTCGAGCGGGTTGCCGGGCAGGTTCAACCGCCGCGCGACCCCTTCGTACTTCTTGGAGAGGGCGGCAATGTCCTTGTCCTTCGAGGTCGCGAGAAACTTCATGAGGCGTGAGTAGACTTCCGCCGCCTGCTTCGCATCGGTCAGTTGTTCGACGACATCGCAGAATTCGATGGCCATGCCGGCCGTGCTTTTGTCCGCCCCCTGCTTCTCCAGGTAGGCGAAGACTTCGTCGATCAGTGCTTTCCGGGCGTCCGGCTTCAGCTGAGGCATCATGGAGACGCGGACCGTCAGCATCTGCTCCTGGGCGAGTTGCTTCGGGATTCGCTTGTCGGCTTCCAGGGATTTCGCGAATGCTTCCGCCCGCTTCAGGGCCGACTTGTCTTCCAGATGCTCCACCTGCGTGCGGTAGACCATGAACTTGTACCGGGCGGCGGTTTCGGCGTCGTCGGCGTCCGTTTCCTTCATCTTCAACACGAGGTCGGCCGCCTGATCGATGGCCGCCAGCATCTTTTCCAATTCACCCGAGGACTGGGCCGGATACTTCTGCATCTTCTTGATGAATCGCAGCAACTGCGCCGGGCTCGCGTCCTTCGGCAGGGCGAACGGATCTTCTTCCTTCTCCGCCGCGGCAGAGGCTCCCTTTTTGGCCGGCTTCTCGTCCTCGGCCCGCGCCGACCAGACGAACATCAACCCGGCGACGGTCAAGGCCCCCATGGCGAGACGGCCGGTCCATCCCGAAATGGGCCTGGCGAACGAGCGAAACATGCGACTTGATCCTTCGAAGGTCAAAAAAACCAATCCTTGAGTTCGCCAGCCCGACATTGAGCCGACGCTGACCGATCCGTCACGTAGACCGCTTCTACGGATTGACGGGGGATTATCCGTGGACTGAGCAAGTCGATCAAGGCGGGGTTTCCCCTGTCTTCTGCAATCTTCCGAGTCGATTGCCTCAGGACCATCCTTTTGGCGGTGCGTGGTGTCTCCCCTCGGCACCCGATAAAATCTCGCAAATGTGTGCTTGCGCCCAGTGGGCGTAACCGCGATCGATCGAACCTCAATTCTTGGCAACGCTTCGCTCGACGGCGCGGCGTTGCCATGCCCGCTGCCGCTGCCTGGTCGCTCCTTCGCCATGCCCGCACTCGCCCAGCTCCATTCGCGATTGAACCAGCTTCGCCATCGGCGGCAACTGGTGCGGCTCGGCCTCGCCGGGGGAGCGCTGGTGGCCGGGGTTCTCATCACCCTCGCCGTCGCGTTTTTCATCGACTGGGCGCTGGAGATGTCCCGCCCGCAGCGGTTCGTCTCGCTCGTACTGTGCCTCGGGGTCATCACCTGGGTCTTCCGAAAGCACGCCCTCCCCTGGCTGTTCGTTCGCGAGACCGACGTCGACCTCGCCCTCATCGTCGAACGCAACCAGCACATCGACAGCGACCTCGTCGCCGCCCTGCAGTTTTCCTCACCCGAAGCAAAGACATGGGGGTCGCCTCAGCTCGAAACGGCCGTCATCGATTACGTCGACGATTTCAGCACCCACCTCAATGTCCTCGAAGGGTTCTCATACCGACGCTTGAAGCGACGACTGTGGACCGGCGGAACGGTTCTCGTGATCGCCCTGCTGTGGACGGCGATCTTCCCGCGGCACGTCGGAGCCTTTCTCAATCGGCTGCTGCTGGGCTCGGCCCACTATCCGACAAAAACGCAAATCGCCCGCATCCGGATGAACGACGCCATCACGCTGACCCGCGAGCCGGGCGAAGAGGCCGTCCGCGAGCCGGTCAAAGCCCCGCATGGCGAACCGCTGGCGGTCGAAATCCTCGCACGTGGCGTCATCCCCGCGGATGGACTCGTGCGGTTGACCAGCAAGACGAGCGGAACTCATGTCGAAGTGCCGCTGACGAAGGCCGGCACGCCCAACGACAAGGAAGCGACATTCCGCGGAGAGCTCCCGCACCTCGTCGACTCGGTCTCCTATCAGGTTTATCTCGGCGACGCCTGGACCGACCCGCTCGAAATCCACGACATCCCACTTCCCGTCGTCACCGTCGAACTCACCCCGCACCCGCCGGCCTATGCAGCCGTTCGCGCGGCCGAGTCCGAGGCCCATGCGGGTTCGCGGCAGATCGCCGTCATCGAAGGCTCGACGGTCGATCTCAAGCTGATCTGCGGGAACAAGGCGCTGACGTCGGCGACGCTGACGGTGCCTGAAGTGTCGATGGGCGAATCGAAGTCATCCCCCACCTGGCCGCTGGCGGCGGTCGACAAGGAGAAATCGGTCTGGACGCTCCAAGGGGATGATTCCCCCTTCAAGGACATCCGGCAGCCGCTGCGGTACGAAGTGCAGGTGAAGGACGTCGACGGCATGTCGCTCGACCGTCCGCTGCTCGGCTACATCCGTCTCAAGACCGACCGCATTCCGCGCGTGGCGGCCGCCATCGTCAGCCGCCGCGTCGTTCCGGCCGCCACCCCCAAGATCGTCTATGGAGCGGCGGATGATTTCGGCATCGCCCGCATCACGGCGAAGCTGCAGGTGCAGCGGAAGGACGGAACCACGCAGGATAGTGTCCGGCAGGTGGTGACGTCGGGGAACAAGACGCCCCAGTCCGTGGTGCGGGGCGAATACGCACTCGATCTCTCGTCCCTGAACCTGGAAAAGGGGGACGAGTTGAAGATTACGCTCGAAGCGTTTGACTATCGTGGCGACAAGGAGCCGAAGTCGAGCGTGAGCGAGCCGCTGGTGCTGCAGGTGACCGACCGCGAAGGAATCCTGGCCGGCTTGCAGGAAGCGGACGAAAAGTCCGCCAAGCAGCTCGACGCCATCATCCAGCGCGAGTTGGGAATTGGTGAGTCGAAGTAGGGTGGGCACTGCCCACCAGGTCGATGTCGTGACAAGCGATCGACGTTCGCGTCGGATTGCCAGAGCCAAAGATCATCAAAGCCTGAGTCGAATCACGCTGGATGCATCGCTCCCGGAGGCAGAGATGGCAAGAAGCAGTATTCACCACGGAGACACAGAGACACGGAGAAAGACAGAAATCCAAGGCATTTCTGCTGGCTTCGAGTCTTCGCCTCTCTCCGTGTCTCCGTGTCTCCGTGGTGCAAATCTCCGCCTTCGGAATTCCTCAGCCATGCGAACTCTCCTTGCCTTTGCCATTGCGCTCGCGTTCGCCGCCGCGGGGTACGCCGCCGAAGTCACCGATCCCAAGGCCCTCGCCCGCAAGCAGGAGGACCAGCAGCGGGCCCGCGCCATGGCCCGTGACCTGATCTCGGGCATCCTCGATCTGCAGATCACGCAGCTCGAGGAGAACGGCATGCAGGACCTGCCGATCTACAAGGATATCCGGACGATGCGGGCCAACATCGGCGGCCTGGTCGATGCCGAGATGGCCAAGGTCGTCGACATCCTGATCGAAGCCCAGACCGGCCCGAAGGCCACCCGCGAAAAGAAATTCCGCGAAGCCCGCGACGCGATCCGCGACGTTGTGGTGCGGCTCACCGTCGAGCGCCGCAACCTCCTCAAGCGACTGAAGACTGCCGAGATCGCCGAGCAGATCCGCCGGCTGATCCGCATGGAAACGGTCACGATGGAAACGACCGAAAACCTGCCGAAGGAGACGAAGTCGCGGCAGGAGCAGATCGCCCTCAAGACGATCGAAGACCAGAAGGACATCAAACATCTCTTCCTCGAACTCGTCGAAACGCTGGTCGATGTGCGGAGCTGGGACGGCGCGATCGCCACCGGGGCGGCGGACGGACTGCGGATTCTGAAGGCGGCCGACACCGGGCGGCACCTGGACGAAGCCGGAAGCAACCTCGAAGCGACGAAGTACCTCGACGCCGTCGGATATCAGGCGGACGTCATCAAGGGGTTGAAGCAGCTGCTCGCGGTGATCGAACGAACGCAGGGGCTGATCGGCACGGAGCGTCAGGTCGCCATTGAAAAGGTGAAGGAGCTGCGCGACCGCCAGGACAAACTGCGCGAGAAGACCGAGGCGACGCAGCTCAAGCAGCCGCCGGACAGCAAGCTGGTCGAAGAGCAGGCGCAGATTCGCAAGGACCTCGCTGAGTTGGCCGACAAGCTCCGCGACATGCCGACCGCCCAGACGCACATTGAAGAAGCCAAGAAAGCCGCGGCCGAAGCGACGGCCGACATCTTCGAAGCGAAGAAGGAGAGCGCTCTGACGGAGCAAGGCAAGGTCGTCGGGCACCTCGATGCTCTAAAAGACGCCCTCGAGAAAATGGGGGACGCGAATGAATCGGACAAGACGGCCGCGGAACTGGCCCAGCAGGTGAAGGACCTCGAAGCGGCGAAGCAGGCCGTGGCCGACGTCCAGAAGAAGCAGGACGCCGCCGAAGCGAAGGCGAAAGACGCTCCGGCCGAAGCGGCCGCGAAGGAAGCCGAAGTAGCGAAGGAACTCGCGGCGGTTGAGAAGGAAAAGGACCTGCCGGCGAACGTCGAGTCGCGTCTGACGGAAGCGGCCGAAGCCGCTGACAAAGCGGCAAAGGCTCTGGCGGAAAAGAAAGACGAGAAGGATTCGGCAAAGGCCCAGAAGCAGGACGATGCGAAGGATATGGCGGTCGAGAAGGCGGCCGATGCACTGGAGCGCGCGGCGGCGGAGATCGATGCGGCCATCGCCGACACGAAGCGGAAAGAAGCGGCGGTGAAGATTGGCGAACTGGCCCGCGCGGCCGAGGCTCTCGAACGGGCCGCCGCCGCCGAGCGGGACGTCGCCGAAGCCGCGAAGGATGCGGCGAAGGAGGACGGCCTGAAGGCCGAGGAAGCCAAGACGCTCGCCAAAGAACAGAAGGACGCGGCGGAGGTCGCGAAGAAGGTCGCCGAAGGGGTGAAGGACTCGGCACCCGAGGCCGCGAAGGCTCTGGCCGAAGCCGAGAAGAACACCGCGGCAGCGGAGCAGAATCTCGAAGCGGCGGCCGCGAAGCCGGGCGAAGCCTCGAAGCCGGAAGCCCAGAAGGCGGGCGACAACGCCGAGAAGGCCGCGGCGAAGATCGAGCAAGCCGCCAAGGAGATCCGCAAGGAAATCAACGAGACCGCGAAGGAACTCGCGAAGCTCACCGGCGAGCAACTGGAAAAGATCGCCGAGGCCCGCGGCGCGGTCGAGAACGCTCTCAAGGATCAGCCCGAGTCGGTCGCGAAGCAGCTGAGCAAGCTCGAGCAGGCCGAAAAGAAGGCGAACGAGGCGGCGATCGCCCAGCAGCAGGCCGCGGGACGACCCGAAGCGGCCGAGGCAATGAAGCTCGCCGACAAGATCGCCGAAGCCCAGGCGGAGCAGGCCGCGGCCGACCAGGCCGCCAATGATCTGGCCGAAGGGAAGTCGAACACGCCGCTCGACGCCACCGCGCGTCAGCAGGAAGTGGCCGATGCCGCGAAGGAACTGGCCGCCGAGGCGGCCAAGCGTCCGCAGGCAAAGGAAGCGGCGAAGGAAGGTAAAGCCGACCCGGTCGCCGAGGCCTTGAAGAAGGCCCAGGAAGCGGCCGCCGAAGCCGCGAAGAACACTCTCGACGGCAAGCAGCCGCAGGCCGAAGCGGCCCGCGACATCGCGCGGCAGGAACTCAACAAGGCCCAGGAACTCGCCAAGGCCGAAGCGGCCAAGGCGGCGGAAGCTCCGCCGACCGGCAAGCCGGACGCGAAAGCTCAGAAGGAAGCGACTGCGGCCGCAAAGAAGGCCGAAGAACTCGCGGGGGACGAAGCTCCGGAAGCCGCCGCATCATTGGAAAAAGCCGCCGAAGCCGCCGAGATGGCAGGTGAAGCGCTTGCGAAGGGAGAGCCCGAAGCGGCCGCTAACCCGCAGGAGGCAGCGGCGAAGGCCCTCGAAGCAGCCAAGGAACAGATTGCGGAAGCGAAGGCTGACATCGCCAAGGCGGAAGCCGCAGCTTTCAACAAGCAGGCCGAAGCGGCGGCAGCCCTCGCGAAGAAGACCGCCGCCGTCGATCCCGCGGCAACGTCCGCACTCCGTGCGGCCGAAAAGACGGCGGAAGCCGCGGCGGAGAAAGCCGAAGCGGCCGCGCAGGCTGGGGAACAACAGCAACTGGCCAAGGCCGACAGCGCCAAGCCAGAGGCTGGTGAACCGGAAGCCGGCAAACCCGACGCGGGCAAGGCAGAGACCGGAAAGCCGGAAGCCGGAAAGCCGGAAGCCGGAAAGCCCGAAGCTGGCAAGCCGAATGCGACCAAGCCTGACTCTGGCAAACCCGACGCGCGAAAGCCGAACGTCGCCAAGGGCGATCCCATGAATCCCCACGCTAAAACGGACGAGCCCTCGGATATGGCCCCGACAGCCGAGCAGGTCGCCGCGGCGGAGAAAGCCGTCGAAGCCGGACTGGAACGCGCGGCGGCAAACCTCGCCGCACGCGAGCAGATGGTCCGCAAGGACCAGGACATCGCCGAAGCCATCGCGAAGCTCGCGACCGAGCAGCAGAAGGCCGCCGACCAGATCGCCACCAGCCGCGACGCGCTCGAAAAGGCCACGGCCGAAGCGGAGCGCACCGCACCGCAGAACAACGCCGCCAAACCCAATGGCGAAAAGCCCGTTCCCAGCCCCGCACAAATGACGCCGAAGCAGCGGGACGCGGCTCAGGCACTCGCCGAGGCGACTCGCAATTTCGCCGACGCTCAGACGGCGACCGGCGAAGGAGCTGCCGAGATCAGCGGCCAGGACGAAGTCGCCAACAAGCCGATCCGCGACGCTCTGGAACTCGCCTCGGCCCTTCCAGTCGGGGAGATGCCTCCGGAACTGCCGTCCGTAGCCGACACACCAGAGGGCGAAGCTGCGGCCGATCCGGCCAGCGAGCGTCCCACCGGTGATCCTGCGGAGGCGACCGAGAAAGCTCCGGGCCAGGTCGCTGATTCGGGCAAGGGAGACAGCAAGAAGGCGGCTGGCGAAGGCAAGAATCCACCCGGATCGAAGCCGGGGCAGAACTCCCCATCGGCAAAGAAGCCCGGCAAGGGGCAGGCGAACAAGAACGACCTCGGCACCGGCTTCGTCCCCAGTTCGCCAGACGCCACAGCCAAGGCAATGGCTGGGAAGGAAGCGGCCGCCATGGCGCAGCAGTTCGCCCAGACGAAGAATGCCGTTCCCGCTGACCCGTCGAGCGAAGATCCGCTGGCCGCTCTGGCCCAGGCGAACACCCCCAATCAGAGCAACCAGCCACCAAAGGCCGCCACCAAGACCAGTGGCGGCGGCTCAACGAAGGAAGGGGAAAAGCAGGAAAACGACAAGGTGAAAGACGACCCGATCGCGAAGGACGAGTCCGACCCGAAGGCGGGCGAGAACAAGACCGCCGACTCGAAGAAGGACGCCGACGCCGAAGCCCGCCGCTTCAAGGAAGACCCCTGGTTCGCGAAGCTCCCGCCGAGCCTCCGCAACGCCATGCGGGCCAACGCCCGCTCGAAAGCGCCCCGCGCCTACGAGGAACGCCTGAAGCGATACTTCGAAGCCGTGGAGTGAAGGTGACAAATATCAACGATTTTCGATAACAGACTCTTGATCTGGACGTCAGAATATCGGACGGTATGCGTGCCGCCTAAGCAGTATTCGAGTGTAAACTTCTCGGTATTGCACATTGTGCGGCTGGGAGTACCCCAAACACGGCTTGCCGGACGATGTGCCGTCCGATTGTTCTTGTGCGGACGAGACGTTCAGAGCCATTGTTCAAGTCTTATCCGCCAGAGGCTGCGGAAGCGGCACACGCGCCCGGCGACCGGTTTCCGTTTTGCCTGACCTTCCGCACGTCTCCAAGTGTGCGGGGGTCGGGCGTTCTGATCCTCCGTCGACATCCAGGGGCCGCTGCGATGTTTCCGACCCGTCCGGCGAACGCCGTTCGCACCCGCCGCGCTTTCACGCTGATCGAGTTGCTCGTCGTCATCGCCATCATCGCGATCCTGATCGCCCTGTTGCTTCCCGCCGTCCAGCAGGCGCGCGAAGCCGCTCGCCGGGCCTCCTGCAAGAACAACCTGAAGCAGCTCGGCCTGGCAATCCACAATTATCACGACCAGCATGGCTGCTTCCCGTGCATCGGCGGATACGGCTTGAAGGGTTGGGGACTTCTCCCGCTCCTCCTCCCGCAACTCGACCAGGCGCCGCTCTACAACCAGGTTCCCTGGAATGACAAAGTCGAGTGCGACACCGCCAAACCCCTGCGGACCACCGTGCTCGCCGTCCTCAACTGCCCGTCCGACCCCGGCCCGCAGATCAAGCTTGGCTTCTCGCCCAATTCCGGCTGCCCCACCGGCACGAGCACTCCGGATGACCCCGGCCAGCTCTGGATGGGCTCGAAGACGAATTACGTCGGCAGCTACGGTGATTCGTATAACAACTCAGTTCCCGCCAACGAGCCGTATGGCGGCGACAACGCCATGACCCTCTACGGCGCCGGCGGCTGCAACTCGAACACTTCGGGCACCCTCACCGCCACCACCGCGTGCCCTAATCCGACCGGCCGTTATGGCAGCGGCACAAATCTGCGAGGAATGTTCGACTTCACCGGGGCCGCCCGCATCATCCGCTTCCGCGACGTCACCGACGGGCTGAGCTCGACAATCGTCTTCGGCCACATCACCACCAACTGCACCGGCGGCCGCAACACCTGGATGCTCAGCATCGGCAGCACCTACGGAACCAGCGTGCCGATCAACATCAACTATCCGTGCAAGGTGAAGACCTTCTCGCAGGACGGTTTCGCCAGCGACCACGCGGGGGGAACGATCTCGTGCCTTTCGGATGGCTCGGTGCGGGTCATCTCGCAGAACATCTCAACCTTCACGCACAACGCGTTGGGCAGCCGTGCGGGGAACGAAGTGGTCGGGGAGTTCTGAGTCGCTCGCTCAATTCCGTGAAATGGCACCGCACTTCGAGCTTTCCGAGGGTTGCATGCGTCGTCTGCTTGGTCGCTTCACCAGATCTCGGACATCCGTCGCACTCTTTGTATTCGCCCTGGTGTCGGGGTGCACCAATGCAGATCCCAAGGGACCCGCGATGGGAGACGTCTCCGGACGCGTGACTTACAACGACAAGCCGGTCGCCAACGCCAATATCGTGTTTCTGCCGACGGCGCGAGACACGCTCGCGGCCGCGGCGATCACGGATGAGGATGGCCGCTATCGCCTGAGCACGCGGGGCGTGAACGACGGTGCGATCGTCGGGCCTTTCAAGGTCTCGATCGTGGCCCGCGCGCCGTACGACGGCCCCATTCCCGAAGGGATGTCACCGGCTTATGCGAAGGAGACTTTTCAGCACCAGGGGAAGCCGCTGATTCCGGAGCGGTATTTCTCTCCGTCCACGTCGGGGCTCATTGCGGACGTGAAGAAGGGTTCCAACTCAGTCGACTTTCCCCTCAGTGATTAGCTGTCCGCGGACCAGGAGTGCAGGGCCGTGACGTCGACTCACATCGCGCGGCGCTTGCGGCGGCCGCCGACGAAACTCTCGATGACCATGTTGCCGAGGTCGTTCGCGTTGCAATACGCGGCGACGCCACCGGACACGTGCGCCATCTGCTCCACGAAGTTGACGAGGCTCGTATAGAAGTAATCCTCGATCAGGGCGAAACTCGAGAGGTGGATTCCCTCGACCGCACACTTCTTCGCCTCGGCCAGCGTCGCCACGGCCGACCGCTCGGCGGGGGGGTAGATGAGATGGATGTCGCGACCGTCAACGTGGGCCGTCGGCTCTCCGTCGGTGATGGTAATGATCTGCCGGTTCTGGGCCGCCTGCCGCTTCAGGATGCGGCGGGCAAACTGCAAGCCCGCATGGATGTTGGTGAAGTGCTCGGGGACGAACCGCGGCGGACGGTCGAGGTTGATCCGCAGATTGACCCGCGGGTCGAAGATGCTCACCGGCTTGGGGGCTGAATAAAGGAGTTCCCGCTCGGTCAGCGGGCTGGCGTAGGTGTAAAAGCCGACCGTCTGCAGGAAGTCGCCGGGGTACTTTGACCGGATGAGGGCCTGCAGCGCGAGAGCCACCTTCTTCGCCTGGCCGTACTTGCCGTAGCGCCCCATGCTGCCCGACATGTCGACGAGCAGCACCGTCGCGCACGACGTGTTGTACTCGGTGTCGTGGACGACCAGGTCGTCCTCCTCAATATGCACCGGCGAGCCGCCCCCCTGCCGGTGGATGGCGTTCTTCAGCGTCTCGTGCAGGTTGAGGTTGGACACCGGGTCGCCGTACTCGTACGGCTTCGACTCGTCGTGAACCGTCTGCCCGGCCCCCCGAAAGTCGGTCTCATGCTTGCCGAGTTTGTCCTTCCGCGTCACCTGGAAGAGTTCTTCCAGCGCCTTGTTCTCGACCCGCCGCATCCCCTTCGGCGTGACGCGGAACTGCCCCTTCTCGTCCTTCTCGACGTACCCCTGCTTGATGAGCTTGTCGATGACGTCGGGATTCTCCTCTTCCCAGCGCTCCATCGCCTTCATGACGTCGTCGCCGTAGTCCATCAGGTACTCGGTGATCTGGTCGAAGACCTGATCGGCCGATTGCGGCGAGAACTCCTGGGAGCCGTCCCAGCGGGAGTAGTGCGATTCGGGCATGGGTGAGGAGGATGGGGCGAGGGGGGCATGGGGCGAGGGGGGCAAAGCGCCTTGCGAACCCGCAAGCGACGGCCGTTACCCGCGTGTGGGTTTCCACGTCGCTTGCGGGTTCGCGACGCCTTTGCCGGCGACCCACTGCCCACGATCAACTACACCCTATTGTAGAGCGTCGAGCGGGAAAATGGGGCGGCGGACTTTCTGGAACGGGAAGATCCGGGCGTCGCTGGCGCACGGGCCGGGAGTGGACACCGTGTAACTGGCTTTCTGGATCGGCTCGTACGCCCGGCGATGAGCGACCGCCGCCTTTACCCCAATGATCGCCAGCTTCTCGGGAATGATCCCCTGGCTCCGCAGCTGGCCGAGGTCGAACGGCGGCGTCTTGCGGGTGGTGAGAAGGATCGTCACGCCCTCATGTCGAACCACCGCACACGGCCCCATGTCGATATTCACCCCGCACATCGACGCCAGATGGCTGTTGCGGTCCTCGAGCTGAAACCTCCCGTTGCTCGTCGACACCAGTTCGACGTCCAGCTCGACCGGGCCTTCCCCCATGCGGCTGCCGCGGCCCCCCATCGTCACCCGCACCCGCTCGCCCGGCTTGTGCTTCGAGAGCGTCGCCACTGCCGCTCCGTCATCAATGACGACCGCCGCGTTCGTCGCCCCCTTCCTGATCAGATACCGCAGGATGCTCGTTCCGTCGCCGGGCGCTCCGCCGCCGATGTTGTCCGACGGCTCCACCAGCACCACGGGCGTCTCGCCCCGCTTCAGATTCGCTTCAACCTGCGGCCAGACGTCGTCCAGCGAGGGATCGACGCGGTTGCCGAGTTCCTTGTGGGCCAGGCACCACGCGGAGAGCTCCTGGAGCTTCTTGCGAGCGACCGCGACGTCTCCCACGGTGTAGGCGCAGAAGCTCGGACCGGTGAACTTCGTATCGGAGAACGAGAAGCCACCGAAGACGTTGACGGCGAGGATGTCGGGGTGTTGCCGCTCGATGTCGCGGGCCATCGCTTCGAGCGTCCGCATCGGGTCGTCGGCGGTGCCGGTCCCCGTCGGCGGCCACATGACCGGTGGCTGTTCCCACAGTCCGACCGGCCGCTCTCCCGACTTGAGAATGCGGTCGAGAATCCGGGCCGCATCGATGGCGGCCTGGCAGGCGTCGGTGTGCGGGTTGTGGCGATAGGCGACCATCCCCTGCATCGACTCGACGTTCTGCGGGGAGATATTGCCGTGCAGGTCCATCACGCCGCAGATAGGCACGTTGACCATCGGCGGCAGGGTGCGGATCCGCTTGAGGACCTCTCCTTCGACGTCCTCGAACGACTTGGAGACCATGGCTCCGTGAAGCACGAGGTAGACGCCGTCGATGCCGGCGGCGGCTTCACGTTCGACGGCCGCCCTGAAGGCCGTCCAGAAGACTTCCACCGATTCGTCGCTGGCGGTGGCGCTGGGCGTGGCCCGCATGTCGATGACGGGGATCACCGTCCAGCCGGCTTCATCCGCCACCTGGAGAACCCCCGCAAGGGGGGAACCGTCGCCGCGGGCGGTGAAGAGCTCGTCGCCGCGGCGCGTGGTGAAGTCGCCGAGGGGGGTGAGACCTTCGAGGAAGTTGTGTGTCTCGTGGAAGATCCCGGCGAGGAGGACGCGGTGAGACATGGCGGAGGCTGGTTGGAGGGCGGAACGTGCGGAGCGCGTTGCCCAGCTTAGCCGTGGCGTCCGTGCGGAGCAAAGTCGCCCTCATGCGCCGCACGGGGTTAAGTCCCGCAGAGTGCCAGGGCCGCTTCGGCCGCTGGCCCACCCGTGCGGCGTTCCAGGATCGTGGGCCTTCGCTTCGAGTGCTCCCGGAAGCGGCGCTGCCAGATTCCTTTTCGCCCCTCGCGCTGCTTGCCGGGAGAGACGGACAGATCACGTCCACCCGCTTCGAGGGAGCGGATCGTGAACGTCTTCTTGATCACGCTCCAGCGGGCGGAATAGTTCGTGTCGCCCGGGGGCAATGACCAGATGGCATGGAGATGATCGGGAAGCAGGACGATGGCGTGGATCTCAAAGGGCCACGCGTCCTGGCACTCCCGAAGGACTTGTCCCAGGAGGGTGCGATTGTCGGCTTCTGCGAACAGCCGGCGTCGCCGGTGGGTGACAACCGTGAAGAAAAACGTTCCCCCAGGAACGTCTGCGCGACGGGAGTCGGGCATGGGGATGCTTCGGGAGAATCGAAGGCAGGCGGCGTCGGCGCACCAGGCGGAGAGCTGACACAGGGAGTCATGTCGATGGCAGGCAGGAGCCTGCCCTACTTCTGATTGCCGTAGGGCAGGCCCCCGCCTGCCACTCCCCAGCGAGCGTCGTCCCCATTCGGCGGGCCGGAGCCTGCCCTACGTGACTGCCAGTGCCATCTCGCCGAGTTGACTTTTGTCGACCACAACTAGATCATCATTCCCGACGGATTTCCATCACTAGCTCTTCGGAGGATTAAATGGCGTACATCCAACTTTTCAACGGCCGTCGCTTTCTTGGCGATTTCGCGCTTCCCCAAAACGTTTGTGGGATTGGAGGAAATACCTTTCGCCTAGTTTACGCAGTTAAGGGCGGTGGAAATGGGATTGTCTTTGATAGCCGCCGACTTGACGATGCTGGGAGAGTTATCGGCTCTTGCGCTGTGAAGTTTCTTAAGCAACAAGACAAGACTCGAATTGATCGCTTCATCAACGAGATCCGGATTCTCTCGTCACTGCACCACGATCGGATCGCTACTCACTTCGATTCAGGCGAAATTGTCTTAGAAGACGATATCAGGGTCCCTTGGGTCGCAATGGAACTTGGTGGGGACAATCTTCGACAGAATGTAGCCATGCACGGCGCAATCCCTGTCGACACACTTAAGCAGATCGGTTTGGACATCTGCGATGCCCTAATTCAACTCCACGCAGAGAGCATTATCCATCGCGACATTAAGCCCGATAATTTTGTGTGGGATCCGGTAGTTGACGGTCGAGTCAAGATGATCGACTTCGGAATCGCAAAGTATATAGGCGAAGATACATCTCTGCGGCCGCTCGATGAGTTCACTCAACACTTAGAATTTGTCGGTCCAGTCTTCTTCTCTAGCCCAGAGCTGATTGCCTACGCGTCGGACAAGATGTTACCAGTCGACCATCGCTCCGACCTCTTTCAGCTGGGGAAAGTCCTATGGTTTCTTGGTACTGCCAAAATTTCGGCAGGAGTACCCAGCAAGAAAGATTGCCCCCTAGGAGGTAAATTGCGAGACCTGGTTCTCGAACTGGTAAGTGATCGTCCAGAAGACCGACTGCAGTCGGCGCAGGAAGTCAAAGACATACTTATTGGGCTTTAGTCCCGTAGGCCCACCAATTCGACTTTCATGGATGGTGGATCTTTGCATTGCCCACCACTCTATAGGGGTTCGTTCATTGGAACTCTGGCAGCGTGGCTGCATGAACTGCTAGCGATTGGGCTCGAACCTTTAGTGTGTTGAAGAGAGCCGTGAGATCCTCCGGCAGGATTTGAAGTTGTCCATCCTTTGAAACCTCAATCCCATGTTTACGCACATTCTTTAGGCCGACTGTTTCGCGTCCACCTTCGTGGGAGAGTGCATCGCGAACGAGACGGGCTATGTAGATGGGCTGTTCGTCCCAGCAGTGAGACTTGAGCTTCTCTCCGAAACTCTCCCCGAGAGCCTTCTTGATATCCCGGTGTCTAAAGATTTTCAGCTCTGGCTCGCGTCGCTGGACACGGAGACACTGGATGAGAAAAT
>JADZEF010000172.1 GCA_020850695.1 Planctomycetaceae bacterium | reverse complement strand
GTGATCACTGTCTCCGGGTCTTTCGACGACAGCACACCGTCGGCCCACGCCGCCAGGGGAAGGCGTTCTAGGGCGACGCGCGCCGCATACCGGATGAAGCGATCCTTGTGTCCCAGCAGCGGAAGCAGGAAGGCGGCCCCCTTCTCCGGGTTGCCCGCCCGAGCCACATGCCAGGCCTCGATCTCATGCCGCAGCTTGCGGAGATCGCTTCCATCCTTGTCCTTGCCATCGACCTTCGCCGTCGACTCGTCGCCGACGTAGGTGACTCGGAACAGTTCCGACTGCGCGCCGCGGCCGCCGATGGTGAAGTACATTGCCCCGTCGACCGGGTTCACCGCGACGTCGGTCGGCGGAAGCGGGGCGCGGGCGACGAACTCTTCCTTCGTCGCACGGTAACTCGCACCGTCCGGCGTCATATGCACGGCATACATCGTTCCGAAGGTCCAGTCGCAGATGTAGAGCGCCTTCTGATACTTTGCCGGGAACTTCGCGCCGTGGCCGAAGTCGACGCCGACCGGCGAACCGGGACCGACATCGACCAGTTGCGGAAGGCTGTCGACATAGTAGGTGGGCCACTTTCCCGTCCCGCTCCGCCACCCGAATTCGCTGCCGCTGGTGGCATGCACGACGCGCGTCGGGCGATACCACGGCGCCCCCATGTCCCATTCCATGTCGGCGTCGTAGGCGAACATCTCGCCGTCGGCGTGGAGGGCGAAGTCGAACTGGTTGCGATACCCGCTCGACACAATCTCCCACGTCTTCCCCTCGGGATCCGTCTTCGCGATCCAGCCCCCCGGAGCGAGGATGCCGGTCGCGTGGCCGTTGGCGTCCCATTGCCGCGGCAGCAGCAGGTCCTCGTCCCAGTTGGGAAGGAGCCGGCTGCTCATCCCTTCGGGGAGTTCGGCCTTCAATTGCTCGGTCCGCGGCCCGCCCATCGTCTGCACCGCCGCATTGAGCTTGCGGTCGAACGGGGGCTGGGTGTGATTCCCGCAGCACACGAGGATCGACTTCCCATCGGGCGTCAGCCGCAGCGCGTGCGGGCCGTGCTCGCCGCCGCCACGGATTTCCTTCAGCTTGGTCACTTCGTCGAACTGGTCGTCCCCGTCGGTGTCTCGGAGCCGATACAGCCCGCTGCCCGGGCCTCCGTTCGCACAGACATAGAGACTGTCGAACGCGAACAGGAGCCCCTGGGCTCCCGACATCTTCACGTCGAGCCGTTCGACCTTCGTCGGCTCGTTGCTGCCGATGGCGGGCGGCGTGACGCGGCAAAGGCCGAGATTCCCCTGGTCGCTGACGATCAGGCGTCCTTTCGGGTCGGCGGTGATATTGACCCACGAGCCGAGAGTTTCCTTCGGCACCGTGAAGAGCCGTTCAATCTGGAAGCCCTTCGGGAGGCGGAACTTTTCGGTGGTGGCCAGTTCGGCTCCGGGCTCCTGGTCGAAGACGCCCGCCCAGGCTCCGCCGCCGGCTTTGGCCACGACTTTCGCCTTGGCCCACTCCTTCGCGTCGCGGCTTGTGGCAACTTCCCACGCGTCATCGGTGACGACGTACTTCGCCTTTCCGTCCGCGCCGGTCAGCACCAGCTTGAGGATGAAGCCCGACGGGCCTCCCTCGTTGGCAATCGTCGCTTCGACGACGTTCTCGCCGTCCTTGAGCTGCTTCGTGACGTCGACTTCGACCGGCTTCTGCCATTCGCTGCTGGATGCGACCTTCGTCCCGTTGACGCTGACCGTCATCACGTTGTCGCACGACGCCCGCAGCACCGCCGACTTCGCGCCGCCGGCGAACTTCGTCCGGACGACGTACTTCGTATTGGGATCCGCTCCCCAGATCCACGACGGAGCGGGGCCTTCCTTGAACGGAGACGCCTTCTTCTCGGCAGGGGCTTTCGCCGGGGGCGGAGCCTGCCCTTCAACCGCCAGAACCTCGGGGTTCTGTGTCAAGAGTTTGTCTTTCTTTTCCTGACCGTGGGCGGTCGACAAGGGAGCGAACGGCAGCGTGGCCGACGCCGCCGCGAGGGCGACGAACAGACCGGCAAATCGCGAGCGACGACTCATGGAGAATTCCGCGATCAGAACCGAATGGAGGTGACCTTGCAGTGATCTGCGCCAGAACGGCCAAGAATACGGGGACCGCTTCGCGCGACGCAACGCTGCGGCCCCTGTGGAATAAGCTTCATGCTCCCCCACGCTCAGTCAAGGACGACGATCGAGGGCTCCATTGACAGGCATCCGCCCATCGCTTGCGATGATGGTCTCACATCCGAATTCCTCAGGGAGGTCTGGAATGCCTCGATCCTCCTCCGGTTCCCAATCGCTCGGCCGGATGGCGTCGCGCGTGGCGCGGTCGCTCGCGACCCATCAGACTCCGCTCGTCCTCGCGGAAAGTTGCACGTGCGGGCTGATCGCCGCCTCTCTCGGGGGGATTCCCGGCATCTCGAAATGGCTGTGCGGATCGGCGGTCGTTTATCAGGAAGCGACCAAGACGGCGTGGCTGAAGGTCGGCGAGGAACTCATCAGCAGGCATGGGGTCGTCAGCGGTGAGGTGGCCGAGGCGATGGCCCTGGGGGCCCTCGACGCGACCCCCCAAGCGCGGCTTGCGGGAAGCATCACGGGACACCTGGGGCCGAACGCCCCGGCCCCGCTCGACGGACTCGTCTTCGCCGCCGTGGCGCGTCGCGACGCCGAGGGCCTCGCAAGGATTCACATGGCCCGCCTCAAGCTCCCCGCAGGAAAAGGCACACCCCAGGCAATCCGACTGCGTCGCCGAGAGCAGGCGGCAACCTTCGTCCTCAAATTGCTTCACGAGGCATTGTCGAAACAGCGCTGAGGGGGCGACGTCTCCCCGTCGCCACACCCCGTCCGGGCGCGTCGTTACAGCCTTCCCACCCGCACAAGTTCCTCAGAGCCTTACTCCCGGGAACCTCGGTGCGGATGACCTCGGGGGGCGCCGAGACGCCTCAATCCCTGCGATTTGTCCGACGGCTCGCGACGAATAGGACACACTTCCCGCAGCGGGCCAGTCATCCCCTCCACCCTCTGTCGCGAGTTGAGTCCCATGGCTTCTGGACTTGTCGGCGCGACAGCCCGCTCGCAGGAACACTGTCCGTGATGCCTCATCAGTTACAACGGTTCGGCGACATGGTCGTCTTCTGGTGGGAGACGGCGACCCCGACGCAGTTCCTCAGCGTCGCCTTGACGATCGTCATCCTGGGCTGGTTCGTCAGCAAGCTCGGCAGCTGACGCGCCGCATCCCGTCGCAATGCGGGGGTCGTCCCATGCCGTCATTTTCCCGGCGGGGCGGACTGAAGCTCCGGCGGTGACGTCGCCCGCAGCTTTCCCTGGAAGATCGCCTCGTCGTCGGGGAAGGGGGCGGGTTCCGTCGATCCGCTGACGGGGACGATCGTCGCCTCGCGGTTCAGCTCGGCTTCCAGTTCGCTGCGGGTCATGCGGCGGCTGCCGCGCAGCGGGCGCGTCGACGATGACGAAGCCTCGCCCGCTGGCGTGGCGGACTGACCGGGGAGGGCAAGAGCCGAGGCGGTGGTCGGCGGCAACTGCCAGAGATGTTCCTGAGGGACCTCGGCGGTGGCCGGTTCCGGCTTCTTGTCGGTGGCGGTTATGGTCGCCATCGGCGTGACAGGGGCAGCAGCGGGTGACGGCGTGGACGCCGTGGCCGGAAGTGGTACTTTGATCGACGAGGGGGGCTTGAACAGCTTGGCCTCGGTGTATTTCACATCGGCGGGAAGATCGGCGGTTTCGGTTCCCGACGGAATGAGGACGCCCCCCGCGACGAACTTCGGCTCGCGATAGATCGTGCCGGTCTGGAATGGACCTGCCCCCATCACCCAGCTGTCGCGGGCCGTGCTGAGCGATTCGGAGATTCCTGATTGCCAGACGACTTCTCGTGTCACCCGGTGATAGGCAAAGACACCGATCTTCGAGGCCGCCCGTTGATCGTTCCGCTTCGCCAGCGCCAGCTCCGGAATCGTTGGCAGGCTGGGCATCGTCGGCACGAGGGCCGAGGCAGCGTTCAAACCGTTGTTCGCGGGAATTCCGTAGATCACGTCATGACCATCGAGGCCGAGCGCGCCGACGCGGGGCTCGACGATGAAGTCCGCCAGATGCTTGTTCTCCTGGAGCAGGCAACCGGCCGCCAGCAGTTGCTGCCGCAACGAGCTGATGATGTAGTCGGGATTGACTGAGCCGACTCCCTTGGCGTTCCTCACGTAATCGACATCAAGGAAGACCTTCTGACCGTGGAGCGGGCGGAAATCGATGCGGGCGATCGAACGGTCGACCGCATCGGACGTCAGCAATTGCTCGGTGGCCGAGCGGCTTTGCGTCGTGCCGCACCCGATCGACAGCGCCGCCACGATGAGGGCCGCCGCGCAGCGCCCCACCGTAGACTGGCGGAAGTCCTTGATCACGCCGGATTGAGGGCGACCGGTCGACATGAGCGCGGCAAGAGTGGGGGAAGCGGGTGGATGTGCGGGCACACTCATTTCAGAAAATGAGGCGGCGATCGCCCGGCGGCGCGGCCGTGGGACGAAACTCTGGAAGTGTGGTCAGGGGATGTATTTGCAGTGAATGAGAGTCGGGCAGGCTGCCCAAGGCCGCAGGAAGGCGGCCGGAGAGAGCGGGATTGTAGCGAGTTGCCCGGAGGGGCCAAGGCGGATTGCGGCCCTCACAAAATGGGCAGTCGAGGCATTGTGGTCGGTCTTTCCAGGCTCTGCGCTCGACGGGGGGGTGGCCGGGGTCGGGCTCCCGCGAATACTTCGCCGTTCGCCGATTGCCGCCGGGACTTGCAGAGGCGACTATAGTCTTGACTTGCCATCCGCAAAGCATGCGGTGGGTCGAGTCTTCCATTGCCCTCGCAAAGCCTCGACTCCGGCCACCTTCGTCTCCATCTCTGGTTGAGTGCTGCACGGCGTCATGGTGGTTTTCAACCGGCCGACTCTGGGGAGGAAACATGTCCGCTGAGTACACTGCGGTCGCCAAGCTGATCGACCACTCGCTGTTGAATCCGACGCTCACGGCGGCCGAACTGGAAGCGGGCTGCCGCCTGGCGGTGGCATACGATGTGGCCAGCGTCTGCATTCTTCCGTACTACCTGAAGCGTTGTGCTGAGCTGCTCCAGGGAAGCACCGTCAAGGCGAGCACGACGATCGGTTTTCCGCACGGGGGGCACACGACGGAGATCAAGCGGGTGGAGGCCGAGCGGGCGATTGCGGACGGGGGCGAAGAGCTCGACATGGTTGTCAACATCAGCGCCGTCCTCAGCGGGAACTGGGACCTGGTGCGTCGAGACATCGCGGCCGTCATCGACGTCGCCCACGCGGCGGGTCAGAAGGTGAAGGTGATCTTCGAGAATGCGTACCTGAAGGATGAGCACAAGATCGCGCTGTGCGAAATCTGCAGCGAGTTGAAGGCCGACTGGGTCAAGACGTCGACTGGTTATGCCCCCGGCGGCGCGACGCACGACGACCTTCGACTGATGAGAAAACACGCCGCCCCGCATGTGCAGGTGAAGGCTGCGGGGGGCGTCCGCGATCTTGACGCGCTGCTGGCGGTGCGCGACCTGGGGGTAACGCGGTGCGGGGCGAGCCGGACCAAGGACATGCTGGACGAATGCCGCCGCCGGCTTGGGTTGGCGCCTCTCCTCGTGTCGGCCGGCTCGACCGCAGGGGGTTATTGAGGTCGAACGCTCCCTCGTGGCAGAGGCGTTCTTCGGTCGGCAGAATCGATCGTCAGACCGGGGACCGATTCCACGGGTCGCCGCGGCGAGATCATTGTCGCAGGGGCCACGGAAACGACGGATGAAACGGAGTGGACGGAAAGCGAGTTTCCTTTCGTCGCAGATCGCTTCCGCAGGAATCGGTCCGCGCCGCTTCGCGGCGTGGAATGTCGTGCCGCATTGCCCCGCTGCTGGCCCTCCCCCGCCGCATTGCGTACCATCGGGGTGTCTTCACTCAGGATCCGCCCGGGATGTTGCCGGGCGGGAGTGCTCACCCTCCGGAAGGATTGCCAGTGCCCTCAGCCAATCGCAAGAAAGAAGTCGACGAGGCCGTGAAGGACGTCGATTTTGACAAGAAGGACTACCAGATCGAGTTCGACACGACGATGGGCAAGATCGTCCTCGACCTGTTCCCCGAAGTCGCCCCCGGCCACTGCAAGAACATCATCGGCCTCACGAAGATCGGCTTCTACGACGGCGTGATCTTCCACCGCGTCATCAAGGGCTTCGTCATTCAAGGCGGCTGCCCCGAGGGGACGGGCTATGGCGGCCCCGGCTACCAGATCAAGCAGGAGTTCAACGACCGCCTGCACGAGATCGGCACGCTCTCGATGGCTCGTTCGAACGATCCGAACTCGGGCGGCTCGCAGTTCTTCATCTGCGTGGCCCGTTGTGCCAGCCTGGATCGCCAGTACACCGTCTTCGGCCAAACCGCGGACGAAGCCAGCAAGCAGGTGGCGCTCAAAATCGGTGCGGTGAAGACCGCCTCCGGCGACCGCCCGGTGCAGGACGTGAAGATCAACTCGGCCAAGGTGATCGAGACGGCGAAGTAGTCGTTGCGATCGTCCTCGGCAGAGAAGATTGGAAGGAACCACGGAATACACGGAAGACACGGAAGGAAAGCCAAAGACAGAAAGACGGACTGGACGATCGGGAATTGCGTCTGCAAGGTTTTGATCGTCCGGCCTTTTTTCCGTGCTTTCCGTGTATTCCGTGGTTCAAAATCGTCTGGATGGTTTTCTGTTCTGTTTCCGACTCAGGTCGCTCCCATGACTGAAATCCTGTTTCTCGTCAAGGAAGCGGACGAAGGGGGATACATCGCCCGCGCAATTGGTGCATCGATCTTCACGGAAGCCGACACGCTCGACGAATTGCGGGCGAATGTGCGCGATGCGGTGGATTGCCATTTTGACGCACCTGGCAAGCCGCGGCTCATTCGGCTGCATTTCGTCCGCGATGAGGCCCTGTCGGTATGAGCCTTCCTCGCGATCTGTCGGGAAGGGAGTTGGTGAAGGCTCTCGGCACATTTGGGTATCAGGTTGTCAGGCAGTCGGTTCGCACATCCGGCTTTCGACCCAGCAGAATGGCGAACACCATGTCACCGTTCCTGATCACGACCCTTTGAAAGTGGGAACGCTTTCAGGGATCATTTCCAATGTCGCTTCGCATCTCGGTCTGACTCGCCAAGAACTTCTCCAACGCCTCTTTCCGTGATGCCATGATTCCACTCCTCGGCTCGAACAAGCGACTGTGCGACGGCATCTCGCGGCGCGACCTGCTGCATGTCGGCGGGCTCGGGTGCTTCGGCGTCGGCATGACCGACTTCCTGCGGTGGAAGTCGAACGCGTTCGCGGCCGAAGCCGCCCCGTCGCCGGAAATCACGGCGAACTTCGGCAAGGCGAAGGCCTGCATCCTGCTGTTCCTCTTCGGCTCCCCCCCGCAACACGAGACCTTCGACCCGAAGCCGGAAGCTCCGGTCGAAGTCCAGGGGGAAATGAAGGCGATCCCCACGAGCGTGCCGGGGCTCGACATCTGCGAAGGGCTGCCGAAGTCGGCCCGCATCATGGATCGCGTCACCGTCATCCGCTCGATGACGCACCCGTACCCGCTCCACGGCGTCGCCTATGCCCTCACCGGCATGCCGACCTACACGCCCGCGATCGAAGCCAAGCCCCGCGACCCGCAACACTGGCCGTTCCTCGGCTCGGTCGTCGATTACCTCGAACGCCCCGCCCGCGGGCAGCCGGCGGCCGCCATTCCCCGCAACATGGGCCTCCCCTGGCTCATGGGCTCAAAGTGCGATCTCGCCCCGCTGGCCGGACCTTACGCGGCGTTCCTCGGCAACACATACGACCCCGTCTGGACCGACTTCGACGGCAAGGGGACGCGGGTCGTCCCCAAGCTGAGCGACGGCCAGACGAACGACGTCATCGATCCTTTCGGCGGCTGCGAGCCGACCGGAAAGTTCCGCCTCTCGGCCACCACGCCGCTCCCCGAAATGTCGACGGGACGGTTCGAGTTGCGGCAGTCGCTCCTCTCGCAGTTCGACGATCGCCGCAAGTGGCTCGACTCGCACTCTGGCGTCTCCACCTGGGCCGACCATCGGCAGTCCGCCTACTCGATGCTCTCGGCGGGCCGCATCCGCGACGCTCTCGACATTCACCAGGAGTCGCCCGAGATGCGGGACCGCTACGGCATGACCCTTTTCGGCCAGTCGTGCCTCGCCGCCCGCCGTCTCGTCGAAGCGGGGGGCCGCTTCGTCTCGGTCTTCTGGGATCCCTTCGGCCCCTTCGGCGGCAGTTGTTGGGATACGCACGCCAACCACTACCCGCGTCTCAAGGACTATCTCCTCCCGGTCTTCGACCAGTCGTACGCGGCCCTCATCCTCGATCTTGAGCAGCGGGGCCTCCTCGACGAAACGCTGGTCCTCGTCCTCAGCGAGCACGGCCGCACGCCGAAGATCGACAGCAAGCCGCGCGGCGCCGCCCGTCACCATTGGTCGCGAGCTTACTCGGCAGTGATGGCCGGCGGCGGTGTGGCCAAAGGCCGCGTCGTGGGGCGCACGGACGAATCGGGCGGAGACGTCGCCAGCAATCCCTTCTCGCCGAAGGACGTCCTCGCGACCTCGCTGCATCTCCTCGGCATCGACCCCCACGCCGCCGTCCCCGACCGCCTCGGCCGGCCCGTGGTGGCGGCGGGGGACGGTATTGTGCGGACGGATGTGCTGTAGGTCGGCTTGCTGCCACGAGCCATTTGAACCGGACCAGTTCTCCAGGCGGACGTTCTCCCATGACCTTCGAGGCAGTTCGGGACGCCGTCAATTCCTCGCCTTTCCGGCCGTTCCGAGTCCATGAGGAGAGCGGCGAGGTGTACCAAGTGCCTTGCCGTTCCGCTGTCTTCTTAACGCAGTCCACTCTGATCGTGGGAACCGAGATCGGGTCAGATGGCATCCCCGATGGATTTCGCCTCTGTGCATTCCATCAGATTCGAGCCCTGAGCACTATGGAATGAAAGCCGCGTGATTCAACGCGTCTCACTCAACGACTGGAGTGGCCGCAATTCGGCATCGAGCCTATAACCCGGCCAGGAATTGATTCAGGAATATCGGCCACCGGAACCAACCGCGATGCCGGCCGCTCCACTTGAGATCGATCGCCTCGCTCCGACGCTGCGGCCATCCGAGCCCGCTATCGGCGGGCAGCGGTGGACCAATCTGCTGTTCCTGCATTGGCGCGTCCCGGCCGAAGCCCTCGCTCCGCTCGTCCCGAGTGAACTGACGATCGACACGTTCGATGGCGATGCGTGGGTGGGGCTGGTGCCGTTCTACATGTCGCGCGTGCGGCCGTGGTGGTTCTTCCCTGTTCCGGGCGTGTCGAACTTCTGCGAGACGAACGTTCGAACCTACGTTCATCGCAACGGAGCGAACCCTGGCGTCTGGTTCTTCAGTCTCGAAGCGTCGCGATCACTGCCCGTCCAGGTCGCCCGTTCGCGATGGAGGCTCAACTATCATCGGGCCGAGATGCGACTGACCCGCGAGCGGGACCGCGTGACCTATTGGTCGCGCCGGTTGTGGCCGGGGACGGCGGGGGTGGGATGCGATGTCGCCTGCCGGCCGGGAGACACCATCGCGTCGGTCCGCGGCGACTTCCCCGCCGGCCAGGCGTGTCCGGGGACGCTCGAGCATTTCCTCGCCGAACGGTATCTGCTCTACACGCAGGACAACGCGGGGCGGTTGCTGCGGGGGCAGGTGCATCATCGGCCCTACCCGCTCCGTGAGGCGGCGGTCGAGTGGTGCCGCGATACGCTTGTCGCCGATGCGGGAATTCCGGTGGAAGGTGATCCCATGCATGCCCTCTTCAGCGACGGGGTCGATGTCAAGATCTATCCGCTACGCCCGGTGTAGCGAGTCGCGGACTGCCTTGAGTGTTGCCGTCGCGCTCCGCGTGACGGCAACACTTAGCCACAAACCCCCTGGAGGGCTTGTGGCTCTCCAGGGGGCGGCGTCCGTCGGGCGTCGGGACCGACAGAGACCATCTATTAGAACGCAACGGAATGAGTTTCATTCCGTTGCGAAGCGTCAGGCCGATCGTCGGCACCGCATGTGTGCCGCTGGCCTGAATGGGAGCCGGTCCAAAGGGTCACCCGTCCGTAGCGGGATGTTTCGAACGGCGGATTGCCGCCGGGAAAAGCCGCTCCGAAGAGCGGGGAAGTCGTCGACGCCGGCATTGAACGCCGCAGGAGACGCGTCGTCCTGCGGTCGCATGCCGGGTGTCGTCGGGGAGAAATCGCGGCCGCCCGCCGATCACACACTCTTCAGCGGACGAGCCAGGCGTTTGATACGCGCCGCTCGCAAAGGCTGAGAGAAATTTCAATGTGATCATCGCGTGCAGCCGGGCTGGGAGTTTGCTCTCGCCGCGGCGAGAGCGTTTGCACGTATCGCATGAGTCGTGCCAATGGACGCGGACCCCCATCGAAATCTCGATTTGCGGACGCGCCTGCTGAAATCGAGCGTCCTGCGGACGTTGGCGAGTTCCGCCATCGATCTCCGCGCGCTATCAATTCGATGAAAGTGTCTATAGTGTGACGGCAGAGTTTGTGCGGTTGTCCATAGCGAATGGCTCACAGAATTCACGGAGAAGACAAAGGCATTCAACAGGAGCGAGCAGAGGGAGCAGAGGAAACGCAGAAAACACGCCGCCGACGCGGCGCAAGCAACGCGATTCTGGCCTCTGCTTGTCTTTTCTCTGCTTCCTCTGCTCGCTCCTGTTGAATGCCTTTTGCTTTTCTGCTTTGCATCCATGATTCGGCGGGGCGCCGGTCGTCCATGATGATCGGATCGCGGGCTTTACGGAGAAGGCAGAAGACACTTAACAGGAGCAAGCAGAGGGAACAGAGGAAATGCAGGTGTCGCGTGGTGCGGCCGATTTGGCATATGACACGAGTTTCTCGGCCTCTGCTTGACTTCTCTCTGCTTCCTCTGCTTGCTCCTGTTCAATGTCTTTGCCTTTCTGCTTTGGATGTCCAAGTGCATCCGCGGTCAGCGCTCCTGGTCGAAAGAAGGATTCGCGTGGCGAAAACTTTCGATTCGTGCGTTGCACGTCCGGAATGGACAGCGTCGATCAGGGGGCGGACAATCGCGAGAAGAATTCAAGCTCTCCCTTTCGACTGACGCTGGACCCGCCTCGCATGACTGCACGCATTGGAATCGTCACCGTCTCGGACCGGGCCAGCCGCGGGGAGTACGAGGACAAAGGCGGACCAGCGATCCACGAGTATCTCGCCGAGGTGTTGACGTCCCCTTGGGAGCCCGTGGCCCGCGTCATTCCCGACGATCAGCCGGGGATTGAGGCGACGCTCATCTCGCTGTGCGATGACGAAGGCTGCTGCCTGGTCGTCACGACGGGCGGCACCGGTCCGGCCGTCCGTGACGTCACGCCCGAGGCGACCGAGGCGGTCTGCGCCAAGATGATGCCGGGATTCGGCGAGCTGATGCGCAAGGTCTCTCTTGAGAAGGTGGCAACGGCGATCCTCTCGCGGCAGACCGCCGGCATTCGCGGGCGGACATTGATCGTCAATCTGCCGGGGCAGCCACGGGCCATTCGTGAGTGCCTCGATGCGGTGTTTCCGGCGATTCCCTACTGCATCGATCTGATCGAGGGGCCGTTTCTGACGACGGATGAGAATCGATTGAAAGCGTTCCGGCCGAAGAAGTAGGATGCTGGTCTCCTCGTTCGAAAATGCACCGAGGGTGGCTGGGGTCGAACGAAGTGAGCCCCCAGTGGAGTCAAGCGTGAGTTCGCTGGGGGCTCGCAAAGCCTCGACCCCAGCCACCCATTCCTTCCTTGCGAAATTGAACGCATCGAATCGCTCGAACAAAAAAAGCACGGCCCTTGCGGACCGTGCTTTCTGCGGCTTCGAATTGCTGGAACCAACGTCTGGCGTCAGCCGGATTCAGTCGCGCCGTTGGCGCGGCGGGCCAAGCGGCGACGTTCGATGCGGTCGATCTGCACGACCACTCCGTCCTGCACGACAATCACCACCTGGCCGTATCGCAGCCCTTGAAGGGCGCTCTGAATTTCTGCCAAGACGGTTTGAGCATTCTGCCTTCCTTCGGGGACCCGGTCCTGTCCCGCACGGTCGGCTGCCGTGCGGTCCGCTCCGTCATGACTCATGACCGTGCTCCCTGTCGTCTCGAACATCGCAGCGCTGGGGTAGGAAAGCCGTCTCTTCACCGGAGCGGGGAGGAGACCTGTCGGACCGGAACGGAGCGTCGATCGAGTCTCAGTAGTTCTGCGAAACCGGGACTTCGGTGAGGGCCTGGTTGCGGGTGACGAGGGCCGAGATCACCGCGATGTCGATCCCTTCGTCGAGAATCTTCGCCGAGCCGTCGCCGAACAGGACGGTCGAACCACCGAGGTGGAAGCCGTACGGCTGGCTCGAACCTTCGGTGCCGTAGGGGCTCGGGTAGCCGGTGCCGCCGTAGGCTTCGGCGGCGTGGTCATAGCCGTTGGTGCGGTTGAAGAAGTTGCCCGGGATGGTCGAGCCGTCGGCGCTCGAGCCGGCGAACAGGATGTCGCTCGCCGGACGAGCCCAGCCGCCGCCGTTGGTATGATGGTTCGAGAGGTCGCCGCTCACCAGCGAGCCGCGGCGGTAGACGAAGGGGCGGCCGGCCGATTCGAAGATCGCGACGGTGTTCGAGAGGCCGTCCGAGACGTCGCCGAACGACAGGTTCGAGTTCTTCGGGAGCATGCCGTTCGTGGTGACGCTGCCGCCCGAAGTGGCCTGCGTGCTGCCGGCGATCGGGGTCGGCGTGGCGCGGGTGAGTCGGGGATCGACGCCCAGCGAGGCGCCGTAGTCGCCGTTGGCGACGATGCCGGTCCAGGCGCTGCCGCCGGTGAAGCCGTCCGGGTTATGGTCGAGCGTGTCGTTGCCGCGCGGGGCCGACGGGCACTCGTAGAACTTCAGACGCAGGCTCGTCACCGGCAAGTTGGTCGCGTGGCTCCACGAAACACTGGTGTCGTAGCGGTCGAGGAGCGGCTTGTTGTCCAGGAAGGCGAGCAGTTCGACGAAGACGCCGATGCGGATGGTGCTGGCGCCGAGCGGGCGCTTTCCGCTGGGAAGCTTTCCCTTGGCATCGTGGAAGTTGTGAATGGCGATGCCCAGCTGCTTCTGATTGTTGAGGCACTGCGCCTTGCGGGCGGCTTCGCGAGCCTGCTGCACGGCCGGCAGCAGCAGCGAGACGATGATCGCAATGATGGCGATGACGACCAGGAGTTCGATGAGCGTGAACCCGCGGCGGGTTGTGCGCTGAATGGCCTGGGCGAGTTGAGAACGACGCATGGTTTTTGACCCTTTGTGTTTTCAGTCGGAACGGAATGGGAAGAAACGAGGTGTGCGTGTGGCGGCTCGTCACGATGACCAGCCGGCGTGTTCGAGGTCCTCGATGGCTCAATAGCAGTGAGGACCCGGGGGCGAAATCAACACGACATGGCGAAGGGTCTCCTGGGCAGAGTGTTTCCGGGGCGGGCCGCACGGGCCCGGCGGGGAAGCGACGCTGTTGAAAAGGATCGGGCGGGAACGAAGCGGTCGAGTTGCGGCGAAGCGGTCACTTCGCGGGGATCTCGATCGGGAGTTCGTTCGGCCCTTCCTTCACCGTGATCTTGAGCGGGGAGGTGTCCGGCTTGCTGTACCTGGCCGGGATGACGTTGGGGCCGGCTCCTTCGCCGACCATCTTGAACCACTGCACGGTGGCCACGTAATCGCCGGCGGGAGCGCCGTCGCCGTCGGTGTAGACGCTGATCTTGAACGAGCCGTCCGGCTTCACGGTCCCCTTGGGGGCTGCGGACTTCAGGGCCGCTTCGCCTTGCGGGTTGAGCGTGACGACGGCCCCTTCGGCCGGTTTGCCGCCGAACGTCACTTTGCCGCTCACGGGATGGACCGGGACCACGACGTCTTTGTGACCGCAACCCGTGAGAGCGAGCGGCGCCAGCACTCCGGCGGCCAGCAGGCAGGCGATGCGGCGGCGCGTGATGGCCGCGAGATCGGAGAGGAGCGAGGAACGGGATTCGGCAGCGGCGGCGGACATCGAAAAGACTCCAGAGCAGACGGCAGTGGCGAGACAGCCCGTGAGGAGGGAACAGCGGTGGGACGAGGAGAGGTTCCTCGCAACGGCAGAGTTACTTGGCGGGATGGTAGATCGAGTCGAAGATCGCTCCTTCGGCGAAGAACTTCTCCTGGGCGGCATCCCAGCCGGGGACGATGTCGGTGAGCGGGAAGAGCGTGATCTTCGGGAACTTGTCGCCCGTCTTCGCGAAGACTTCGGGGTCCGTCGGGCGGAAGCCGTGCTTCGCGATGATTTCCTGGCCCCGCGGCGTGTAGAGAAACTTCAGGTAGGCTTCGGCCGCGGCCCGCGTCCCCTTTCGGTCGACGTTCTCGTCGACCACGGTGATGTTGGGCTCGTGCAGGATGCTGAGGGCCGGGTAGACGACTTCGAGTTCCCCCTTCGACTCTTCGACTTCGAGGAAGGCTTCGCTTTCCATCGTGAGGTGGACGTCGCCGACTCCCTTCTGCGAGAAGGTGGTCGTCGCGCCGCGAGCGCCGGTGTCGAGGACGGGGACTCGCTGATAGAGTTCGCCGAGGAACTTCTTCGCGTCGTCTTCGGTGCCGCCGTTCTTCAGGACATTGCCCCACGCGGCGAGCAGGCTGAGCTTGCCGTTGCCCGATGTCTTGGGGTTCGGCGTGATGATCGAGACGTCCCCCTTCACGAGGTCGGCCCAGTCCTTGATTCCCTTCGGGTTCCCCTTGCGGACGACGAAGACGACGGTCGAGGTGTAAGCCAGCGACTTGTTCGGAAGGCGGTCTTCCCAGCCATCCTTCAAGAGGCCCTTTTTGTGGAGGGCTTCGGTGTCGAGCCAGATGGAGAGGGTGGCCACATCGGCTTCAAGGCCATCGATGATCGCCCGGGCCTGGGTGGCCGAGCCGGCATGCGACTGATTGATCGTCAGCTTGACGCCGTCCGATTTCTCGTAAGCCGGGATGAACGCCTCGTTGATGTCGCGCCACAGTTCGCGGGTCGGGTCGTACGAGACGTTGAGCAGCTCGAGCGACTTCCGCTTTTCGCCATTCGCGCCGGAAGCACCGCTTTCGGACCCGCAGCCCGAGAGCCCTGCCACCGAAAGGCCGGTCACCAGAACCACCGCAACGAGCACCGACCAGGATCGACGAGTCATGAGAGCTTCCGGAGAAATAAGCACGACTACGTGAGTGGTATATTTAGGTAAAAAAAGAAGACTGAGAACGCCTGGAATGTCCCCGCCGCCCTGGTGAGGTCGACAGAAGAGACTGAGATCGACGCGAGAACCCGGCGGACGATCCGCCCCGAAACTCCGTCAAACCCGTCAAATCCCTTCGCCGTAAACCATGTCCGGACTGAACACTTCTTCGCGTCTCACGATCGCGCCGGTGAAGACGCGCGAGAGGGTCGCATCGTCCATCAGTCGCGAAACGTAATTGCGGATGTCCAGCAGGACGCGGCGAAACCGGCAGACTCCTTCCTGAGAACACGGTTCGTAGTGTGAGGTCGACACGCAGGAGATAGGTGCCAGGATGCCGTCGAAGTGACGGACGACCTGCCCCATCGTGATCTCGTCGGGCGACTTCGCGAGGATGAAGCCACCGTCCCGTCCTGCAATGCTTTCGACCCACTTGCGGGACTTCATGTCCAGCATGATCTGCTCTAAGAAACGTCGCGGGATGTCGTTGCGCTCCGCAATCTCGCGGATGGAAATCGGACCACGGCCGTAGTTCTCCACCAAGGTGAACAACGCCCGCAGAGCATAGTCCGACTTCCGCGACAGTTTCATCGGATGAAACGTCTCCTTGCCCGCAGTGAATCCCGATCAAGTTGGTCGTGATTATAAACGTCGCACCGTCAATGTCAAGGCATTTCGCCCGGACTCCGGGAAAAAGCTGAGAGCGGCTTTTTGATGTCGCCGGATAGGCATTTCCGCCTGTTTGCGGGGCGGTTTCTATTCCGGTTTTGAGGGGGCGAGGCGAAAACGACTCAAGGCTCACCCGCTGAGACGAATCAATGACGCTTCCAGCGGAGCGTGATCAGAGACTCTGACGTGGAAACCTGAAAACACGACGTCGTGCTGAGCTCATCAACCTATCGAGAGGACTCCCATTTCGTATTAGACACCCTCTTACGAACGTCTCTCCCTCCTCTCTGCGTCTTCCCTCTGCGACCTCTGCGTTAAAGATTTCTGTCTACTTCTGATTCTTCAGATCTCGCTTCTGAGGAAGCGTCACAAGGATCAGGGCTTCGTCGGGGGACGACGCTTCCTCGATTCCAAAGGAATGAACGCAGAGGTCGCAGAGGGAAGACGCAGAGGTCAGGGAGACTGCCCTCTGACGCCGGACACGGGGTGCGCGTCCGTATGACAGGCGAAAAAAAGGCAGAGCGTGGTGTGAACCCGTCGCCGTCGTTGTGCGTCTACCTGAGCGTTCGCAACGTCAATCGCACTGGTCGTTCAGTGGCCAGGATTCTGCCCTCGTAGCGCAGAGACGCGGGTTCGAGTCCCGCCCGGTGCTCTTCGAACGCGAACACCACAGGGCGTGGGAAAGCGGCAATCCGCGTGCTTCGGGAGCACGAGTCGTCGGTTCAACTCCGGCCGCCTTGATTTGCAAGAAGTGGGTAGTGGGTAGTTGGCAGTGGGTAGGAATACG
>JADZEF010000171.1 GCA_020850695.1 Planctomycetaceae bacterium | reverse complement strand
GAGAAGCCTCGTGAAGGCGCTGTGCACGCTTCCACTTTCTTCGGCGTTCCCTGTGTCTTTTCCTGCCTTCGTGGGTTCCTCATTCATCCCCTCCGATGGCAGCATTTGAGGGAACCGTCCGGCAAACTCAGCAGTCCTGCGCGCTCATCCGCGAGGTTGCGAGTCTCCCGCGCTGGGCCTTCCGTTCTTTCCGAGGGTCCTGCCGTGGATTTCATTCGCGCTGATTCGCGTCATTCGCGGGCAATCTTCTGTCCTGAGAGGTCAGGACCACCGGCCATCTCTCTCGACTCCGCGGTGAGAATCGACTTCCCGCATTCTCAGGCCAGGATGCCGCGAACGACTTCTCCAGCGACGTCGGTCAGCCGGTAGTCGCGTCCCGCATATCGATACGTCAGCCGCTCGTGGTCGATCCCCAGCAGGTGCAGGATCGTTGCGTGGAAGTCGTGGACGTGGACCGGGTTCTCGGCGGGCATCATTCCGAACTCGTCGGACGAGCCCCAGACGAGACCTCCCTTCACGCCGCCGCCGGCGAGCCACGACGAGAAAACGTATTGATGATGCTCGCGTCCCTTGTGGTCGGCTGACGTGTTGAAGGGAGTGCGGCCGAACTCGGTCGTCCAGACGATGAGTGTGCTGTCGAGCATGCCCCGCCGCTTGAGGTCGGCGATCAGTGCGGCCATCGGCTGGTCGACCATTTTGGCGAGCGGGGCGTGGGCGTTCATGTCGCCGTGCGAGTCCCAGTTCTGGGCCGACTGCGACCCGCTGTCGATCACTTCGATGAATCGCACCCCGCGTTCGACCATCCGCCGCGCCACCAGGCACTGCCAGCCGAATCCGCTGGTCGCTCCGGGCGCCACGCCGTACAACTCGTGCGTCTCGCGGGTTTCCTTCGACAGATCGAACGCTTCGGGGGCGTCCTTCTGCATGCCGAAGGCCGTCTCGAAAGACCGGATGCGGGCTTCGAGCGCGTCGTCGCGGCGGTCCTTCTGATGCGACTGGTTGATCGATTTCAGCAGGGCCAGTTCCATCTGCTGCAGGTCGGACGACGGCGAGAGGGGCTTCAGGTTGGGCAGCGGCACCGGCCCCGGAATGACGTGCGTTCCCTGGTGGCAGGCGGGAAGGAAATCGCTTCCCCATGTCTGGGCCCCCGCATACGGAGCCGCCGGCGCGAGGACCAGGAACGACGGCAGATTGCGATTCTCGGTTCCGAGCCCGTAGCTCACCCACGAACCGATGCTGGGGCGGGCGACGTTGAACGAACCGGTGTGCATCCCCATCGTGGCCTTGTCGTGGCCGGGATGATCTCCGTGCAGCGAGTTGATGATGCAGACGTCATCGATGACTTTCCCCAGGTGCGGGAAGAGGTCGCTGACGCGGGTGCCGCTCTCGCCGTAGGGACGAAACTCCCAGTTCGATTTTTTGAGGAACCGTTCGAATTTCCCGGGCTTGCCCAGCCACTCGTTCGCTGTCACCGACTTGCCGTGTCCGGCGAAGAGCTGCGGCTTGTAATCGAAGGTGTCGACGTGGGACGTGCCGCCGGTCGAGAAGAAAAAGATCACGTTCTTCGCGCGGGCGGGGAAATGGCCCTCTCGCGGCGCCATCGGGTCCGACGATGCGGCCCGGGCCGATTCCTCGGCCAGCATTCCCGCCAGGGCAATCGCCCCGAATCCCCCGGCCGCACGAGCCAGCATGTTGCGCCGCGAGATCGCCGTACCACTCTGCCAGGAAGCCATCGACATCGGAGTTCTGTCTCTCAGCGGCATGCCAAAGGAATGGCGGAACGATCTTCAAGGAAGGTCCTGCCGGGCGCCTCATGTGATGCGCCCTCCATCGAGAATAGCGGATGGAGCCGATCATTCAATTCGATCGGCACTTCCACCCCGTGAATCCACTGTATCGTCTGTCACCTCGGTCGGTCCCGGAACCGCCATTTCTGAAGCCGGTGAGTCGAACGTCAAATGCCGGAAGGAATTCCCTGTTCGTCTGGTCGAGATCCTGTCCGTGGTTTGATACGATCATGCCACCAGCGAACGAAACTCGATCACGGCTCCTGACGGCCCGCGAAACTTCTGATGCCAAGCCCGATGAAGTCTGTTGCCATGGCTCTCGGAGTCCTGCGACCATCGGCCGTGTGGTTGTCGGCCACGTGCTGGATCGTCGCGTTGGGATGCGCCCCCGAGAGCGTCCCTCATCCGCCATCCGTCACAGAGGAGGGCACGGGACGGAACACGCCGCCTGGAAGCTCGCCGCCCGTGGTGGTTCTCGTCGCCGCCAGCACGGTGGATGCCGCGAAGGAACTCGCCATTCGCGTTCAGAAAGAACTCGGCGTGACGATGGAGATCAGCCCGGGGCCGTCCAATGGTTTGGCACAGCAGATACTCAACGGAGCGCCGGCTGATGTGTTCCTCTCGGCCAGCGAGACCTGGGTGGACGTTCTTCGCAGGGAAGGTCGCGTCAGCGAGACGCGGCCGCTGCTGTCCAATCAACTCGTTGTCGTGGTGCCGCGCGGCCGAGGGGATGCGATCCGTCAACCGTCCGATTTGCTGCAGGCAGCTGTCGGAACGCTCGCTCTGGGCGGAGAGAAGGTCCCGGTTGGAACTCTTGCCGATCAGGCCCTCAAGCACCTGAAGCTTCTTGATCAGTTGACCGCGCAGGGAAAGATCGTCCGAGGGCACGACGCGAGGGCAACGCTGGCGTATGTCGAAAAAGGGGAAGCCGACGCCGGGATCGTCTATCGGACCGATGCGATGATCTCGGACAGGGTCGAGACGGCCTTTGTCTTCGACGAATCGACCCACGAGCCGAACGTCTATTCCGCGGTCCTCGTGAAGCCCCTGCCAGGCGACGGCGGTCCAGCCGCCGAGCCTTCGTCCGAAGCGAGAAAGGTTTACAAGTTCCTCTTCAGCTCGGACGCGACGGAACTCTTCCGCAAATTCGGATTCGCCGCACCCAGGGACGATCAGCAAGCGGCGGAGCCGATCGCGATCGAGGGGCACTGAGATGTTGTCCCCCGCGGAACTCGACGCGCTCCGCGTCAGCCTGATCGTTTCCTTGACGGCCGTGGCCGTCAGCCTCCCTTTCGGCGTCCTCTTCGGTTGGCTCCTGGCGCGGCGGCAGTTCTTCGGCAAGTCGGCCCTCGAAACCGTGTTCAACCTCCCGCTGGTCATGCCCCCGGTCGTCACCGGATACCTGCTGCTCGTCCTCTTCGGACGCAACGGGTGGCTCGGAGGCCTGCTCGATCGCTGGTTCGGAGTTCGCCTCGTCTTCGACTGGAAAGGGGCGGCTCTCGCCGCCGCCGTCGTTTCGTTTCCGCTGATGGTGCGCTCGATACGGCTCGCCTTCTCAGCGGTCGATGTGCGGCTGGAGCAGGCGGCTCGCACCCTGGGCGCCGGACGCCTCGACGCTTTCTTCAGCGTCTCGCTCCCGCTGGCCCGGAATGGCGTTGTTGCAGGGTGCGTCCTGGCCTTCGCCCGAAGTCTCGGAGAATTCGGCGCCACGGTGATGATTGCAGGGAACATCGCCGGCCGGACGCGCACCATGCCGCTCTTCATCTACAACGAGCTCGAAGCCCCCGGCGGCCTCGAGCGTTCGATGGGACTGGTCATCGTCTCGATCATTGTCGCTGCGGCCGCTCTCGTCCTGGGCGAGGTACTCGAACGGCGCGGGCGACGCCGGCTGGGAGCGTCTGACGCATGACGACGCTCACCTTCCGATGCGAGCATCACTATCGATCCGGATTCCGGCTGGCCGCGGAGTTCGAGGCCCGAGAAGGCGTCACTGCGCTTTTCGGGCCTTCGGGCAGCGGGAAATCGACCATCGTTTCGTTGATTGCGGGACTGCTTTGCCCACATCACGGAAAGATCAACCTCGGGACGCGCACGCTGGTCGATACCGCATCCCGCGTCTGGCTGCCCCCCGAACGGCGGCACGTCGGGCTGGTCTTTCAGGACCACTGCCTCTTCCCGCATCTCACGGTCCGCGAGAATCTCGAATACGGATTCCGTCGACGGCGTCAGCACACGGCCGACCTGTCGCACATCGCGGAAGTCCTGGAGATCGAATCTCTCCTCGCGCGAGCGCCGGCGACGTTGAGCGGAGGCGAACGCCAGCGCGTCGCTCTTGGGCGGGCCTTGCTGAGTTCTCCCGAACTGCTGCTTCTCGATGAACCCTTGGCGGCGCTCGATCGCCCGCTCCAGGTTCGCATCCTGCAATCCCTCCGGACGATCCTCGCGGAGCGGCCGCTGGTCGCCCTGCTGGTCACCCATGATCCGTCGCAGATCGAGGCCTTGGACGCCCCCGTGATCGAGTTGAAAGCCGGCCGAATCGCCAGCCCGCCCCAACCCTCGTGAAGCCGCGCCCGCTTTCGAATTCGTTCAGCCGTCGAGGCGCAACTTGCCCGATTGAATGTCTTCGACGACCGCCGCCAGGATTGCCGCGTCACGGCTGTCCATCACGTGCTTGATCCGCGACTCGGGGACCTTCATCCGCCGCATCACGTCCTCGGCGGTCTGCCAGTGCTTCTCGCGCTTCTTGCCGCTCTCGAGGTAGATGTTCGTCACAAGTTCGCTGAGCTTCTGATGGTCCAGCTGGTCGCGGTTGTCGTAGTACCGCTGAATGACCTTCTTCTGGTAGTTCGAATACTCGCGATCGGCCATGAGGAAGACTCGAAGTGCGTGGCGAAGATTGCAGGAAGCGGGTTGCCGAAGCGACAATCAGCAAACGCGTCGCGACGGTGCGGAATGATAGTTCTCGAACCGCGAATGCGTCCAGACTTGCTTTCGACCCGACCGGAGTCGCTGACATTCATTTCACCACCGCGGCAATCCCGGTGAGGCTTCAAATCTTCATTCCATGCCGTTGACTGTCGAGACTCCGCAGGTCGCGCTGCGTTCCGAATCCACGACGCTCGCGGTCGGCAACCGTGTGCTGGAATCTCGGTACGTGCTGTCTCCTCTCGCGGGGTATACGCACCTTGCTTTCCGTACGGCCCTTCGGGAAGTGGGGGGACTCGGACTCGCAACGACCGACCTCGTCCTACCCGCGATGCTGCTGGGAGGGGCGAAGAAGTCGCTCGATCTGGTGGCGACGACTCCTGCCGATCGACCGTTGTCGGTGCAGCTTTCGAGCGGGAATGTGGACGACCTGATTGCGGCAGCTCGGTGGCTCGAAGATCGAGGGTATGGCGGGGTCGATCTCAACATGGGATGCCCCATGGGAAAGATCACCGGGGGCGGAGGCGGGGCGAAGCTTCTTTGCCGGCAGGACGACACGTGCCGGCTTGTCGAACAGGTGGTGCAGGCGGTGCGCATTCCGGTGACGGTCAAGATGCGGCTGGGATGGGACCGGACGTCGATCACGTCGCCGGACCTGGCGCGGGCGTTCGAGGAGCGGGGCGTCGCGGCGATCACCATTCATGGTCGGACGCGGGCGCAGGGGTTTCATGGAGCGGTCGACCTGGAGGGGATCCGCGAGACGGTGGCGGCCGTGCGGTCGATTCCCGTCTTTGGCAATGGAGATGTGCGGACGGTGGACGAGGCGTTGCAGATGCGTCGGGTGACGGGATGTGCGGGGGTGGCCATCGGCCGCGGAGCGATGCTCGACCCGTGGATTTTCCGGAAGCTGCGAGAGGTTGCCGCGGGACGTGCGCCGACCGATCCGACGGCCGACGAGATGATCGAGTTTCTGATCCGTCATTTCACTCTGATGACGGCGCAGCACGATGATTTCAGCTGCCGGATGTTCCGAAAGTTCGCCGCCTGGTATGGAGCGCGGCTGGGGATTCCGGAAGACCTTGAGGACCGTTTGCGGCGGTTCGAGTCGTTCGCCGAGTTCGATGAGATTGTCCAGCAGATCCGTCGACGTCACGGCGAGCGGCAGTCGACGGTTCCCACGGCGCTCGTGCGCGTTCCAAACGGACCGGTCGAGAAATGGTGACGGTCACTTTCGGCGGATGAGCCCGGGCCTCACATCGCAATCGAGCGGGGCGGTGCGGCCGGTGGCCAGCAGTTCCCAGGCGATGCCGGCCATGGCGGCGTTGTCGGTGCAGAGGGACAACGGAGCGATCTGCAGGTCGACGCGTTCCTGCTCGGCCATCTCTGACAGGCGCTCGCGAAGGCGCGCGTTGGCCGCGACTCCCCCCCCGACGAGAAGCGTCCGGCGGTTGTAGCGATGCAGGGCCTGCCGGCACTTGGCCACCAGCACATCGACAGCCGCTTCCTGGAACGAGGCGGCGATGTCGGCCCGGCGCCGGTCGGTCATCGGGGGGGGTGAGTGCCGCGCTCCGGGCTGTCCTGAGACTTCGTAGAGCACCGCGGTTTTCAATCCGCTGAAGCTGAACTCGAGACGGTCATCCTTGAGAAAGGTGCGCGGGAAGCGAAAGGCATTGCGATTGCCCCCGGCCGCCGCTGTCTGGATCGAGGGGCCGCCGGGATACGGAAGCTCGAGGATTTTCGCGACCTTGTCGAAGGCCTCGCCCGCCGCGTCGTCGATCGTCGCGCCGATCAGCACGTGCTCGGAGGCGGCGCGGCAATCGTAAAGGTTGGAGTGCCCGCCGCTCACCACCAGCCCAATGGCGGGGAAGACGTCGCGGGCGGCCGCCATGCGGCACGCATAGAGATGCGCTTCGATATGGTTGATGGCGACGAGGGGGACGTCCAGCACCGCACAGAGCGTCTTGGCGGCGGTGAGGCCCACCAGCAGCGAACCGACCAGTCCGGGATGCGTCGCGACGGCGACGGCGGAGAGGTCCTTGAGTTCCACATCCGCCTGCTTCAGCGCCTGGTCGATGACCGGGATGATGCGGCGGACATGCGCGCGGGACGCGATTTCGGGAACGACGCCGCCAAAGCGCTCGTGCAGCTCGAACTGCGATGCAATGACGCTTGAGCGGATGGCGAGATTTCGATCGATGACGGCCGCCGCAGTCTCGTCACAGCTCGTTTCGAGGGCGAGCAGAAGCGGCGGGTCATCGGAGCATGAAGGATGCATCGGTCGTTCCGTGGGCTAGCCTGCGACGGCGCCTCCCAGACTTCCCGGTCTGGTAAGGCGTGATTGCGGCTGCGGCAACCCTTACTCGTCGTTGCCGGCTTCGAGAACCGAGAGAAAGGCCTTCTGCGGGATCTCGACCTCGCCGAACTGCTTCAGCCGTTTCTTTCCTTCCTTCTGCTTCTGGAGCAGCTTCCGTTTGCGGGTGATGTCGCCGCCATAGCATTTGGCGGTGACGTTCTTCCGCAGGGCCGAGATGGTTTCGCGGGCGATGACGCGACCGCCGATCGCCGCCTGCAGCGGGATCTCGAACTGATGCTTCGAGATTTCCTCTTTGAGCTTCTTGCAGATAGCCCGCCCGCGGCGTTCGGCCACCGAGCGGTGGACGATCATCGCGAGGGCATCGACGCGAACTCCCTTCACGAGGATGTCGAGCTTCACCAGGTCGGCCTCGCGGAAACCGATGATCTCGTAATCCATCGTCCCGTAGCCGCGGGTCACGCTCTTCAGCTTGTCGTGCATGTCGTAGATGATTTCCGCGAGCGGCAGTTCATACACGATCTGGGCGCGCTGCGGGCTAAGGAACTCGGTCGTCTTGTAGACGCCCCGACGGTCCTCGCACAGCTTCATGATGGCGCCGATGTGGTCGCTGGTGACGATGAAGTTCACCTTCGCGATCGGCTCGCGGAACTCCTCGATCGACCCCGCGTCGGGCACGTTCTGCGGGTTGTCGAGGAGCATCGTCTTGTCTCCCCGCAGCAACAGCTCGTAAGTGACGTTCGGAGCCGTCTGGAGCAGATCGATGTTCTGCTCCTTCTCGAGCCGCTGCTGGATGATCTCCATGTGCAGCAGCCCGAGGAACCCGCAGCGGAAGCCGAAGCCCAGCGCGTCGCTCGTTTCTGGCGTGAACGAGAAGCTCGAATCGTTGAGGCTCAGCTTCTGCAGCTCCTCGCGGAGCTTTTCGAAGTCGGTCGCTTCGATGGGGTACATCCCGCAGAAGACCATCTGCTGCGGCTTTTTGTAGCCGGGGAGCGGCTCGGCGGGCGGATTGTTGGGGTCGGAGACGGTATCGCCAATGTGGACTTTGCCGAGTTCCTTGACCCCCGTGATGATGTAACCGACCTGCCCGGGACCGAGTTCCTCGCAGGGGGTGGGCTCCGGGCGAAACTGTCCGACGTCGAGGACGTCATGCACCAAGCCCGCCTTCATGAAGCGGATCTTCTGCCCCTTGCGGACTGTGCCCTCTTTGATCCGGAGGTAAGTGACGACGCCGCGGTAGGTGTCGTACTTGCTGTCGAAGACGAGGGCGCGGAGGGGATCGTCGGGCTGGCCCGCGGGGTGCGGGATCCGCTCGACGATGGCGTCGAGCACCTGGTCGATGTTGATGCCCTTTTTGGCGCTGACGCGCAGGGCTTCATCCGGGTCGAGTCCGAGGACGGTTTCGATCTCGTGCAGCACTTCATCAATGCGGGTGACGGGGAGGTCGATTTTGTTGACGACCGGAATGATGGTGAGATTGGCGTTCACCGCCGAGTAGGCGTTGGCAACGGTCTGGGCCTGCACCCCCTGGAAGGCGTCGACCAGCAGGAGCGCCCCTTCGCAGGCGGCGAGGCTGCGCGAGACTTCGTAGGCGAAGTCGACGTGCCCCGGCGTGTCAATGAGGTTGAGCTCGTACGTTTCGCCCTTGTACTCGTGGTGGATGGCGACGGTCCGCGCCTTCACCGTGATGCCGCGCTCGCGTTCGACGTCGAGGTCGTCGAGAATCTGGTCGCGGAACTGCCGCTCGGTGATCGCGCCGGTCTTCAGCAGCAGCTGGTCGGCCAGCGTGCTCTTGCCATGATCGATGTGGGCGATGATCGAGAAATTGCGGATGAGGCGGGGATGCATGAGGAGAACCGTGAGGAAACAATCCCTTGTCAAAATCCGGCCGAGCGCCGTCAGTGGCGTCGGGTATTTTATCGTCTGTCGAAGAATGCGGATATTTCGGTTCAGGCTATGACTTCGGCCCGAACTTCAGCCGCGCACAACCCGCGGCGCCGATGTAGCCGGCGTCTCCCCCCAGCGTGGCGAAGTCGACCTTCGTCTTCGCGTAGGGGACCGGAAACGCCCGCACCTTGAGTTCATCCTTGATTCGCTGCAGGAACCGCCGACCCAACTCCGTCTCGCTGCCGCCGAACGTCATCGCCCCGCCCAGCAGCACCATGTCCGGGTCGATGGTGTGCATCAAAGTCGTCGTGCCGACCCCCATGCACCGCGCGACGTCCATGACCAGTTCCTCGGAAAGCTCGTCCCCCTGCTCGGCCGCCTTCGACATCAGCAGCGGGGTCAGCTCCTGCCCCTCGCGCATCCACTCGGTCAGCAGCGATTTCCGCCCGTTGACCAGCTCCTCTTCGCATCGCCGCACCAGCGACTTCCCGCCGGCATAGGCTTCGAGCGTGCCGTATTGGCCGGTGTCGCAGCGGCGGCCGTTGTCCATCGCGATGATGATGTGCCCGCACTCGGCCCCGTGCGAGTGAGCGCCTTCGACGATCAGGTCGCCGATGATGATCCCGCATCCGATGCCCGTTCCGAGCGTCCAGAAGACGAGGCTCTTCGCCTCCTTCGCTGCGCCGGTCCAGAACTCGCCGTAAGCGGCCGCGTTCGCATCGTTCTGAAGGACGGTCTGCTTCTTGATTCCGTCCGCGACGCGCTGCCGTACCGGGAAGTTGTCCCATCCGGGCAGGTTCGGCGGGTTGACCAGCATGCCGGCGGGGATGTCCATGGTGCCCGGGGTTGCCAGTCCGACGCCGAGAACTTCGTCGATGGTGAGCCCGGCTTCCTTAAGGGCGTCGTTCCCGGCCCGGATCATGTTGCGGACGCCGGTGTCGGGCCCGCGGTCGGCTTCGGTGGGGACCGAGACCTTCGACAGAGACTCGCCATCGTGGGTGACGACGCCGGCCTTGACGTTCGTCCCCCCGAGGTCGATGCCGAGGTAGAACGGACCGTTGGACGATGCAGACATGCAGGAAATCCTCGCAACCGGCGGGCGAACCGGGGCGAACTGAGGGGGGAAGCGTGCATTGCCGGCGTGCGCGAGGCACCACCGGCGTCAGGCGGGGGAAGTATAGGAATTCGGAGGGGCGCACTTCAACGGCCGCCGACCCGGACCGTCAGACCGGGGCCGAACTGCCCAGGGGGGATGCCACTCTTTCTCGCCCCTCGACGATTGGAGGACGGGCCGCTTCCGAAGCCCCATCAGATGTGGCCTCGTCAGAAGGAGGGCTTGATGGACGGGCCCGAGGGAGCCTGGGACGGCGCCTGCTCCACCATGGCGGCGCCACCGGCCGCGAATTCGTCGCGGCGAGTGGCGTAGCGGATGATGAACGATGGCCAGACCGGCTCCTTGACATCGAAATTGCCGAATTGCGGGGCCTTGAGCTGGTCCGGATAAGGATAGGTCCCGCTCCCGATAACGAACTGCGGACCATCGAAAATGTTGCCCGTCGGCAGCACTTTTTCCGAGACGTACTGCGTGAAGCCCAGCCACTGGCGGTCGGGGGCCGAGAAATTGAAGAAGTTCTTTCGCTCCGGAGTGAATCCGAAAAACTCGCGCGGGAGGGGAGCGGTGTGCAGGGCCGTCAGCAGGAAGGCCATCGTCACGTAGCCGGTCGCCAATCCGCAGACCCAGCGGACGATGTCGAACGACAGCGGCTGCACCAGGACGAGCGTCGGCATCAGCTTTTCGAGCGCGGTGCGGAGGCCGAAGACGAGCGCTGCGAACAACCCCACGAGGGCCACGAAGTCCCAGCGATAGCTCCAGTCGGGACCAAACCCGAGCCCATCGAGCATGTCGGCGAGGGGCTCGAAGAAGTTCATCGCCAGCATGCCTGACATCAGGACGGTCAGGAACATGAAGGCCGCACCCCAGGCGCCTTCGCTGGCGACGCACCAGGTGACGAGTCCGAGAATCACGAGCAGGGCGAAATCGATCATGGATTCAACGATTCGTTTGCGTGGATAGCTGTTTCAACTTTGACTCGACATACAGACGCAGAGCGTCCAGATCAGAATACTGGCTTGACGAAACAAGGTATTTTGCTTCAGACAATAAACCCACAACTAACTGAAGTTGTGGCTCGCCCACGGGAACAAGACCCCAACGGTCCTCTTCCAACCATGCGCCGGGTCGCACCATCTTTCCGACGAATCTCTGCCCCTCATCGCTGACAAACCGGTACTCCTCATTGGCGACATCAATCCACTCGATCGAGTTCGGGGGTTCACTCGGTGACTCAAAGTGTTCCAATCCGAAATCATCGTAGAGGACGAACATCATTTGCGGACCTCATTTCACTACCCGCAACAACTCATCAATCGACGTCACACCTTTCACCACCAGCCGCAGACCTTCTTCTTTCATCGTCAGCATGCCGTTCTTGCGGGCTTCCGCCTTGAGGGCCGACATCGGGGCCTTCTCGCGGATCATGTCCCGCATGCGGTCGGTGATCAGCAGCACTTCGTACACGCCGATTCGTCCCCGATAACCCAGGCCGCCGCACGTCGGGCAGGGGGTCCCCTTCTCCTTCGGCGGGCGGTAGAACTTCTCGATTTTCTCCGCGGGAAGTCCCGCCTGCTTGAGCAACTCGGGTTTCGGCTGATAGGCCTCTTTGCAGTCCGGGCAGAGGCGGCGGGCGAGTCGCTGGCCGATGATCGACGAGATCGAGTTGGCGATCATGAACGGCTCGACGCCCAGTTCGAGCACGCGGTACAGAGCGGTGATCGTGTCGTTGGCGTGGACGGTCGAGAACACCATGTGGCCGGTGTTGGCCGCCTGGCAGGCGATCGTCGCCGTTTCGCCGTCGCGGATTTCTCCAATCATCACGACGTCCGGGTCCTGTCGCAGGATGGCCCGCAGCGACGTCGCAAACGACTGCCCGGCTTTCGAGTTGATCTCGATCTGGTTGATCCCGTCCATCTTGTATTCGACGGGGTCTTCCACCGTGATGATGTTCCGCTCGTGCCGGTCGATCTCGCCCAGCGCGGCGTACAGCGTGGTTGACTTACCGGCCCCGGTCGGACCGCACACCAGGATGAGCCCGTGCGGCTGATGGATCTGCTCGACCAGCGACGAACGGATCTGCTCGCGGAAGCCGAGGCCGGCGAGCGTGCTGACGGAATTCGACTGGTCGAGAATACGAAGGCTCATCTTTTCGCCGTGCCGCGTCCCCTGCGTCGCCGCACGGAAGTCGATCTCGCGGCCTTCGAGCTCAGCCCGGAAGCTGCCGTCCTGCGGGCGGCGCTTCTCGGTGATGTCCATCGCCCCCAGCACTTTGAAGATGTTGACCACCGCATCGCCGATGGCTCGGTCGAACGGCTCGGTGGGGTACATCACGCCGTCGATACGGATGCGGACGGCGAGTTCTTCTTCACCCGGTTCGAGGTGGATGTCGGTCGCCCGCCGCATGATGGCGTCGTAGACGACTTCCTTGGCGGCCATGTAGCCCTTCGACCGTTCGACCTGGGCCGAACGGGAGGTATCTTCGCCGCGCGATCCCTGTTTGCCGATGAACCGGATGGGAGGACCGATCGCCTTCTCGATGGCGTCCGCCCCCCCGATCTTGATGCCGACGCGGGCCAGCGTGCGGATGATGACCGATTTGATGTGCTGCGGAGTGAAGACCTTCGAGTTGTCGGGGACGCGTTCGTTGCGTTCACGAACGTAGAGTCCGAAGGGGACCGCATAAGCCGCCGTCACGAACAGCAGGCTGCCGATGGCCGTCGGAATGGTCCAGACCAGCAGGAATCCGACGAGCCCGGCGAAGAGCATGATCGTGTTCCAATGCTCGCTGCGGACTTTCAGCGAGCGGCTGTCTTCATCGACCCACCGGGCGCTGTGCGCCCAGACCAGGAACAGGCCGACGATGAAAACCAGGGCCGGAAGCTTCAAATAGAAGCCGGACTGCCCGCCGCCGGCATTGGCATCGGGGGGACGGGTGCCTCGGTAAAACGGAAGCGGGTTGGGAGGAAGCTGGTTGAGCGTGCGGCTTGGCCCTGTCGGCGGTGGGGAGGGTGGAGTTTGAGGCGGCTGCTGTCCCCCCGGCGCGCCGGGCTGTGCGTTTCCCGCAGGAGGAAGATTACCGCCATTGGCAGGCGGAACATTTCCCGCGGGGGGAGTCACCGGGGGCTGCGCGACGGCGACCCTTGTGGCGAGGCACGCGCCGACTGCGATCGACAGAAAAGCGGCGAGTCGGAGCGCCTTGAACAGGTTGGCCCGCATAGTGGTCGTCGACTGCAAAGTATGGGGGGAGGCTGGAGAGGTCGACCCGGAGCGCAGACCCGAGGGGGTCGCAGGTCTTGGTGCCACACCTCAGACGTTCACGTTGCCTCGGATCGTACGCGAACCGGCACCTCAACGCCAGCGGTGACTTTTCGGGCGACCGGTTCCGTAAGGTTTGCCGGTCCCGGAATGCGTCGCGGGCGGCCGGAGTCGGTGACAAGAGAGGGGAACTGAGGTTGTGGGTTTGTGAGTCCCCAGCATGCCGCGAGAGGCGTCCCCGCTTTATTCCACCAGGACGAGCGGATGGATATCGCCATCCTTGTCGAAGAGGCCGATCATCGTCTCGTGCGCGGTGTGATAGCCCAGCACCGTCCGGAGCTCGTCATTCCGAAGCAGCGAACGATACACCACGATCTGGTGGTCGCCGATCCGTAGGCGATGCCCGGACGCATGCCCGATGCCGACCGCCTTGCCGTCCTCGGAAACCGTGAGCTTCCGCCAGTCGGCCGGCGCATTCGCACGGTCCGGATGCCAGTCGAGGACCAGCGGAGCGAACAGTCCCCGGGCTGACGTCTGACGCAGCTCAATCGCGAAGTCGGTCGCGATCAGGCTGCCGTTGGCCCGGTGCAGACGATCGTCCTCGAGAGCCAGGGGAAAGGCTCGAACGGCCAGCACGTCGCGCTCGAGCCAGCACTCGCGCGTTGCGGTTTCGTTGTGGGGGACGACGCCCGTCACCAAAGGCAAGCGCGATCGAAGCTCCAGGGCATCGTCGCCCGTGTGCGACACGCAATCGGCCAGCACCAGGCAATGCAGCTTGCGCGACAGCAGCAGCTGCCGCTCGATGTGCGTCCCATCCGCGAGGATCTGCTGGAGTTCGAGGTAATCGGCATCGTCATCGCTGAACCAGCAGGTCGCCTTCCATTCCGGGGCGAATTCCACCGACCGGCCGTTGCGGCGGACTTCCAGTTCCCAGGCTCCGCGGAAGACCGGCTGGCCACGCAGTGAAATTTCAATCGTCGGCGTGGCCGAGTCGTGACGGATCGCGACGAGATCCGCGGTCGGCGACCAGCTGGTTCTCAGGGATGCGACAAGCGTCTCGTCCGACTGAAACGACGCTCGCTTCGCTTCCGAGACGTCCTCTTCCAGCGCGCGAAGCGGCTTGCCGCGGAGCGCTTCTCCCGCTTCGGTCGCCAGGAGCGCCGCGAGCAGGCGTCGCGGCCGCGACTTTTCCCGCAGGCCAGCCACGCTCGCAGCAAAGTCGAGCAGTGCAGCCGACACGGGCGACGCGCCGCTCAGGGCGATCTGCGGGGCGCTCACGCTCATTCCGATACTTGTGCGGACCCATGCGGAAAACCGTGCCGCATGATCTTCATTCCACAAGGCGTCCTCGAACAATCCGCCCCATGCGGCCGAACGGGCCGTCACTCCGACCGCACTCGCCAGCGCGGGTAAGGAATCTCCGGCGGGACGTCCTGACGCGTCGGTCCACTCTTCCAGCGCAGCTACCAGTCGTCGCCGTCCAGCCTCTCGCCATTCGGCTCCTTCGGCCAGACCCGCGAAAAGCAGGCCCGCTTTCCAGAGCAGTTCTCCCGACAAGGCCGCCTGGGCCAGCGCCGAGGATTCACAGCCGGCGGGATCGACCAGCAGGCCCCCATGCTCCTTCAGGCACTGGACGATCGCGTTCCACGCCGCAAGACAGGTCTTGTCGGACGCATCCCGTCCCCGAAATAACAGGAAGTCGCACAGCGCCAACGCGTCGGCAGGAGCGATTCCAGCCGACACCGGCGAGCCTTCGGACTGGCGACTTCCCGCCTCCGCTCGTTGCGACAGAAGCCGGGTCAGCCGCTCTTCGGAGTCCTCGCAGGAGGAAGCATCCGTCTCCTCGGACGAAGAGTGGCCGTTCCTGCGCGTGTCCGATGCGATCGACGTTTCCCGGGAGGGAACGGGCGGAATGATTCCCAGCGACTGGACGACGATTTCCCGCACCGACTCCGTCGAGTTCGCCTTCTCCATGCACGCGAATAACACGCCATCAAACACCGCAGCGCCTGCACCGCCGCATGCTTCCAGCCGACGTCGGCTCGAGTGCTTCGGAAGCAGTCGCCGCCAACGCCTCAGGAAACGGGTGGAATCCCCCTCGCGGGCGGCGCGGACGAGCCCCTTCGGCGCCTCGGCAGCCCAGTGGATGTTTCGAAGCCATCGCCGGTCCACGTCAGGTTCGACCGGAGTCGGATCCGGTGAATGCGGCGCCTTGGCGGGCTCGGAAGTGGAAGTCGTGGGTTCGGGAAGGATGTTCGTCAACCGTGATGACATGCTGCAAGCACCGGGGCGTCGAAATGTCGGACCCGTCACAGTACCTTCCGCCGGGCAGAATTCAATCGTCTGGTCCGCGGCGCCGTCGCACGATTCCGCGGGACAGGCTTCCCGCCTGTGATTGTGGAAAGAGACTTCGCCTCGTGAATCCCCATCGGGATCCGAAAACCGTCCCCTGCGGGTCGATGAGCATCGGTGCGTTTTCCCGTCCGCTGAAAAGTTTCACGACATCGAATGTCATGCCTCGCTCAAGCCATCACTCCCTCGATCACCTGACCCGACGAAATCGCGTGCGGACGCTTGAGACGGTCCGGGATCTGGGCGTGCGGGTCGATACCGAGGAGGGCGAACATCGTCGCGGCGACGTCATCCGGCCGCACCTTGTCGAGTTCGGGATAGGCCCCCGATTCATCCGACGCGCCGAACTGATAACCACGCTTTGCGCCGCCGCCGGCGAACAGGACCGTGTAGCAGTGGGGCCAGTGGTCTCGGCTGATGTTGTCGTTGATCTTCGGCGTGCGGCCGAACTCGCCCATCCAGACGACGAGGGTCGAATCGAGCAGCCCCCGCGATTCAAGATCTTCCAACAGCACGGGAAGCGTGTGGTCCGTCAGCGGCAACTGCCACGATTTGAGGATTGGATACTGCCGCGTATTGTTGAATCCGTGCGTATCCCAGCCGCCGGACGAGAAGCTCTGCCCGCCGATGTTGGGAGAAAAGTAGACGTTGACGAACCGCACGCCCGATTCGACGAGTCTCCGGGCGAGCAGGCAGCTTTGGCCGTAAGTGGTGCGGCCATACCGTTCGCGAAGCGCCGCCGGCTCGTCCGAGAGGTCAAACGCCCGGCGGATCTCGGACGACTGCATCAATCCGAGCGCTTTGTCGTAGTAGGCGCTCAGTCCGCGAGCCTGCGGAGAGAACTCGTGCATCCGCAGTTGACGATCGATGAGCGACTGCATCGCCCGGCGATCGGCCATGCGGTCCGGCGTGATGGTTTCGGGGAGCGTCAGTTCGGGGAGATGGAAGTCGGGCTCGTTGGGATCGCTGGCGACGACCAGCGGGTCGTGACCGGCTCCAAGAAAACTGGCTCGCTGGCCGGGTGTGATCGAGCCATCGCGAATGACGTGCGGGAAACTGACGAACGACGGCAGCCCGCCGCTCGATGGGACGAAGCGATCGGCGACCGAGCCGTAGGCGGGGTAGAGGTCAATGGTGTCGCGCAGGCGGATGTCGTCGGTCGGCGGCTCGTGCCCGGTAAGGGCGTAGTACGACGCCGAATTGTGATTCTTCATCGTGTGCGACACGCTGCGGATGAGACAGACCTTGTCCATCACCTCCGCCGTCCGCGGCAGATGTTCGCAGATCCGCAGCCCGGGGACGCGGGTGGGAATCGTTCCGAAGTGGCTGCGAATCCCCTCGGGGGCGTCCGGCTTCATGTCGAACGTATCGACATGGCTGGGACCGCCGAACTGGTACAGAAAGATGACCGACTTCGCAGGGCCGGCGGCGCGGCCTCGACTGGGGATGCTTCCCGCGGAACGATCGGCCGCGGCCAGAAGCCTCGGCATCGAGAGCCCGAGGAACCCCGCTCCGCCAAGGGATAGCGCCCGGCGCCGATTCAACAAATCGGGGAGTGGCACGGTGCCCCTGCGAAGAGAGTTGTTCGTCATAGGCTCCCGGCTCTCAATCCGAACTCCACCCGTGACCGTCTCCGGACGGCCATAGCAGAACTTATCGTAGCGAGTTGATGCGACAGTTCTCAAATGCCGTGCGACGCGGTCACCTTGAGCGGAGATTAAATCATCGCGCCGGTTCCCTCCCCCCGTTCGCGTCTCGACGTACCATGGGAGTCGCTCGCCCCGCCGTGCCGTAACGACTCTCGCCTTCGCCGGCCCTCGACACCCCCCGGAGTTCCCGCCGATGACAATTCACCGCGATCGAGGTGCCACCCTGGCCAGCATGGCGATCGTTCTACTGGGCAGCGTGCTGGCTGCTTCCGCCACCGACTGGCCGACATTCCGCGGTCCCGACCGCACCGGCGTGTCCAATGAAACCGGATTGCTGACCGAGTGGCCGGCGGACGGCCCCGAACTCTTATGGAAGACGACCGGCGTCGGGCGCGGCTATTCCAGCCTGGCAATTGCCGACGGACGGATCTTCACGCTGGGAGACGGCCTGACGGAGGACGACAAGGACGAGTACCTGATGGCGTTCAACCAGAAGGACGGCCGGCTTCTCTGGAAGACGAAGACTGGCGCTCCGTGGGTCAGCGGCAACGCCAACTGGCAGAGTTCGCGCAGCACGCCGTCAACGGATGGCAAGGCGGTGTTCGTCATTTCTCCTCATGGCGTGCTCGTCGCCTGCGACGTGGCCAGCGGGAGCGAGATCTGGCGGAAGGACCTCAAGGCGGAGTTCAAAGGAAAGAAGGGGGACGGCTGGGGATATAGCGAATCGCCCCTGATCGATGGAGATCTTCTGATCTGCACGCCCGGCGCGGACGACGCGACGATCGTCGCGCTGAAGAAGGAAACCGGGGAGTTGGTCTGGAAGGCGGCCCAGCCGGGCAATCGCGGGGCCGGACACGCTTCGATCGTGATTTCGCACGTTGGCGATGTGAAGCTGTATGTGGGACTGACGGCCGGGGGAGGCATCGGCATCCGTTCGGGAGACGGGGAAGTCCTCTGGAACTACCCGATCGACAGAACCACCGCCGTCTGTCCGACGCCGATCCTGAAGGACGACCTGGTGTTTTTCGCCGCCGGTTACAAGCGGGGCGGGGCCCTGGTGCGGCAGAAGCCGGCCGAAGATGGCAAGGTGACGATTGAAGAGGTCTATCCGATGAAGACCGCCCTCGCGAATAAGCACGGTGGAATCGTGCGAGTGGGCGACTTCATTTACGGCGATTCGGACGACCAGGGGATTCCGTATTGTGCCGACCTGATGACCGGCGAAATCAAGTGGAAGCAGCGCGGCAGCGGGAAGAACTCGGCTTCGTTCGCCGCGGCCGACGGCCATCTTTACATCCATTTCGCGAACGGGATGATGGTGCTCGCCAAGGCCGATCCGAGCGAATACAAAGAGGTCGGCTCGTTCCGTGTCCCCGGGTCTGGCGAGCGTCCCAGCTGGGCGCATCCCGTCATCAGTGACGGGAAACTCTACCTGCGCGAGCACGATTCCATCCTTTGCTTCAACATCCGCAGATAGGTGCAGGAGTTGCGGTGAAGTTTGTGGCGGATTCCCGCGAACGCCGGTCGCCACCGGCGCGTCGGAGTTCTAGAATTCGGCGCGATCGAACCGAGGAGTGGCACCGCGGAGATTTTTATGCAGGCCGATGTCTGGTCGATGATTCGTCGTCCGTGGCAGGAGCGCCTGTCGACGATTCTCGATCTGATGCGCGAGATGAGCCGTCACACCGACCCGCAGGAGATGGTGCGGGCCTATATTGCGCATATCAACACGCTGATCCCGCTCGATCGCCGGATTTCGCTCAGCCGTCGCGGGCTGACATATCCCGAGTTCCGCGTCACTCGCTACAGCGAGTGGACCGAGAACATCAATCCGTGGAAAGACGTGTCCAGGCTTCCCGTCCACCGGGGAGGTCTGTTTGCCGAGCTGATTTACACCGATTCGGCGCGCATCATTCCCGACCTGGCCGAGATCGAGCTGGCGCCGGACGACCCCGCACGCGAGTACCTGGCGGGGCAACGGACATTGATGGCGGTTCCCATGCTCGAAAAAGGGGTCGCCCTCAACATGACCATCGCCACGCGGGCGGAGCCCCACGCGGCGGACAACGAGAACTTCCCGGAATACGTCTGGATGGCGAACCTCTTCGGCCGCGCCACGCACAATCTCGTGCTGGCCGAAGAAGTGAAGTCGGCCTACGAAGAAGTCGACCGCGAGCTGAAGGCCGTCGCCGGGATCCAGAGGTCGCTGTTGCCGAGCAAACTTCCCGACATTTCGACCCTCAAGCTCGCCGCGCACTACCAGACGGCGCGCCGGGCCGGGGGGGACTACTACGATTTCTTCCCGCTCCCGGATGAAAGTTGGGGGATTCTGGTCGCCGACGTCAGCGGACATGGGACGCCGGCTGCGGTGATGATGGCCGTGATGCACAGCATCGCCCACAATTACCCCGGCCCGCCTGATTCGCCGGGAAAGCTGCTGCAGTTCCTCAACCGCAAACTGTGCGAGCATTACGTCGGCGACAACGGGACGTTCGTCACGGCATTCTATGGCATCTACGAGCCGAAGCGCCGCAAGCTGACGTACTCTTCGGCCGGCCACAATCCGCCCCGCGTGCGAGGATGCGGGCGCGATTTCGTCTTCATGCTCGACCATGCCCGGCATCTGCCGCTCGGCGTTCATTGCGACACCGAGTACCACGACGCGAGCCACTACCTGCAGACGGGCGACCAGATCATCCTGTACACGGACGGCATCATCGAGGCGATGAGTCCCGGCGGAGATCTGCTGGGGACCGAGCGGCTGGATCAGATTCTCGGACGCTGCTCGACCGAGCCCGACGAGATTCTGAAAGCCGTGCTGGCGGCGGTCGATGACCACACTCGCGGAGCCCCGCCCAGCGACGACCGCACACTGGTCGTCGGACGGGTGATGTAGAGCGGAATTCGCCGCATCGGACGCTCATGTCGGGAGCTCTGCGACAACTCCTCATCGTCAGTCGTCCACCCGCGCCTCTTCCGGCTCCTGGGCCTCGTCATCCGAATCGCCCCGCGCCGGGTCGGTGAAGCCGCGCGTCAGCAGCTTGTCCTGCAGTTTCTCGCGGGCCAGCCGCAACCGGCTCTTCGTCGTCGCGACGTTGGTCTCCATGACGTCGGCCACTTCCGCCAGCGGCAGTTCGGCGAAATGGTGCAGCGTGAACGTCAGCCGCTGGTCTTCGGGAATCTCGGCGAGGAGTTCGTCGATCAGCTCGCGGAGTTCCCGGCGGCGGGCATGAGTTTCGGGCGTCGCCTCTTCTCCCACCAGGCGGGCCATGGCGTCGCTGTCCCCATCCGCCGATCCCTTCACCGCCTTCACCAGCACGTCGTTGGTCTGTCGACGCACCACGTCGATCAGCAGGTTCCGGGCGACTCGGAACATGAAGCCGCGGAACTTGCCCCGAGGAAGGAAATCCCACGCATTGTCGTACAGCCGGAGGAACGTCTCCTGGGCGAGGTCCTCGGCCAACTGGATGTCACGGGTGTTGCGGAACAGAAAACCGATGACGGACGACTGGTGCCGCTCGACCAGCTCGTCAAATGCGTCCCGGTCGCCCGACTGGATCCGGATCATCAACTGATCGTCGTCCAGCGTGCTCGTCGGTTCGGTTGAGGGGAAGGTTGCCGTCGTCGCCATGCACTTCACTATAATGCCCACGGGTTCAAGACTGTATCCCGGAGGAGAGTGTGGCGTCGGAATCGAAGCATCTTTCGCTGGCGTTTGGACGTGACGGGCGGCTGGACGTCGACATTGAACCGGCCCGCGTCTTGTCGGCCTCTGCGCCGGTCCCTGCGCTCCCCGATCTCCCGGCCGCCGTCGATGAGGCTCTGGCCCGTCCGATCGACTATCCCCCTCTCGAGCAGGCGTTGATTCCCGAAGACACCGTCGCCCTGGCGCTCGAACCGGGGACGCCGGCCGCCCCCGAGCTGATCGCCGGAGTCTGGCGCGTGCTCGAACGGCGCGGAGTGGCGGCGGAAAACGTCGTCATCGTGCAGCCCCAGGGCCCGATCGACGCCCCTCTTCCCGATCCCCGGACCGCCCTGCCGACGCCCGTCCGCAACCGGATGCGGTGGAAGCTGCACGATCCGGACAAGACGAACGACTGCGCGTACGTGGCATCGACCGCGTCGGGCGATCGGATCTACATTTCTCGGGATCTGGTCGAATCGGACGTTTCGATCTCGATCGGCGCGATCCGCTACGATTCGCTGCTGGGGGCACGCGGAACCAACAGCGCGCTTTACCCCTGGCTCTCAAACCGCGACGCGATTGTCCGCGCCCAGGGACAGGGGCATGATGAGCTCGATCCCGAGGACGACCGGCCGCTTCGGCAGTTGATGGACGAGGTGGGATGGCTCGTCGGCACAATGTTCACCTTGCAGGTGATTCCGGCGGCAGGCGGGGGAGTGGCGGCCGTCCTGGCGGGCGCGGCCGATCCGGTGCAGCGGCAGGGACGAAAGCTGCTTGCCCGATTCTGGAAGACGGAAGTGGCGACTCGTCCGGAAATTGTGGTGGCGGCGATCGACCATGATGCGGAATCAACCGGCTGGAAGGAGATCGGGGCCGCGCTGGCGACCTGTCGCCGCCTGGTGGCTCGCGGGGGGCGCATTATTCTCCTGACCGACCTCGACGCGCGCCTCGGACCGGCGATGGAGCTCGCCCGCACCTTCGAAGAGCCGCGCGACGCCCTGCAGCCCGTCCGCAAACTGGCGTCGGACGACTTTGTTCCCGCCACGCAGCTGGCGGCCGCGGCCGACTGGGCCAGAATCACGCTCCTCAGCCGGCTTGATTCCGACGTCGTCGAAGAGCTGTTCATGACCCCGGCCAGCAACGCGACAGAGGTTGACCGGCTCTTGCACGGATCGGAGACGATTGCGTTTCTTCCCTCCGCCCAGCACGTCTTCGCGCGAGTGCGCGGCGCGGAATAGCCAACAAATGAGCCGCTTGCTCCGCGTATGGTCAGCCCGCACGTCCGAGGGCGTAGAAGAGTGCGTTTCACGTCATCAGGACGGCCTGATCTACTGTAATGCGGGGGGCGAAAGCCACTTTGCGTTCGCGGTGAAGCTTGACGAAAGCGCGTCGGTGGATGTAGTCCGGCCTTCCAAGGCCGGACGAGAAGACCGTTCCGAATCTGCCAAGTGTCTTCTTTCACGCCCGGCCTTGGAAGGCCGGGCTACGACGAAGTCAATCGCCATGCTCTACCCGAGGATCTTCTTCTTCAGATCCGTCAGCAGCCGCACTGCCTGGCCGATGTCGGCCTTCTGGCGTTCGCGGTCGTGAGCGATCTCGCGCTCGATCGTCAGCGGGCCGGTGTATCCGAGATCCTTGAGCGTCCGCAGGTAGGTTTCGAACCCGACGTCGCCATCACCCAGCGCGACCTCGGTTCCCCACGACTTGCCGCGCTCGGCCCCCGGAGCCCACTTCGCGTCCTTGCAATGGACGCTTTTCACGTAGCGGCCGACTTTCTGCAGCGCCTCGATCGGGTTGCCGGTCCCGTAGAGGATCATGTTCGCGGGATCGAAATTGATGTAGAGGTTCGGCCGGGCGACGTCGTGGATGAACTCCAGGAGGTGGTCGGCGGTTTCCTGTCCCGTTTCGAGGTGGAGCTTCTGGCCGTTGGCGGCGACGTGGTCGAGCAGGTCGCGAGTGCCCTCGAGGAGACTCTTGTAGCTCGGGCTGTTCCGTTCGGGGACAAAGCCGACGTGCAGGCCGACCGTGTCGCAGCCGAGGAGCTTCGCGAAGTCCGAGATCTCTTTCATCTCGGCGATACGGGCGGCGCGGGTCGACTCGGGGACGAGGCCGACGGTGCGGGCGGTCGTCGGGATGTCGGCGTAGCTCTCCCCTTCAAAGCCGCCGAAGACGCACGTCACCTGGATGCCCGCCGCGCTGCACTTCTTGAGGAAGGCGTCCGCGGCGGCCTTGTTCCGCGTCTGCTGGTGCGGGGCGTGGATCTGGACGGTGGGGATATGCAATTCCTGGGCGACGTCGAGGTGGACGCCAAGCCCGGCGTCGACCGACGTGAAGACGCCGATGGGCCACATTTCCATGGAAGAACTCTTCAGGGTTGTCGTCGTTCGTTGGCAGTCCGGCCCCATTGCCGGCATCCCGCACCGACGCATCTTAACGGTCGACGCGCGGAGCCTCCAGCACGGGCCGCCGCGCACGGATCGACTTCGCGAACCGGGCTATTCCTTGATCTCGCGAATCCGCAGATTGCGGAATTCCAGCGCGGCCCCTTCGGCCTGCAGTCCGATGTAACCTTTCTCGGCTTTCAGCCCCGTCCCTTCCCAGGCTGGCATCCCGTTGCAGGTGAACGTGACTTTGTCCTTCACGACCAGCACGCGCCACTCGTTCCATTCGCCGGCCGGCTTCTGAAGATTGCCGGCCGGTTTCGCTCCGTCGATCTTGCCGCCGATGAACGCTCCTTCGCTGCCATGCGCCAGATTGAGCTGATTGCTGCCCAGGTTCTTCCCGCTGCGAATGAAAAAACCGCTGTTGTACTTCGGCTTCAACGCCCGCCACTCGAACCGCATCTCGAAGTCGGCGTATTCACGGTCGGTCGAAAGGTGTGGGCTGCCGCCCCCCGTGACCATGATCAAGCCGTCCGCCACCTTCCAGTTCGTGACTTTCTCGGCGGGGACGTCGCCGGTGAATCGCCAGCCCGTGAAGTCCTTTCCATTGAACATCGACACAAAGCCGGCCGACTTCTCTTCGTCGCTCAACTCGGCGGCGAACATCGCGGCCAGGGATCCAAGTCCCAGGACGACGGCCAAACCCATTCCAACGACGCGCAGCTTCATGGGAGTGCTCCAGACATTTCGCGGGGAGACGTGACGGACGACGCCGCAGCCGGACCGCGAAGTGCATGACCGGATTCGCGGCATCCTGTTCAGGACTTTACCGCGGCACCGACGAATCGTCAGCATTCGGGCGAGATCGCCCGGGAAGCGGTCTGTGCGCGGCACTGCCCAATCACCGATCCGCATCCACCGAGGTCGATTCCTGTCTCACCGGCGATGGCGCCGGTTGAGAGACGTCTCCCCGGGACAACGAGTGTCGCGCCTTGCCTTCAAACCGCGACAGCTTCGTCGGGAAGTTCTTTGAACATCGTGCGGACGAGGCGGAAGCCAACCGAGCGGTAAAGGTCCACGGCCGGTTGATTCGCGGCCGTCACTTCCAGGACCACGCGCCGCATGCGGGCGCGGCGGAAGCCGTCGAGGGCTTTCAGGACCAGGGCTCGGCCGAGCCCCATTCCGCGGAAATCGGGATGGATGGCGACGTTCTGCACCGCCCCGAGCAGGTCGCTGTGCGACATTCCCTGGATGGTGCCGACGTCCTCGCCCGACTGGAAATCATCCGCATCGCGAACGATGAGCCACGTCGCCTGACGGATGAAGTTGCTCTGAGCGGTGATGTCCGACATCAGCCGGTAACAGCCCGCAAACTCCGACAGACATGGGAAGAGCCGGGCGTCGGGCTCGTTCCGGAAGCTGAGGTACTTGACCCGGGCGTGGCGCGTCAGCGTGCTCGGATGCCAGGGAATCCAGCGGAAACCATCCGGCACCTCGGGGACCACGACGCGCACATTCGCCAGATCGAACTCCATGCGGAAGCGGCGAATGTACGTGACAGCCATGGCCGGACCGCGAGAAAACCGCGACGAAGTGAAGTTCCCTGTCGCGATTCTACACCCGGGGGCGGAGGCGTCAAAGCGGCCGCTGTGCGATTCGGGCGCGGAGTTTGACGGTGAGATCGGGATGGGGGAATGGGGCGAGGGGGAGATGGGGGGAGTAAGAGACGGAGCGATTGAGTCAGCAAACGACGAAACGGGACGTCGCGTCGGAACATCACTCGATCGATGACTCAATCGCTCGGTGTTCCTGTCCCCCCATGCCCCCATCCCCCTATCGCCCCATCCTCTTCACGCGGCCGCCTGTTGATCGTCGTCGTGCCCGCGCGACTTGCGGCGGCGGGAGCGGCGACGCGACGAGCGTGTTTCGTCGACCTGCGGATCGTCGTGCGGGTGGCCGTCGCCGTAGTACGCCGAGCCGACGTCCGGATGATCGTAAGCGGCTTCGGACTCGTGGAATTCCTCGAGGACGCTTTCCTCCTCGGGCCGCGATTGGCGCGGCTGGCGGAAGGCGGCTTTCCCTTCGATGATCGACTCGGCGTCGAACCGCGTGCCGAAGTACTTTGCCTGCGCGTTCGGGTCGCTCAGCACGGTTTCCGCATCGCCGCTCACCACGACCTTCCCTGCGCAGATGATGTAGCTACGGTCGGTGATGGTCAGCGTTTCTCGCTCGCGGTGGTCGGTCAACAGGATCGAGATCCCGCTGTCGCGGAGGTCGTAAATGATGTCCTGGATGCTGTGAATGGTCACCGGGTCGATGCCGGTGAAGGGTTCGTCCAGGAGGATGAGCGATGGCCGGCTGGAGAGGCAGCGGGCAATTTCGAGGCGGCGACGCTCACCGCCCGAGAGGGTCCCCGCGATCTGCTTCCGCTTGTCCTGCAGGCCGAACTGATGCAGCAGGCGGTCGGTTTCTTCGTACCGCTCGGCCTTCGTAATGTTCATGAACTCGAGAATGGCCAGCAGATTCTGCTCGACGGAGAGCTTGCTGAAGACGCTTTCGTTCTGCGGCAGAAACCCCATGCCGTGACGGGCACGGCGATACATCTCCCAGCGGGTGATGTCGATGCCGTGAAACGTCACCTGTCCCTGGGTCGGTTCGACCAGTCCGCACGCCATGCGGAAGGACGTCGTCTTGCCGGCCCCGTTCGGCCCCAGCAACCCGACGATCTCCCCCTCGTCGACATGAAAGCCCACCCCGTCCACGGCCCGCTTGCCGTTCGGATAGACCTTGACCATTCCCCGGCATTCGAGAAGCGCCATCGTTGAAGTCCTCCATGACTTTTCTTACCTGATCCGCTCCATGCGGCTGATGTTCGGATAAAACGGGATGCGGAAGCTGGGGTACAAGTCGTTTTCGGGGACTTCCGCTCCGATGAAGGCTCCGGTTTGCTTATCGAACTTCGGGGCCTTGTGATAGAACCAGCCGCGAGTGACGGCGTTGTTCAAGACGGAATTACCATCGTCCGGAAAACCGCGGCCGTCGTTGAGGAAGGGGACGCCGTGCGGCCAGTAGATAAAGAAAGCCTTGCCGACCAGGGCGCTGCGCTGGACCGCATGACGATGCTCGACCAGCGGACCGCGGAATCGCTGCGGCCAGAGACGGCTGTCTTTGCTGCGCGGGCTGTTGTCCCCCATCATGAAGAACTCGTCCGGGCCAAGCTCAAAAACGTAGGCGGACTCCGGAACCTTCGGATCGTTCCGAATCCAGCCGCGCTCGTACTGGTCGCCCCATTGTTCCGGCTGGCTGACCAGCTTGCGGAGCGACGCCTCGTCCCGCAGGTATTCCTTGAAGATGAGGCCGGGGTTCTCGATGTGGAAGTCCTCAGGACGGACGTATTCGCCGCGGTAGTAGACGTCGCGGTCGACCCGCAATCCTGAGACCTGGACCGAAGCCCCCTGGGCGGCGATGCCGACGGGGATGAGATCTTCGTCCCACGGATGCTGAAGGACACGGGCGGCATAGGGCTCGTATTCGATCCCCTTTTTGCCGTTGAACTCGATCAGGCTGTCATCGATCCAGAGACACAGGCGGTCATCGACGTTTGAGAAGACGATGTTCCACTGTCCGATCCCCTTCACGCGGGTGGTCGCGGTCCCAAGGGAAATCTCCTCGTCCGCGCCGCGGTTCATGTCGTCGAGTTTGAAGACCTCGGCGAGCCCCGATTCGAGTTGGAATCGACAGCGATAACGGCGGTTGCCTTCCACCAGTTCGAGCGTCAGGTTCGAACCGGCCGGAGCTTCGGTCACGCTGGCGGTGACGTTTACGGTCAGATCGCCGACCCAGTAGACGCCGTCCTCGATGTCGCGCCATTGCGCCTCGTAGGCGTTATATCCGCAGAAGTCGGTGATGAGTTCGGGCTGCGGGTGTTGCCGCATTTCCTGCGGGCGGTTCTCGGAGATGGCGTTCCAGTCTTCCCGCTTCGGAATGATGTGCCGATATCGCAACCAGTGCGGGGCGTCCTTCGAATCCCCCGACTTGAGCGAGTAGGTCCGGGCCGAGACGTCGGCGGTCCAACCCGCGGCGTCGCTGGACCACCCCGCCATCCCGTCGTCGCCCGGCCCCTTCTTCATGGCCGCCCAGCGTTCGGGGAAACCAAGTTCAAGGAGCGCCCTGGGGGGATGGCGATCGTCGTAGACCGGCATCTGGAGGACGCGCTGCTTTTCAGGATCGGGTTTGCGCTGAAGCTGCAGCGCGCCGTCGCGATGCAGGTAGATGTCTCCCTGGCGGACCTCGAGGGTCTCGCCCGGCAGCCCGATCAGCCGCTTGATGTAGTTGGTCT
>JADZEF010000170.1 GCA_020850695.1 Planctomycetaceae bacterium | reverse complement strand
TGGTACGGGTCGGCCTTCATGGCATCGTCCATCAGCCGCGAGGCTTCTTCCATCTGCCCCGTCCGCATCAGCAGCATCCCGAGCTCGTTCTTCGGACTGGATAGTTGCGGCATGACGGCAATGCAGTGTCGGTAGACGCGCTCGGCGGCGTCGTACTTGCGGCGGGTGGACAGGGCATCGCCGAGAATCGAGAGGAAGGGGCCGGGTCGCTTGTTCCTTTTCGCCAGATCGAGCACCAGCCGCGTGAACCTCGAGGGCTTCTCGATTTTCACGTCGTCGATGGCGTCAAGGTTCGACAACAGCCCGTCGAACTCCTTTGGATCGGGGATGCCGTCCTGAAGCAGATACACGGCTGCCTGCCGGCCCAGCACGCGCTGCTCGTGCGGGTTGACCCGCAGGGCCCTCGCCAGAAACTTGTCGACGTCATCCAGTCCGCCGCGAGCCAGCGCCACATCGGCCCGCACCATCAGGGCTCCGATGTGCTCCGGATTGATCTTGAGGGCCTGGTCCGCGAACTCGACTCCTTCCTCGAAATCGTTTTCGTGCAGGGCCGCCTCGGCCAGCGACGTCAGCACATCGGCCGATCGCGGGTTGACGGCGAGCGCTTTCTTGAGTTCCGGCAGGGCATCCTTGCGGTTGTACTTCTCAAGAAGCAGCGCTCCCGCAAGATGCATCACCTGCCAGCATTCTGGATCGTCCTTGAGCGCGTCATTCTCCAGCGTGTTGACAAGGAAATTGAAGACCGACGTGACGCTGTTCCACCGCGCGTACTGAGCCGACCCCTGCCCCACCAGGACGAGCGTCTCGGCGTCCTCGGGCTGGGCCTTGTTGTAGTACCGCACAAACTCGCGATAGCCGGCGTTCGCTTCCTTGAGGCGCCCCGTCTCGGCGTCGAGATCTGCCCGCACCAGCTTGGCCCGCAGATTCGTTGCATCGAGTTTCAACGCCTGGTCGACGTCCTTCGCTGCCTGGTCGTAGTCTCCCCTTCGAAACCGGACCTCGGCGAGCCTTGCCCAGACGGCGGCATTTCGCGGGTCGGTTCTGGTTCCCGAAATGAGCGCCTCGGTGGCTTCCTTCCAGCGTCCTTCGGCCTCGTGACATTCGCTGCGGATGAGAGCGAGGGGGGCCGTCTCGGCTTTGGACTTCTCCAGGACGTCGCACGCTTCGAGGGCCTCTTCGTAGCGTCCCTTCTTGAGGTGCTCGCGGGCCGCGGTGAACGGCGTTTCGGGCTTCTTCCTTTCCTTCGGCTTCTCCTCGGCCGCGCGGGCGAACCCGCCCCCCAGCACGCACAACCCCACCGCGATCGCCAGCGCACATCGCATGACAGCATCCTCCGGGCGCTGCCGGCAAAGCCGCAGGAATGCGGCAGACACCGACAAGACATCCCCGTGTTGACGCTATCTCATGCCCGGAAGATGTTCAACCGGGAAGCGGCATCGTTGACTCCTCGGTGCTCAGTTGAGCTCGCGTGCGACTCTTTCGACGGCCCCGCAACCCACAGACTTTTCATCACCCAAAGAGAAGAAAGTCCGTCGGCTTGCGTTTCTTCGGTCGGGCGCGGAATACTGCGCAGAGTTTCGACATTGCCTCACTCACTCTCGGATTGTCGCATGAATGCCGTTGCCCCTCTCTGCCAGCGCCGCATTTCCGCTCTTCTGGCGGCGGTCCTTCTGGTCGCGGTCGCAGTGGGATGCAAGGTGGAACGGACGGGGACTGGCGGAACCGAAGTGGGGAACGAGCCAGAGCACCATGTGCCAGTCTTCAGGAAAACGACGCAGGACATTGCGAAGTTCGACCCCGCCGCGGGGCGCAAAGTGAGCGACTCGAAGGTCAACGCGACCGACCCGGTCTTCGGCCCGCTCCAGGCGGTCGGGCCGATCATCGAGCAGGTTTCCAAAGTGACAATCGCCGGTGCCGTCAATAATTTCTACGCTCTCGAAGGACGCTGGCCCAACTATGACGAATTCATGACTCAGATCATCAAGCAGAACAACATCCAGCTCCCCGTCCTGCCGGCGCGGATGGAATACCAGTACGACGAAGCCAGGCATGAGCTGGTTGTCGTCGCCCCGCTGGAAGACGACAAAAAGCCCGCGTCCGCTCCCGCAGGCGAGGCGAAGTAGGACTGCCGCCGACCGGCCTGTCCCGCCACCCTGAAGCTCCCCACTCCCTCATACGTAGCTCTTCGATGTCTTCGCTCGCGACACCCGATATTCCGCTCGACCCGTCCCAGGAGATCGTCGTCAAGTTCGATGATCTGCACGCGCTGCTGGTCAAGATCCTGGTAAAGAAAGGGATGTTCCAGGCCGAGGCGAAGATCGCCGCCTCGCGGCTTGTCGAATCGGACGTTCGCGGAATCCATTCGCACGGAAGCCGGGCGCTGCCACGGTACATCGAAGGGATGGATGCGGGCGATATCGACCCGCGAGCCCAGGTGACGACGGTGAAGGAGACTCCCGCCATCGCACTGCTGGATGGCGGAAAGGGACTTGGGCATGTGGCCGCGACGAAGGGGATGCAGCTGGCCATCGAGAAGGCGCGGGGGGTGGGGACCGGAACCGTTGTGGTGCGGCGGGGCCAGCACTTTGGGGCGGCGGGCGTCTACGTCGCGATGGCGGCCGAAGCGGGAATGATCGGCTTCTGCACGACGAACACCGGACCCGCGACGGTTGCGGCTTACGGAAGCCGGACGCCGGCCGTCGCCAATCCGGCCATCGCATGGGGCGTACCAAGCCGAGTCGGACCGCCGTTCATCCTCGACATGGCGTGTGCCGCGTCGTCGTGGGGGCGCGTCGAGAGCCTGAAGATGTACGGCCGGCCGCTTCCGGCCGGTTGGGCGTTGGATGCGGCAGGGAACGAAACGTGCGTCGCCGCGGATGCGAAGACGCTGCAGCCGTCCGCTGGAGCGCGGGGCTTCGGACTGGCCTTCATGGGGGCAGTCCTCTCGGGCGGGCTGTCCGGAGGACGGCTGCCGATGCACAAGACATGGAGCGTCAACGCGGACGGGTCGGAGCATTTCTTTTACGCGATTGACCTGGCGCAGTTCGTCGAGCCGGATCGATTTCATGCGGACGTCGATTCGATCATGCAGGAGATCCGTGCCCTGGCGCCGGCCGCCGGATTTGACAAGGTGCGGATGCCAGGGGACATCGAAGCGGAGCGGACCGACCGCTGGAAACGCGATGGCATCCCGCTGCATCGCGATCACGTCAACCGCCTCGGCGAGTTGGCGGCAAAGCTGAAGATTCCGGTTCCGTGGGCGAGTTGAACGAGGGCTCATTCTTCCGAGTTGTACTCGAAGTCAACGAGCTGACAACCGGCGTGGAATCGCCCGGCGTCAGCTCGTTTGTATGCCCATCGCGGGATGAAATGTCTGCTTGAGAGTCGTTTGAGAGAAGACGCGGTTTTCAGGAGGACATGGGCGCGGTTCGCGCACCGTGGGCGGCAAGAATCCGCCGGGCCTGGTCGCTGCGTTCCTTCGCGTGGACAGTCACCATGATGTTTCCAAGTCCTACTTCGTTCTCGTAGAAGCGGGATTCGTCTTCGGGAATGTCCGATCCAACGAGGGCGCCGACGAGGCCAGCCATGGCGGCTCCACCCGCCGCATTGGCGAGGATCGTCCCCAGCGTTCCCGCCGCGATGGCGGGGCCGATGACCGGGATGGCCCCCGAAATAACGCCCCAACCGATCAGTGCTCCCAGGCCTGCTCCCGTGGCTGCACCGACGGCGGCCCCCTCTCCGGCCTTTGTTTCCCCGGTGGCGGTGTTCCGCGCCGAAGCGGGGATTTCGTCGCGAGTGACGATGCCGATTTCATCCCGTGTGAAACCTGCCTGCTGAAGCTCGACAACCGTCTGCATGGCTTCGTTCTGATCGCTGAAAGTCGCCACAATCGTATTGCGGTCTGTCATGGTCGATTTCTCCTCACAAGTGGGATCGGTGATTCCGGGGAGGAGGAGATGCAATGTGCGTACCGGCGCGCGATCATTCTCTTGAGGGCAATGCCGCAGACGCAAATCGGGAGAACTCTGAGTTTCCGTCGTTCCATGGACCGCCATCGGCGGGAAACTGCTTCGCCGAGCTCGCAGGGGAAGGTGGGCTCCGCATTGGAACGCATTCGAAAGCGCCGCACCCCCAGACAAAAGGAGAATCTCATGAGCGACTTTACCGATGGGACATCGACGAACGGCCGGGACGATCCCTTCAACCTCTCCCGTTTCGTGGAGGCGCAGAGTCTCAACTATGCGCAGGCGCTTGAAGAGATTCGTCGGGGCTCCAAGCAGACTCATTGGATGTGGTACGTCTTCCCTCAATTCGCCGGTCTCGGCTCCAGCTCGATGGCGACTCGCTACGCGATCCAGAGCCTGGAGGAAGCGGAGGCCTACCTGCGACACTCTGTGCTGGGGCCAAGGCTGGTCGCCTGCTGCGAAGCGGCGTTGGGCGTCCCGGACCGTTCCGCTCACCAGATCTTCGGATCGCCGGATGACATGAAGCTGCGATCGTGCGCGACGCTGTTCGCACGGGTCTCGCCGGAAGGATCGGTGTTCGAGCGCGTGCTCGAACGGTTCTTCGCGGGGCAACCCGATGCCAACACGCTGCGACTGTTGGAAGCCGGAACGAGCGGGTGAATGTGATTCCGATCGATTTCGCGATCACGATGCCGCAGGGGACATTCGGAGTGTTCGTTACGGCTCCGGCGACTCGATGTGCCGGGCGACACGATATGGCCGAGGTGACAGAGGGAGCGTCGTTGGCGTTCCGGACTCTTCTCAGGGTGTCGCCATTCTCATCCGCTCAACCGCCGATCGACTCGAGACCATAATCGTCGATTTTCTTGTGCAGGGTGTTGCGGTTGATGCCCAGCCGCGTGGCGGCCTTCGTCTGCACTCCCTGGCACCCGCGGAGCACCTGCGCCAGCAGTTCCCTTTCGACCAGCGAAACGATGCGGTCGTGGAGATTGTCGTTCTGCGGCCCCGCGTCCTGCATGCCGCGGGTCACGAGTTCTTCGCAGAGGCTTTCGAGCGAACGGGTCTTCTGACGAGCGACACGAATCGGCGCCAGTCCGCGGACGTGTGGGGGGAAGAGCTCGCCGGTGATCTCGCCGTTGCTGCACAGGACGATGGCCCGCTCGACATAGTTCTGGAGCTCTCGGACATTGCCCGGCCAGGCATACTGCTGGAGAACCCCGAAAGCGTCGGGAGAGATGGCGGGGATTGGCATGCCGTTTTCTTCGGCGTATTTGCGGGCGAAGAAATCGACAAGCGCGGGTACGTCGTCGCGGCGGTCGCGGAGCGGCGGCAGATAAATCGGCACGACGTTGAGCCGATAATACAAGTCTTCGCGGAATCGGCCTTCGTCAATCTCGTCGATGAGGTCGCGGTTGGTCGCTGCGACGATCCGGCAATCCACGCGGACGGTCTTGGTGTCGCCGACGCGCTCGAATTCGTGCTCCTGCAGGACGCGAAGCAGCTTGACCTGGAGCTTGTAGCTGACCGAGTTGATCTCATCGAGAAAGATCGTCCCGCCATGGGCCGCTTCGAAGCGACCGGTGCGGTTCTCGACCGCACTGGTAAAAGCGCCTTTGACATGCCCGAAGAGTTCGCTTTCCAGCAGGCTTTCGCTGAGGGCTCCGCAGTTGACGCGAATGAAGGGGCCGGATGATCGAGGGCTGAGTTCGTGGACGGCGCGGGCGATCAGTTCCTTGCCGGTCCCCGTTTCTCCAGTGAGGAGGACGGTGGCCGACGTCGCCGAGACCTTGCGCGTGAGACGGTACACATCGAGCATCGCCTGGCTCGAACCGATCATGCCGTCCAGAACGGGGGAATCTCCGCCCGAATTCTTGCCCACCATGAGGTTGCCTGAGGCGAATCCAGTGCCGCGACTTGAGTGCGTGAGTGCGCGCAAAACAGGTTGTCAACGCAGTGATTGTAAGCGAACGTTATGGAAGATTCGAGAAGCTCGACGAGTCATGGCGTTGATTTTTCACAGATATTGGCCAGTCCGCTTCAGAAAACGCGATGGATGCCCGGATGTTGGGCATAAAATGCCTTCTTTGTGCGCATGTGTCCCGCGTCAGCGGGATTTTCCCTGAGGAATTCGCGGGTTGGAGAGCGGGAGCAAATCCTGTGTCAGTTCGCGGCAGGTGTGCTCTGGGATTGGGGGATCGTCCACGCGGAGTGAAGGGGGCAAGAGGGCCAGCAACTTGCCTCGCCTCGACTGACTCGATGTCGCTGGCTTGCGGGGGCCTAGGACGTGGCGGCCAGGAGTGCGGGGGCGAGATCGGTGGGGAGGTCCATTGCCAGGAGGACCAGCCGCTCGACTCTCTCCAGTGCTTCGGCGGGCAGGCGGGTGTGGCGAGACGCCCGTTCCTCGGCGTTACGCACGGCGGCTTCGAACTCTTCGCCGAGTGTCCAGGTCCCGCAACGGTGTCCCAACCTGTCGCTCGGGATGGCGGGGAGGGCCTGCAGATGGCGGACTTTGACTTGTGGGAATGCTTTCTGATTCGCATCCCTGGAAGACTCTCGATGGAGCAGCGCGTAGAGAGCCGAATTCAGGAAGGCGATGACCACCGAATCGGGCACTCCCGCGACGCCGCGGCAAGCGAGGAGGCTGTTGCGGTAATAGGCGGCGGAACGATGTCGTGCGGCGATGGGACGGTTGGCCGTCTGTCGGAGAAGGATGGGAGTGAGTCGATAGCGATCCGCGGAGCGGATCGTGCAGTATTCCCCTTCGATAAGTTCGGGAACGGTCCACAACCACTTCGCGGGCGGACCGCAATGGAATGCGGTCATGTCCCGGCCTTCGCGAATCGGCGACCAGCCGTCTGCTTCGGGCGGCGCGAAAGAGGCGATGATCTTCCGGGCGACGTTTCCCGTGTGAACACCGGGATCTCCGAATGTGCCCGGCGCGAAACGCGGTCTCTGAGAGAGTTGGGGAAGCAGGTCTGCAAGAAGATCGCTCGTTGAACTTTGCACGACGCACAAGCGGGGACGACCATTGTCAACGTCCCTGCTGCGCCCCAGCGGCCAGTCTTGCTGGGAACCGGCGACGTGCCGATGGCGGCGTTCGAGGGAGTACAAGCCGACGGGCTGCGTCACCCCGGGAAACGCATCTTCTTCCGCATCGATTACAGGTCCGACGAGTGAAGCTTGCGCGGTCGTGGCGGATCGCGTGGCGGCGTAGGCCTCGAGGTCCGCCATTTGCCTGGGCAGGACAAGTCCGATTCGGCCGCCGCGTCGGACAATTTCGATCGATCGCAGCAGGAACGCCGAATGAGATGCAGGCCACCGTGCGATGCTCGGAAATCGATGTCGCAGCAACGACAGCTCACGTGGTTGGATATCGACCTTCTGTCGTCCCGAATACGAGATCCATGGCGGGTTTCCCAACACGACATCGAATCCGCCCCACGGCTCCTCCGTCGTGTCGCACACTCGGCCCCGCTGCGGCGAGAAGACTTCGGGAAAGGCGAGCCGCCAGTGAATGGGTCTCAGCGAGTCGGGCAAGCCTCGTGGCGCGACGATGCCGTCGAGACCGACGTCCGCGGGGACATTCTCGTCCGCACATCGCGGGGCCATTCCCAGGAGGCTGTTGCCCACTTGAATGTGTTCGTCGAGACGCTGCACCGGATCCCCCGGCGTCGAGGCCTGCATCCAGAGGCTCATCCGGCAGAGCGCGACCGCGGTGGGATTGAGGTCGACACCATAGAGGCAGCGGGTAATGACGTCGCGCCGTGCCTGTTGCGCGTCCATTGCAGAACTTTGGCGCTCGCCGCACCGCAGTCGCACAAGACGCTGGGCGATGCGGTCCGCGGCTGCCATCAGAAAGTGGCCGCTGCCGCACGCGGGATCGCACACCTTGAGTTCGAGCAGTGCCTGCTCAGCCGTCCGGAGATCGGCCTTCTCGGTGGCGGCGTTGATCAGCGGATCGAGCGTGGTCTCCAGCAGTCGCTCGATCAGTGCGGGAGGAGTGTAGTAACTTCCCGTGGCTTTGCGCTCATGCGACCTGGCCGTTGAAAGACGCAGTCGGCCCGCGTCGCCATCGAACTCCGCTTCAAGCTCCAACAGAGATTCGTAGACGGATCCGGGGATTTCCGCACCGAGGTTCGCGAAGTCGAGGCCGCCACCTTCGCCGTGGGCCTGCCGCGTTGACTCTCGATTGAAACAGAGCTTCCGAAGCGAGTCGAGCAGGCGCTCGTTGTTCAAGGCCGCTCGATCGAGGTCGGGACAGGAGTGCGGGGAGAAGAGGTACCATCCGAAGGCCGGAATGCCCCAGGGAGCGTACCCGTCGCGAAAAGACTGAAAGAGTTCCTTCAGCGCGTCGTACAGATTGCCCCGGCCGTTGTCGGTGATGCCGTCCGCGAGCTTGAGGAGCCGGCCGAGCGAGTGTGACCGTGCATACCGTTCGCGGATTTTTGCCGGCGTTTCCGGGGGGTGCAGCAGGATGTCTCCCGATGCGGTCCGCCGTTCTTCGGCGACCCGGATGAAGATCAGGCGCAATGTGAGGACGATCAGTTGACGATAGTAGTCCTGAGCGAAGAGAGGTGAGCTCCGCAGCTTTGCAGCGAGGTCCCTGTTCTCTTTCGGGACGAGAAATCCCGCGCCGAATGACTCAACCGCTGCTTTGACGGATGCGTGGAGCATCCTGCTTGCGGGTGATCGCTCCCGGCCCGTCGGCATGATGCGACAACCCTCAAGCGAGAGGCTCAACGGTCGTACGGGCCGCATCCGGGTTCGACAGACGTTTCCACGCGCGTCCCAAATATCGCGGCAGGTCGGACGCAATCAATCCCGGTTCGGACAGTTCCTCGGCGGCGAGATCGCCCGCCAGTCCGTGCAGGTGAGCGCCAAGCCGCGCAGCATGGAAGGATTCGAGCCCCTGGGCCACCAGCGACGCGATCAGCCCGGTCAACACGTCTCCCGTGCCTCCCGTCGCCATGCCGCTGTTTCCGGTCGAATTGACGGCCAACCGCTTTCCATCGGTAATAAGGGTCCTCCGACCTTTCAGAAGCAGGATGACGCCGCGTTCGCCGGCGAACCGCACAGCGGCCGCTTCGCGACCGGCGTCGTCCTTCGGACAATCGGTTCCGGTCAGCCGCGCAAACTCGCCGGGGTGCGGCGTCAGAATCCGCGGCGCATCCAGACTCCGAATCGGTAGCTTCCACACGTCGGGCTGAACGGCCAGTGCGTTGATCGCGTCGGCATCCAGGACGACAGGAAGCGCTGCCGTCAGAAAAAACTCGCGAACCAGCGATCGCACCGCATCCGATTGTCCCAGTCCCGGACCGATCGCGACCACAGTCTGGCGCTCGACGAGGGATCTCAATTGCGTCATGGCCGATGCGGCGAACCGCCCCGAAGCATCCTCCGGCAATCCTGCCACCTGATAGGACGGTTCGTATCCGGCGACGACCGGCTGAATCCCCGTGGGGACGGCGAGAAACACCAGTCCCGCACCTCCCCGCAGGGCCGAGAGTCCGGACAACCCCACCGCACCCGCCATTCCCCGGCTGCCGCCGATAATGAGCGCGCGACCGAACGTCCCCTTATGGGCGTCGGCCGGACGATCCGGAAGGATGAGCGGAGTATCAATGCGTTCAACGGGCATTGGTGCGATGGGGATGATCCCAATCGAGTGTATTGCAGGATGGATCGATGGGCCGGAGTTTGGTGCTTCAAGGTACCACGACGCGCTTCTGCATGAAATCCGTGAGGTGGGCCGGTTTGAGCGTCGCCACCTTCGCCACAAAGCAGGATTGTCCGCATCCAGCACCACCGCCCTCGGACAGGCGGACATTGCCGAAGTTTTCTGATCCGATGGGACTCAGCACGGCAATTGTCCCGCACTGGCGAGGCCGCCGAATTCGAGCGAAACAGGTTCCGGCGCGGCAGTTGTTGTGGGGGAACCCTGTTATGCTGCCTGAGGTCGCTGATTTCCGGGCCGCCCACTTTCCTTCGCCAACGGACCTATGACGAAGTCGACGCGCAATTCGGGGAATGGGTCGCGCGCGACCGATCCGTTTCTCGTGCTGCGCGAAAATCGGCTGGGGTTTACTGCGATCGAGCGACTGGCGCGGCGGGGAACGCGTGGAGCGGCGTCCCTCGTCTATTTGTGGGGGCCGCCCGGGACGGGAAAGTCGCATCTGGTCAGGCACCTGCTGCGGGAACTTCGGCAGTCCGATCCCCCGCTTGCGATTCGAACCGCGACGGCGTCGGGCCTTGCGGCCGAGTATGCCGAGGCGACATCCCGTCACCAGGTGGCCGAGTGGGGCGAGCCGTGGCGGTCGTGCGATGTGCTCGTGTGCGAGGATCTGCAGGCCATCGGGCGTCGCCCGGAAACGCAGCAGCTGCTGGTCTCGTTGATCGACGAGGTCGTCGGGAATGGAGGCCGCGTGCTGCTGACCGCCAGCCGCCTTCCAGGCGAGATCGCGGGTTTGTCGTCGCGCCTCGTCAGCCGGTGTCGAGGCGGGGTGTTGGCCGGACTGCGGATGCCTGACGCTCCGAGCCGTCTCGCACTTCTCTCGCACTTTGCCTCGTCGCGCCAGATTGCGGCTTCGCCTGATGCCTTGAAGCTTGTCGCCGAGGCCCGCCCCGCGTCGCCGCGAGACCTCCAGGCAGCGCTCATCCAGATGGAAAGCACCGCCCGAGTCGAACAGGCCCGACTCGATGCCGGGTTTGTGCGAAGGTTTCTCGAGGGAGATGTCAAAGCTCCGACCACGACGCTGGCCGACGTGGCCCGCGTCGTCGCCCGCCACTTCGGCATCCGCATGGCGGACCTGCGATCGTCAACGCGGCAACAGGAACTTGCCATTCCGCGGCAGTGTGCCATGTATCTCGGCCGCGCGTTGACCGAAGAACCGCTCGCCCGCATCGCCACTTACTTCGGGCGCAAAAATCATACGGCCGTCATTCATGCCTGTCGGCGGACGATCACATCCCTGTCCGACGAGCCCGCGCTGCGGCATCATTTGTCGCAGATCCGCGCGGCGCTTGGAGCGACGGCCGAAGTCAGCGCGGACGGGTCCGACGGCCCGTGACCGTTCGAGATCATTTCCCTTGGACACTCCTGGAGCGCCACACATGGTCCGGTTTCTTTCAGGCTGCCAGGCCGTCATGACGACGGCGCTGTGCCTGGCATTCCCACTCTCTTCGGCGCGTGCCGAGGATCCGGAGTTCGCTCCCGAGCCAGAGTTCGCCGCTGCGGTCGGCCGTCACGAGGTTGGACCGTGTTCCGCGGTGGCCGTGAATCGACGGGGGGAAATCGTCCTGGCGCATCGCGGGAAGCGACCCGTGATGTGTCTCGACGCGCGGGGCGCCCTGTTGCTGTCGTGGGGAGATGGCGTCGTCAAGACGGCGCACGGAGTGCGGGTGGATGGCAACGACGACGTGTGGGTGACGGACATCGGGAATCACCGCGTCTACCAGTTCAGCCGCGCGGGAAAACTGTTGCTCGCCCTGGGAACCGGTCAGCCTGGAGCGGGGGAAGACGAGTTCGACAGGCCGACCGACGTGGCGTTTGGGAGTGGAGGGGATTTCTACGTGTCGGACGGTTACGGCAACAGCCGGGTCCTCAAGTTCAACAAGGACGGGAAGCGGATCGGTTCGTGGGGAGTGCGCGGCAAAGGGGAGGGAGAGTTTCATCTCCCGCACGCGCTGCTGGTCGATCGCGCCGGGAACGTGTTGGTCGGCGATCGGGAGAACAATCGCGTGCAGGTGTTCAACGCCGAGGCGAAGTTCCAGAAGGTCTGGAATGGTTTCGCACCGTACGGATTGGCGTTTGACTCCGCAGGACACGTATGGGTGGCCGACGCGCGGGCCCATCAGGTGCTGGAACTGGATGCCGATGGCAAGGTGATTCGACGGATGGGGAAGAAGGGATCGGAGCCCGGCCAGTTCATGACGCCGCACATGCTGGAGTTTGACGCGGCGGGAAACCTGTTTGTGGCCGAGGTCGATGGACGTCGGCTGCAGAAGTTCGTCCGCAAGGCGAATTGAACGGGTTGCTCTGAGACGCGGTGTTTGGCGGTGAGCTAACGCGCACGACCTTCGCGTTTTCCGCTGCCTCGCCCGGCTTTCCAAGGCCGGGATCCGATTTCGTCCGGCCTTGGAAGGCCGGACTACGAAAACCCAGCGGCAAGGTGGTCTAACGCGTCATCAATCGGAGCAGTTCGTGGGCGGCGGCTTCGGCGAAGGCCGGATCGTTGATGTGCTGATCGAGCTCGATCAGCGGGACGTTTCCGTGAGTGGCTCTCAAACCTTCGAATAGCGCGTTACGGGCTTCGACGTCGTCGAACGACTGTCCTGCTCGATCGATGGCGGAAACTCCCTGAAGTGGCACCAGGATCGTGGTCGGTCCCGTTGCGCCAGCGGCTTTGCGGCCGATCTCTTCCCCCAGCTGGCGGTTTTCAGCCGGCGTGGTGCGCATCAGCGTAACGTTCGCGTTGTGGACGTGAAACTTTCGGTCGCGGAAGCGGTCCGGGACGGTTTGTCTCGGACCGAAGTTGACCATGTCGAGTGCTCCAACCGAGATGACCTGCGGGACTCCGCGACGCCCCGCGGCCGTGAGACGCTCGGGCCCGGCGGTCAGAGTCCCGCCCACCAGTTCGTCCGCCAGCTCGGTTGTGGTGATGTCGAGCACACCCGCGATCAGTCCGTCAGCGATCAATCCTTCCATGGCTTCGCCGCCGTTGCCGGTCGCGTGGAAGACCAGCACTTCGTAGCCGGCCGCTTCAAGAACTCTCTGCGCGTGCTGCACGCAGGGGGTGGTGACGCCGAACATCGTCGCGGCGACCAGCGGACGCTCGGCGGAGGGCTGGGCGGGCGCCGGGAAGCGGACGAGTCCCGCCATCGCACGGGCCGCCTCGCCCAGGATGGTGCGGCTGATGCGGTTGAGGCCCGAGATGTCGGCGACGGCGTTCAGCATCAGGATGTCTTTGCCGCCAACGTACGGGCGAGTCTGCCCCGAACCCAGCGTGCTGACCATCACCTTGGGGACTCCCAGCGGAAGGCCGCGCATGGCGGCCGTTCCGATCGTCGTTCCGGCCGATCCCCCCAGTCCCAGTACACCGGCCAGGCGACCTTCGGCGTGCCATTGGGCGATCAGCCGCGCGGCTCCGGTCGCGGCGGCTGTCACCGCCTTGCCGCGGTCTCCTTCCCGAACGACGTCAGACAGCGTGGTACCCGCCGCGTCGAAGATGGCCTCTCGCGAGACGTCGGCCGTGACGGCGGGCGCTCCGATGCAGCCGGTATCGACCAATACGACCGGCACCTCGAAACTCCTCAACAGATCCCGCACAAACGCCGCTTCCGGACCCTTCGTGTCGAGCGTGGCAAGCAGGGCGACCGACGTCATGGGAGCGACTTTCCGAGTGGTGGAGCGGGACGGAAGCGAGGAGGACGCGTGCTGAAAGTCCCGAACGGGCGTGCATTCAAGTCGCATCTTGGAGGGAAAAAGGAGGACGTCAAGCGTTCGAGTCGACGAATTCCGGGCGTGAGGCGGCCCCGGAGAATTTCCCGAAAACCGTGGCTGAAAAGGGTCTAAGGCTATGCTAGAGTGAACAGACTGACTTGTCGCGAGTGGGCGGCGGGTCGGCTCCCGGCGGGGTTCGGACGCCCTGTTTTCCCGCATCGAAACGCCCGGTCGATCCGTGGCGTGAGGTGCTGCTCCCGCATTCTGGTAATCGCTCGAACTTATGTCGGTCTCCATCGTCACCTGCCCGTCCTGCGACGCGATGTTGCTCGACGACACCGTGCAGTGCCCCAGCTGCCAGCACGTGCTGCGGCCCGATGTCTACGCCGCCCAGGGGCTCGACACGCAAATCGCGCAATCGACCGATACCGTCCACGAGCGGACGTGTCCGGCGTGCGGCGAAGGGGTGCGTGACGGGCTCGTGCGGTGCTTCAATTGCGGCACCTTCATGAGCCAGGAGGCTCAGCAGAGCTTCCTGCGCCAGGTGGCAGAAGGAGGACGGCCGACAAACTCAGGCTACTCGACGACCGAAATGAACTCGGGCAATGATTCCAGCGACGGAGGAACCGGAGCCCTCGCGCCGCAATCGGGGATTCTCGACGATCTGGATGATGTCTCGCTGGCGGACGACGAAGACTTCGAAGTCTCGCCCGAGTTCACGATGCGCGCGCCGTCGGAGCACCTCAAGTCGTACAAGGTGACCTGGAGCGACGGGGGAGACTCGGCCACTGAGGAAAGCGAAGCCGAGGAAGGGGGAACGTACAACCTCGCCGGTGCAGCGCCGGACCTTGCGGCGGAAGCAGCGAATCCCGCGGCGTCAGCCCCGCCCCTTCCTGCCGAGGCCGCCACCACTCCGGCCCCCGCGGCGGACGCGAGCAAAGCAAGGCCCGGTGGGAATGGTGCGGCGGCTTCGGATGAGGACGGGGGCGAGGCTCATTCGGTCGCCACAGCCGGCGATGTGCTGCTGCAGATTGCGCTCGATGAAGAGAAGCAGCAGACGACGCGCAAAGGGCGCGGCGGCTCCAGGCGCCGCAGCGGGAAAGCCGTTGCACGGTCGCCCGAAGCGACGCTGGTGTTTTGCCCCAACGGTCACAAGATCGAGGTGAAGTCGAAGCACCAGGGGATGATGGGGCGGTGCCCCAAATGCAAGATGCCGTTCTTCGTGCCGGTTGCGGCCGCGGCCTCGGAACCGTCCGCGGAAACGAAGTCGACTGAACTCGACATGAGCGCTGCGGTCGCCGCGCCGCTGCCGCCCGGAGCGGTGGCGCCGACTGCGACGACTGTCGGCAACATGAAGTGGCTGGCCGACGTCTCGCTGCACACCGTCAATCCGACCAAGGTCAAGGCGAAACCGGGTTGCCTCGCGAAGGTGTTTGCCCCGGCCGACGTCGTGTTCCGCCTGGAGGGTATGGCCGTTCTGACGCTGGTCAAAGGAGGCGGGTTCCTTGGTCTCGGCGGCAAGAAGCCCGATGCCGCACGCCAGGCGGTGCAGGCTCATCTGACCGAAGGAAAGCCGCTGGCGGAAGCGCCGGCCGCCGCAAAGTCCGAGTATCAGAAGGAGACGCTGACCGCCCTGAAGGTCGTGCAGCCGGCGGTGTATGCCCACGAGTCGCCGTTCGGCGACGTGCCGGTCTTCGGCGAGGGGCGGATTGCCGTGCAACTCCCCGTTCATGCCGATGCGGCCGAGAAGCAGTTCCTCTCATTCCCGCTTTCGCGGTTCCGCGAGTTCGTCGAACTGGTCCGAGCGCAGTATGCGCTCTCCAACTTCGGGGAGAACTGCGGCGTGCCGCTGACCGAGAGCCATACCGAAGCGGTCTGCACCTTCAGCGAAGCGAAGCTCAAGCCGCTGGCCGACGTCGCCTATTACAAGGCCGACCCGGCGTACAAGCTCGAGATCATCGGACGGCAGTGCGAAGGGTGTGGCATCTTCGTGAGCGAAGACGCCCGCAAGAAGGAAAAGATCGGCGGCCTGGACGGCAAGGGGATCGCGAAAGCGAAGTGCCCGAAGTGCGGCAAAAAGTTCGGCGGCATCACGCTGTATGCGCTGGGCAGCAACGCTCCCGCGGCCCCCGCCACGGCAGCGGTTCCGGCCGCGGCCGAGGCGGCGACAAAGTAGAGGCTGGATACCTCTCTGAAGTCTCGCGCACCCGGCTTTCCGGCGGGGAGTCCTCGATGCCCCGAACCATTCGCGCGTCGAACGGCACGCTTTCCGCGCTCGCTCACGGGAACCGGACGAGTCCGAATGTCTCGGGGCGCGGGCGGGCGGCGGCGGGTTCGGTCCAGCTTTCGAGGCCCACCGCCGGAATCGTCCGCACGAGGAACATCGACCAGACCGCGCCGGGGTCAGGCTGAATGGGAACCAGTTCGATGAAAGGGATCGCCACCTCGATCCGCCAGTGCGTGTCGTCGGCGTCGGTGGCGACGAACCACTTCGGATTCCACGACTCATCATCCCAGCACGAATCGGCCGTCAGGCCCCGCTGGTCGATGTGCAGGGCGTACCATGTCGCATAGTCGCGGTCGACGTCGAGGTAGAGGCTGATCCGGTCGTGGAGCGACAGGTCTGCGTCGTGCGTCCGTGCCTGTTTCGTCGGACGGTCATCGGGCGCCTCGGGATGCCGCGGGAAGCTCGCTCCCAGGTAGAGATACTCGGCATCGCGGGCCATCAGCACGATGGCGTAGTTGTCCTTCGCATCGGTTCCATCGATCGACCGCAACCGGATTTCCTTCGCGTCCTGCCAGCATTCGTCCGAGAGGACGCCGTCAAGCACAGGGCGCTCGGGAGTCCGCTTGCAGAGGTGCAGCGGCTTCGGCGGCTGCTCGATCGGTTGCACGAGCCAGAGTTCCGCATCGGCGGTCGATCGCCAGGGATTGCTGTCAGGGGATTGCTGCTGCTTGCGGTAGATCGTGTCGGCGAAGCGGTCGACTCCTCGCTGCCGCATCAGCGCGGCCAACGGGAACTGGATCTCGGGCTGACGGAAGAGGGCGGGATCGCGCTTCCGCATGAGCGAAGCCATCTTCACCGCCTGGTCGCTCCAGTGCTTCACCGCCCCGGTCCGCCAGTCGGCTCCGGGAGCGATCTGCAGCATCCCGTCGGCGTGTCGCACGACCGTTGGATCGGGCAGGGAGTCGAGCACGGACATGTCGCGCTGGTGCGGCAAGGTGTTCGAAAGCTCGACCGCACGCGAGACTCGTTCGATGACGCGGTCCGGCTCGATTTCCTGCCGGCTCATGCCGGCCTTCACCGCCCGCGCGCGCTGCCAGGCGGGTTCGGCGCCGGCCCAGCGCTGGAATAGCCACCGCATCGCATCGATGGCGGCCGGCTCGTCGGGATAGCGCTCGACCAGATCGACCAGCGTTGACTCGACCAGATCCCAACGGTTGACCTCGCGATATTGATCGGCGATTGCAGTGAGTTGAGCGGCTGCCTGCTCGGGCCGCATCCCGGCGGTCGTTTCGCGAAGCTGTGCGATCATCTGCGCGCCGCGGCGTGGATCGGCCGCGTTCTGTTCGAGCTGCGCGAGGATGTTCCGCTGCCGCATGGCGAGCATTCGCTCACGCTCGGAGTCTTCATCAATGACCACCATCTCGCGCCGCGCGTCGGATCCCGGGCCAATCGAGAGTCCCGCAAAAAACTCCAGCGGACCAGTCGCCGTCGCATCCTCCGCACCGCGTTCCCAGATCAGGCGGAAGTGCTGCCGGCCTTCGTGGGAGCGGATCGTCGGGGCCAGCATCTTGAGCGACGGCGCGGCCGCTTCGCGGACCGTGCGCTGGAGTCGCGGCAGAAATTCGTGCGGGTCGATGGAGGCCTGACCGGACGTCGCTGCCGTCATGCGGACGTAAATGCGGTCCACCTTCCACGGTTCGAGCGCGGCGAGTTCGGACTGCGCGAGATAACGGGTCGGGTCGGCGGCCTGGCGGACCGCCGTGCGAACGGCATCATTGAGGATGCTGGTTGCGGCGTCGTCCAGCGGTGGATTGTCGAGCACGATGACGCTCGGCCGCCACGTGCGAATCGACGCCACGAGACTGCCGAGGAACACCTGAGTGAGTCGACCTTCCGAGCGGCGGTTCCATTCTTCGAAGAGGCGCGTTTCATTCTTTTCGAGTCCCGGGATGTCCAGCGGGAAGCGCCAGCCGAGTTCTCCTTCGTTGCCTCCCGCCCGCACCACCGCGTCGCTCAGACGGAGGTCGGTCTCGATCGTTTCGTGTCCCCCCGCGTCGACGTCGGCTCGCGACGGGATGAGCACCGCGCTGCGGTAGCCGAGGTCGGCCGATTGCTTCGCCAGCCATTCGAACGACGTCCGACCCGGCCACGCATGGACGCCCACCATCGCCGCCCGCCGCGAACCACCGCGGACGGCATTCCAGGTCGCGCCGCCATCATCGGTCGCCAGGATGGTGCCGAAGGCTCCGACCGCGACGCCGTGCGTTTCGCTGGCGAATCGAATGGCGTGGAGCGGGGCGGCAGATCCCGTGGGTTGAACGCTCCACGAGCGGCCGTTGTCGGGCGTGTGCCAGACGGCGCTTCCGGGACTGCCGCAGATCCACGCCTGCGGGCCTTTCGAGGCGACGCTGTGGAAGTCGGCGAAGTCCTTGAGGTCGCGAGGGAGCGGTTTTGCGGGTTCCTGCCACACGAGGCCGCCATTCGTGGTTTGAAGAGCGAGTGCCCCTTCTCCCACGAGCCAGCCGGTGTTGTCACTTTGCAGGACGATGCCACGCAAACCGCGCTGACCGAAGTCGTCGACGCGCGGGGCGATCATCTGGCCGTTGCCGACGAGCGACATCCGTCCTTGCAGGCCGGCGACGAATCCGCCGTTCTCGTTCGGGAAGCAGGCGGTCCGCCATCCGGCGTAGTCCTTGCCTGGAAGGCTTCGCCACGTCTTGCCGCCGTCGTCCGTGATGTAGACGCCGGTCGGATGCTCGCCCGACGATTCCCCCGCGGCGATTCCATTTTCGAGATCGAAGAAGTGGACGTGCACGAGTGCGGGGAGCGTGCGGGGGGGCGAGCGCTCCCAGGTTTCTCCGCCGTCGCGCGTGCTGAGAACGACGCCGAAGCTGAGCCGCGTGTAGGGGTCGGATTCGGTGCCGACGATCCAGCCGACGCGGTCGGTCAGGAACGACGCGCTCCTAAGCGCCGCGGAAACCGGAGTCGGGACGAAGGTCCATGACTTGGCGCCATCGGACGACTTCCAGACCGTTCCGCGGTCGCCAACCGCAATCGCGGCGGATCGACCGACGAGCGCGACGTCGTTCAGCGAGGCGTCGTCGTGGAGCGGGGAGGGTTTGACTGGCTCACGCGGCGCGGCATCTTTTGCGTTTCGGGAGGCCACCGCACGGCGACTGGGGGATTTGTCAGTCCCTTGAGCCCACGTCGAAGCCGTGAGGACGGTGAGCAGTCCGAGGACCGTTCCGACCGTGCGAATTGTCGTTGACATCGCGGCCTCCCTGCCGGACTGAATCGCCTTCCCGCTCTCGCAAGAAGTTGAGCTGTTAGCGTGATTGCTGCTGCGTGTTGCATGGACGCGGCCGGCGCGCTCGGCTTACCTCTCGCGGAGCGAGAGGGCTACTTTCTTTGCGAAGGTTTCTCCTGGAGTGGCGAATCTACCATTGATCGCCGAGTCGCCGGAACACCGATGTCGGCGGGCGTGTCCAGAAATTCAGTCGACCGCGGCCGATCGCACGTCGAATTGCATCGGACGGGACGAATTTGACGCCGCACCCGCGTTGCAAACCGTCAACATGCCGTTACAGACTGCCCCGTCTCCCCATTTGGTGATATGGTTGATGGTCGGCCACGGGTTGAGAATCGACCCGTCTCCCCGTGCCGCCCAGAATTGTGCATTCCCTCCGTCGCCGCGAGCCAAGGTGTTCCGGCGATGTTCCGCCTTTGAATTGCGCGAGCCCCCTCCCCATGTCGAAATCCAGCCGTCTTCAGGGCATCTTCACTCCGAACCTCGTTCCGCTCGATTCCCGAGGAAACATCAACGAGCCCGAGCTGCGGAAGTACATCGACTGGCTGATCGAGCGAGGCGTGCACGGTCTGTACCCGAACGGCTCGACCGGCGAGTTCACGCGGTTCACGTTCGAAGAGCGGTTGCGGACCGTCGAGATCATCGCCGACCAGACCCGCGGCCGCGTGCCGATTCTGGCGGGGGCCGCCGAGGCGAATGTCAAAGAGACACTCCGGGCGTGCGAGCACTACTACAGGATGGGGGTGCGGGCGGTGGCGATCGTCGCGCCGTTCTATTACAAGCTCGGCCCGAAGTCGGTTTACGCGTACTTCAAGGAGATCGGCCAGAACACGCCGATCGATGTGACGCTCTACAACATTCCGATGTTCGCCAGCCCGATCGACGTGCCGACGGTGCAGCGGCTGAGCGAAGAATGCGAAAAGATCGTCGCCATCAAGGACTCGTCGGGGGACATCCCCCACATGATCCGGATGATCCAGGCGGTGCGGCCGAACCGCCCCGAGTTCGCGTTTTTCACCGGCTGGGATGCGGCCCTGATGCCGATGCTCCTCGTCGGCTGCGACGGCGGCACCAATGCGTCGTCGGGCGTCGTCCCCGAAATCACCCGCAAGCTTTACGACCTCACGATGGCTCACCGCATCGATGAGGCCCGCCAGGTGCAGTACGACCTGGTGAAGCTGTTCGACACGATGATCTACTCGGCCGAGTTCCCCGAAGGGTTCCGGGCGGCGGTCGAACTTCGCGGCTTCCGGATGGGCGTCGGCCGCCAGCCGATGTCGGCCGAGCAGCGGACCGACCTCGGAACGCTGAGCACCACGCTGCAGTGCATGCTGTCGGCCCACGGCTTCGTCAACGAGCCGGTCGGAGGATGTCCTGCCGGCAAGGGGGCAGCGAAGTCGGGCGACGTCAATGCGGCGGAAGTCGGAGCGATCGTCTCGCAGGTTGTGGCCGAGCTGTCGCGCCGCGGATTGCTGTAGAAAGTCACGTTGCGCCTACTTCAACCCCAGCAGCGGGAGTGAATCGCGGTAGATGACCTCTTCGATCGCCGTCGTCGAGAGCCGCGGGAGGGCCGTCCCTTCGAGCATGTTGTTCAGCGCCCGCAATCCGTCGATCGTCGAGTTGACGGTTGTGAAGGGGTAGTCTGTTCCGAACAGCACCTTGTCCCACACGCCGTACTCCTGCACCAGCATCAGGCTGTGGTAGAGCTGGAACGGTCGGTAGTGGAGCGCGCTGAGGTCGGCGTAGACGTTGGGATGCTTGCGGATCGTCACCACGCACTCTCCCTCGTAGGGATGGGAGAGGTGAGCGAGGATGATTTTCACGTCCGGGTACTTCACAGCCACGGGTTCAATCAACCGCGGGAACGTGCAGTCGAGCGGGGCCTGGGCGACGAACGTGGTTCCCGTGTGGAGCAGCACCGGCAGGTTGTGCTTGCGGGCGTACTGCCAGAGGGGATCAAGCATCGGATCGTCGGGGCGGAACCCCGCATACATCGGCAGCAGCTTGATGCCGCGGAGCTTCAGTGCTTCGTGCCCGTGCCGCAGGTCGTCCTGCCAGCCAGGCTGAGTGGGATCGACTGAGAGATATCCGATCAGCCGCTGCGGATCCTTCGCGACATGCTCGGCCACGAAAGCGTCGTCGACCCACAACCCGCTCAGCTTCGCCTTGCCGCCGAAGACAACCGTAATGCAGTCCTCGGGAGCCGTCTCGCGGTAGTGCTCAAGCCTCACCGTGAGATCGAACAACATCCCGGCCCGGGCTCGCAACTCGGCCTGCCGACGAAAGTCGTCGCCGAAGTGCTTCGGATACTGCCAGGCATGCGAGTGGACATCGATGATCATGAGAGGCTCTAAACGCGGCGGAAGGACGGAAACCGAGCGATCCTGGAAGTTGGTCCGCCATTGAACGCGAACGAGGGCGTCGCGCCACGAACGGCACCATCGCCCCCGACGGGGCTTCTGCCCTTGTGCTGTGATGGCTGCCGGACGCCGATCTCGGATCAGTGATGCCCTACGCAAAAAAGCCGTCAGGCTATCGCACGGCGACCGCCTGACGGCTCGAATTCTCGCTGGCACCACACTTACGGACAATGATGCGATGATCCGGATGAACTCACCGTCGGAACAGCATCATTCGCCGCATGTTCTCCCCCAACTGGTTAACACCGAAGCGGTTGAGCGGGTTCGTCGAGGGCTGATTTTGAGCTTCGGCCGGACGCGGAGTCCGCGTGCGGGCCGACTGACGCGGCTGGCCCTGGGACTCGTCGAATTCAGGAACAGGCCGGATGCTCGGCCGCTCCGGCGTCGGGGCCGGAGCGATGGAGATCCGTGTCGGCGGGGTGTCTTCGGTCACTCCCAGGGGACTCGAAGGGATCATCGGCGTGCCGTGTCCGTTTGAGTCGACAATCCGACGCCGCGGGATCGGTTCGAGATTCGGCTGAAAGTCTTCTTTGACGCGGCGCGGGATCGGCTGCAGCATCGGAGTCGATTCCACTGTGGCTTCCGTCGGTGGCGTCCGAGGCTGTTCCGAAGCGCTTTCGCTGCGGCGCGGGATCGGTTCAAACGGGGCCGGCTCTCCCGTCGAGGACTCGGTCGGAGGGGTCAGCGTGGGACCGGCAGACGCCCCCGAGGGAGCGGCGAGGACCGGCGCTTCATTCGGGACTTCACTCACCGGACCTGGCGGGGTCAGGCCGGGTCCCGTCAGGGCCGGAGCTTCGAGTTGCGGCTGGGGCCGCCGTGGCGGGACAGTTTCCGGAGCCGTCGTGAATCCTTCCGGGCTGCGATTCAGGGACGGAAGAGCGGAGCTTGTGCGGGTCGGAGTCGATCCGCGACGCGGGACGGGCGTGAGCTCGCTCTCATCGCCCCTCAAGACGGAGGGAGACGAGCTTGTGGCATTTTCCGTCGTTGACGGCGCGGGTTCCGTGAATGTCGGCGCCGGCGGAACTGGATTGGCGCGGGTGTCCGCCGACGGCTGCAGACGCATTTTGTTAAAGGGCATCGCGGCCCGCGGCAACGAGCGCGGCTGGGTCGGCGAAACCGAAGGGGACCGTGCGGCCGGGTAGCGCGAATCGGGATCTGGCTGCAGCGATCCGCTCGAGCCGTATTGGCGCGACGGTTGCGGGCTGGGGCGGGGCCTCTCCGAGTCGGACGAGTCCCCCAGCCGGGGAATGAAGCGGCCGAAGTTGAAGAGCCGTCCTTCCACCGGTGTCACCCCGCTGTCGCCCGGTTGCACTCCTTGCTCGACGCGGAACTCGGGCTCGGCTGCCCGCAAAGCGAGCATCCCCGCGTCAAACGACACGGAGAACCCTGCCAGCACGCCCAGGGGTGTGAGTCGAAAGATGGTTGTTCGTAGGCCCATTCGCATCCACTCGCAGCTTCGGCAGACCCGCAGCACCGTTCGTTGATTCGTCGGAACTGTCCGCACTGCAATCCTGGCCCGGATCGCCATTGCGGCGCGGTGACCGGAGTTGCCGGTCGAACCGACGTGGCTTCAAACGGAAGTTGCCCGATCGCGGCAGGTTGCAGACGGAATCTGCCCGATGACCTGCCGTCCCCGCAAATGGGATCGGATACCTGGTGCGGGAGGTGCCATCGCAAGATCGAATGCGAGCGAAATCGGGGCGTACTTCGATCCGATTGTGCGCGGGATAGCAAGTGCCGCAACCTCTGCGGTGCGCCGAAATCGGCCGCACAGTCGGCTTGTGCGAGATGCTCCGGGAGTGTCGCGTGGTTCGCAGATGACGTCTGGTCCCGATGTGCGGCACAGATTGCAACGAGTGGTGATCTCCCGTCGCGTCTTCCGGCCCGTCGAAGCCCCGCCACCCGGTCGATGCGGCGGTCGCGAGATTGGGGGCGTTGAAATAAAGAACCCCGTCTGCGGAGCGATCCGCAGTCGGGGCCGGTGCGTGAGAGAGTGTGACGAGGAAGAGAGGAGAGCGTGGTGCAGGTGAGGACGAGCGGGCGTTGAGAGAGGTCGCCGGCTCGTGGAGACTTCGGCGAATCAGGCTTCGATGGGACGGAGGAGCGGAGCTTCGATCGGCCCTTCGACCGCTTCTTCGTCCTCTTTGGATTTCTTCCGCTTTTTCTTCGATTCGGGCTTCTTTTCCGGATTCTCCGCCGGATCAACCCCCTCGACCGGACGCTTCGGTTGCAGCACCTGAGGGCCGCGGTCGAGCGGCAGGCCGTCCGGACCGACGTCTCGCGGCAGGTTGCGATGCTCGATCAACCGCAGTTCCTCGAGGGACTCGGCCACCGGCCGCTGCCGGAAGGACGAACCCGCCACAGCCGCCTTGCACGTCGAGTAGCCCTGGAACTCGTAGCTCTGATCGAGGCTGCGGATCGCATAGGCGACGTCCCGCATCTCGTCATGGATGGCCGTGCGGGCCATGTCGAGTCCCACGACCCCGCCCGCCACACCGAGCGTGCCGAGCATCACCACCTCAGCCGATAGGACCGAGCCCCCGTCGTCATTCCACAACTCTCTCAGCAATCGCATGTTCGGACTCCTCACAGAGCGTTTGTCCGGACCTGGTCTCTCCGCCCTCTTCCCTGCACGCACAACTTGCAGGGGGCGCCATTCCGGTTGTGAGGATTGTAACGGATCTCCTGATCATGCGGAATATAGGAAATTTGGTGAAAATGGCGATTTTGCGGATCGGTGGATCAGTCCGAGAAGGTCAGCCATTCGAGTCCGCCACGTCCCGCTCGGATTGCGTGAAGGCGACCTTGGCGGCAGTGTCGCCCGTGCTGCGGGCCTTGCGGAGACGATGAACCTGATTGTCGAGTGCGTCGAAGCAGGCCGCAGTGCCTCCGGCGGTGTGCCCGAAGGTCATGGCATGGCTGGCCGAGATTCCCATCTGGGATGCCGCGGCGATCGCGTCCTGGTTGGCGGCCAGAAAGACGAACTCCCAGCGATAGGCGTCACGCTGGCGACTGATGAGGTCGTTGACCTGATGCAGCGTGAACTGGCGGCTCGAATTCTCCTGTCCGTCGGTCAGCGTGACGAACAGGACCGTTCCGGGCCGCTCGTGCTCGGGCATATCCCGCAGCCGATCACCCGTCTCGGTGATAGCCCTTCCCATGGCATCCAGCAGGGCGGTGGAACCGCGAGGTTGGTAGGTGCTGGCTGTGAGTGGCGCGACGGAGTCGAGCGGCAGGCCGCGGCAGAGGGGTTCGTACTGGTCATCGAACTGGATCAGCGTCATGCGAGCGAAGCCGACGCCGGTCCGTTGCGACGCGAGAAAGCCATTGAACGCTTCGATCGTCGCCTCTTTGATCACGCCCATCGAACCCGAGCGATCAAGCACGAGAGTGATGTCGGTAGAGTCGGGACGCGTCATGGAAGTCTCCTTCGCGAGATGTTCAGCGGGTGCATGCAGCGAGAGGGCCACAACCAGACAACGCCGCCTTAGGTAAGGAATACGGGCTTTGGACCGAGCACTTTCATCGTCCACGCGATGAGCCGTTCGAATCTTCGCGTCCTGGGATTCTCTTCGCGGCTCTGGTCGTCGAGTCACACCGAGGCAAGTCGTTCCTCCAGTTGTTGGGAGGGATCGACATTTCTGGACAGCCCTTTCGGTGCCCTCCTTCGCTGTCTCCGAGCTTCGCGTCAGATGTGTTTCTCTCGTTGTCCAAAGAACTTCGGATCATTCGGAAAATCTTTTCGACACCGCGTCGATTTCTCGTCGATCCGTTCGACGTCTTTTCAGAAGACAGACGCGAAACGAGTGTGGCGAAGACAGTCGCACCCGGACGTCACGCGATTTCCAGAACCCTGCGAGGCATCCATGAAAAAGAAGATCTTTCTGAGTGTGGCGGCGGTGGGCGCGTTGCTGGCCGGATCGGTGCGGGTTGCCGCTGCCCGCAAGCCCGACGTATTCCAGGTCCAGCGGACAGTGCGGATTGAGGCTTCCGCCGAGAAGGTCTTTCCGCTCATCAACGACATGCACGAATGGACGAAGTGGTCCCCCTTCGAGAAGGTCGACCCCTCGATGCAGCGGACCTACAGCGGGGCCGAGTCGGGCAAGGGGGCGATCTACGCATGGAACGGCAACAACGACATCGGCGAGGGACGCTGCGAGATCCTCGAAACGGAGGAACCGTCTCACATCCGGCTGACGCTCGACTTCATTCGGCCCTTCGAAGCCCACAACATCGTCGACTTCACGCTGAAGCCTGCGGGGGAGGGGACGGAAGTCACCTGGGCCATGCACGGCCCGAATCCTTACTTCTCCAAAGTCATGCAGGTCTTTTGCGACATGGACAAGATGTGCGGGTCGCAGTTCGAAGAGGGGCTCGACGCCCTCAAGAAGCTCACCGAGAAGTGAGGGCTCACCCATTCACCGAACACACTCCGTTTGCTCACGGTTGCTTGAAACGATTGACGTCTTCCGAAACCCTCTCCAATGAAAGGCACTCTCATGCAGGTCGAACCGTATCTCAGCTTTGAAGGGCGTTGTGAAGAGGCTCTTGAGTTCTACAAGAAGACCATCGGCGCCGAAGTCACCGCACTCATGCGGTTCAAGGACAACCCGGACTCCGGCAAAGCGGGCGAGGGTTGCGGACCCGGGGCGACGATGCCACCGGGCATCGACAACAAAGTGATGCACTCTTCGTTCCGCGTCGGCAAGTCGACCATCATGGCGACTGACGGGAGCTGCAACGGGAAAGCGACGTTCGCCGGCATCAGCCTCACGCTGGCGGTCGACACCCCCTCGGAAGCGGAGAAGTACTTCACCGCCCTCTCCAATGAAGGATCCGTCACGATGCCCCTCGGCAAGACGTTCTTCAGCCCTGCGTTCGGCATGGTGGCCGACAAGTTCGGCGTTCATTGGATGGTCATTGCCACTCCCGCTGCCTGACGTCGCTCGCGCCGGCCCCACCCGTTCGGGACGCTCGTCCCAGACGCCGACAACTCCCTCGCAACCATGCCCCGCAGTCATCGATCAGCCGATGCGCCATCGGACTGCGGGGCCGTTGCGTCCCTGATGCATCCCATTTCGAGGATTGCCCATGCGATTCATGATGCTGATGATTCCCCAGGGCTACGAAAAAGCGGCCCCCGGCACGATGCCCCAGGCCGACGCGGTCGCCGCGATGATGAAGTACAACGAGTCCCTTCAGAAGGCGGGCGTACTGCTCGCACTCGACGGGCTCCACCCGCCGTCCATGGGAGCGCGGGTTTCGTTCGCCGAGGGAAAGCCGCGGGTCACTGACGGCCCTCACATCGAGACGAAGGAATGCCTCGGCGGATACTGGATGATCCAGGTCAAGTCTCGGGAAGAGGCGATCGAATGGGCCTCGCGTTGCCCGGCTTCCGGAAACGAAACCATCGAGGTCCGCCAGGTTCAGGAATTCGGCGATTTCCCCGCAGACGTCCAGAAGGAAGTCAAAAAGTATCCCGAACTTCAAAACGCCCTGACCGCGTCATAGTCGTCCGTGTTCGCCATCGAT
>JADZEF010000169.1 GCA_020850695.1 Planctomycetaceae bacterium | reverse complement strand
TCCAGCTTCTTCACGATCTCTGCTGGACCGTGACGCTTCCGCTTCTTGCCTGTGCTCATCAAAGTCTCCCTCCCTTTCGGTCAGGACACTCTCAAAACTTCTGGAGCATTTCCAGGGAGGCAGGCCATGACCACAAAGGATCCCCTTGGCGGGCAACTGGAATGCGACGTGCTTTGCAGACGTCGCTCGACCGGTTTCTCATCGTTTGCACGATGCTTTTCTCGGATGGAACACCATGCAGAGCCATCGCAATCGCATGTCTCAGACCTTTGTATTGATGCTCGGCGTCGCAGCAATGTCGGTTGGCGTGACCGGATGCGAACGCAAGGAACGGGTTGTCGATGTCGAAGCTCCCGGCATCCGCATCAAGGTCGACCGCGATAAGGATTCGGGGGCGGTTGATGTGAATGTCGATCGTGAGAAGAAGTGACGGCCGAGTCAGCAAGTGCGTGTCTTCACGATTGGTCGCACACCTTGGTTTGGTTCGCTCGTCCGGGGACGCAAATGTGAGCGCGTCAGATCGGTGCGATGGACTTTTCCCTCTGCGCCGTTCCATCTCGATTGACGGGTTGGGCCAGTCATCTTCAACCGGTTCATGCTCCCGGAGCCCGCTGGCCGAAATCATGACATAGGACATTTGGTCCCTTTTTGTTCAGAGTGCGATTGACGCGCGGCGCGGAATCTCTTACCGTTCGCCCCGTCCTTCGAGTGTTTTGAAACTCGTCGCCGAACTTCGATTGCGAAGCATGATGCTGTTCGCCGAACTTCCCCCCCGTTGGCAGGCGTCGCCGGACTTCTGGCACCTGGCCGTTCTCGGCCAGGGGCTGATTGATCCGAGTCTTCCTCTTCTTCGCCTCGCGTAATTCCCGGTTGTTGATGCCCATGGACTTCGTGCGCGCCCGTGTGCGGTGCGCCGTCTCGTCACTGCATCTTCTTCAGGGATGACCTCATGTTGGCCATTACGCGCAAGGTGGGCGAAGCGTTTCGGGTGGGCGATGCGATCGTGAAGATCACCAAGACGGCCGGGCAGACCGTCCGCGTGTCGATCGAGGCTCCGCCGTCGATGTTGATCCTGCGGGAAGAACTCGTCTCGCACGAGCCGCCGCAACCCCTGGCTCAACGCCTCGGGCTCCGCATGCCGCAGCGTTCGGAATAGCACCAAGCGTGCAGCGATCCGTCATCGTTCGTGGCGGGCGACGCGCGGCCGGAATCTCCGGCGGTGCGTCGCCCGGCCTCCGCCGGGCTTCGTCGAACGCCTTGAAGCGTCCCTGCTGGATGCGGCGATGGCAATCACAGGGACGCGCGGATCATGGCGATGGCGAGAGGCGCCAGCGGAAGTGCGAGCCAGGCGATCGACCGCCTGAGCTCGTGCTGAAAGCAACGCGTGCGGGTTACGTCAACCGCGTCGTTCGGAGCGTATCCGGACCAACGCGGCCACCAGCGCGGGACGCGCCGGCAGTATTCCCGATAACAGTCGCCGAGCCGCACCCGGAGCTTCCGCTCTTCGGCTGGCACCACGCCGAACGCATACAGTGCGACGGGAATGGCGAGTCCCGCGAGGATCCAGAAGCTCTCATAAAAGAAGCTTTGCGACACCGCAATCAGCAGCGTCCCGACGTAAAGGGGATTGCGGCAGAGCGAGTACGGCCCCCCACACACCACCTCGGACGACTTTCGTCCGCCCAGGCACGATGCCGCCCACAATCGCACCGCAACCCCTGCGAGCAGCAAGGCGATCCCCGTTCCCCATGTCGCGGCGTGGCCACTCAGCGGGAAGAACTCGATCGGATCGAATACCACGGAGCACGCGGTGCATGCTCCGATCGATAACACCGAGATCAGGATCCGCTGCAGGTAGGCGACCGATCGCGTGAGCGACACGTGCGCTTCCGCCATGTGCCGCTGCGCCAGAACGCCCGCCGAATAGTCCGTCGCTGTCACATCCGTTGCCATGGTTTGCCTCCCGCAAGATTGTCGTCCGGTCCTGCGGCGGCGAAATACTACAAACATAGAAAATCAACAACGCCGATCAAGCATGACAGTTTCGTCAGGACCGTTCCCGATGACGTAGAGGATCGCAGCGGATGTAACAGCCGATTTTTCGGGCTGTTCGGGAAATAACTATAAAAGTAGGATTTCCGCGGTTGACTGGCCGATATCAGTCCGGACGGCGGCGGATTCTTCGCGGGATCTCGCGAACCGCCTATCCCGGAATGGAGACCCTGCACTTCATGGCAAGCGAGCCGGCATGACTCAGTTGATCGATCCGCCTGCGTCCCCAGAGACCTCTTACGAGGAGAGCCTCGACCGTTGGAGGACGCGTCATGCGGCGGCTGGATATCCTTCGGACTACGGCGCGTCGCTGCGCGATCGTCGGGAATACCGATGCATTCGGAACTTTGTCGAGACGCTGTCGCCGGGCAGTCGGATCCTCGACCTGCCGTGCGGGACGGGACGATTGACGCCGTTGCTCCAGAGCCGGGGGCTCCGGGTCGTCGGCGCCGACTGCTCGCGGTGGATGGTGGAAGCGGCCCGTGAAACCTGGGCGAAGCGGCCAGGCATTCGTCCCGCGGATGTCCCGACGTTCGAAGTCCGGCAGGCGATGGCGACCGGTTATCCCGATCGCAGCTTCGACGCGGTGATCTGCAACCGGTTGTTCCATCACTTCCGCGAGCCCGAGACCCGCACCGCCGTGCTGCACGAACTGGGCCGCATCTGTCGCGGTCCAATCATGGTCTCGTTCTTCAATTCATTTGCCCTGGATGCCTTGCGGATCCGTCTCAAGCATCGCCTACGGGGGACCGTGGCCACCGACCGCATTCCTATTCCGATGTCGGCCATGCTGAACGATGTGCGGGCCGCAGGGCTGGACGTCGTCGCGAAGCAGGCCGTGATGTGGGGCCTCTCGCCGATGTGGTATCTCGTCGTCAAGCACCCGCAAGCAGCTCAGGTGGCGGCGGCCTGATCGTTCGACCGATCCTCACACGCGAACCGGGCGAAAGCATCTGACGTCAGGCCGCGAAGACCCCAGCGCGGCTGGTGCCGCAACCGAAGAGCAAAGGCATCTGACGCAAAGACGCGAAGTCGCAAAGGAAGCCACGCAAAGAAGGAAGACCTTTCGTTCCTTCTGCTTCCTCCTTTGCGAAATCTTTGCGGGCTTGGCGTCTTTGCGTCAGTGGCTCCTCTTCAAAATCTTCTCAAGACGCAAAGAGTCTGTCGGCGGATCCTGCTGCCTTCCATCGCGTGTCCCTGATTGACGAGGGCCGTCGTGCGGATCACTTCCGCATGGCGGCCCTTCTTTTCTCGCGACTCATTGAGATGGCGACGCGGATGAGCGATCTCGCAATCGTCCCGCCCAACGGCATCAACGAGTTCGGCTGCGGTGGAACTCGGCGGGGTTGAACCGGTGGCCGTCGACTTCGTAGTCGCGGGCCGGAACCCCCAGGGTGCGGAGGACCGTCGCGCTCCACGTCGGCCAGGGAGACCAGAGAGAGCGACGCGACGCGGGACCCGCGACGGGAATCCACAGCAGGACGGCCGCAAGCGTGGCGAAGAGGATCGGCGAGGCGGCACGCCAGCGGCCTTCGCGGGGGACGCTGGCGTTCCAATCCTTCGAGGCCAGTCGCTCGACCCGCTCCACGATCAAGGCGCATTCGCCTCCGAACCCAAGCGCCGTCTTGAGGCCGGTTCGAGGCGACTCTTCGACGAGCGTCAGCCGCAGGATGGATCGCAGGTAACTGGCGGCCGCGGAACGAGTGTCGACGGCGGCCGAGTCACAGCGAAACTCGCGGGCACGGCTGGCGCGACGCCCCGCCCACCAGACCGCGGGATGCGGCCAGAGCACGACTTCGGCCATCCGCTGCAGAAAGAGCAGCAGTGGATGCCGGGCGTGAAGGTGTTCGAGCTCGTGCCGGACCACGCCGGCGATTTCTTCCAGCGACAACGACTCGACCGATCTGGAAAGCAGGATCGAGGGACGCAGCAACTGGCAGCACGAGGGGAGCCGCAACGTGTCGCTGAACCAGAGCCGGACCGGTCGTCCGCCGACGCGGAACAATTCGGGCCCCAACGCCTCTTGCAGGGAAGTGAGCAACCCGTCCGGGACGGGAACCGCCGTGCGGAACAGGGCCGTCAGTCGGCTGACTTCCCGCACCAGCCGCAGGGTCAGGACCGCCGCCCCGGAGAGCCAGAGGCCGATACAGGTCCAGAAGAGCGTGAGCTCGCTTTCGTCGGCCCCGATCAAAGCTCCCTTTCGGGGGGCTGGCCTGGAAAGGATTCTCAGGTGGGGAAGCAGAATATCGGCCGCCGGCAGAAGCAGCAGGACGACGATACAGACGCTCCAGAGACGGTCCTGATTGGCCGCCGTGCGGAGCGTGCGGGCGGCCAGCGCGGTCGCCGCGACGACGAACGCCACCTGGAAAACCAGCGAAGTGGCCACTTCCATCCATTGGCCGCACGTCATTTGTCCCGCTCCAGCTCCTGCAACGCTTTGCGGATCCGCGCCACGTCGTCCGCCGTGACCGATTCATCGGACATCAGGTTCAGCACGAGCGTGGGAACCGAGTTCCCGAAGAGGACTTCTTTGAGGTCGGTCAGGATCGACCGCGAAATCTCATCACGCGAGACGATGGGCCGATAGACAAACGAGCGTCCGCGTTTCGTGCGTTCGAGGACTTTCTTCTTCCCTTCGAGCAGCGAAAGGGTTGTCATGACCGTGGTGTAGGCGAGCGGGCGGGTCAGGCCGTCGCACACTTCGTGGACGGTCGCCTCGCCGAGACGCCAGACGACGTCCATGATCTCGAGTTCGTATCGCGTCAGACGCGGCGACTCGGCGGCGCTCTCCTTGCCGGCGGGTCTTTCCGAACGTTGCCGGTCGGATGACTCTTGTGGAGGCCCCATCGTTTCGACTCCTTGGATCACTGTTCGGCCCCCTGACGCAATCGCGCTTGAGCCCTGTAGAGGCGGCCATCGATCGAGTTGGACACCGGATCGACGCGGCCGTCTCCCCAGAGGACATTGATCTGGCCCGGATGCCGGCTGTCGAGTTCGCATTCATCGGCATCGTCGCGGTTCGGGCCCAGGTCGGCATAGCCCACCACGCGGGCGGCCGCATCCTCGCCGGCCGTCAGGAATCCGATCCATGTGGAGGGAAGCTTGCGGGCGGTTCGTTCGGAAACGAGCATCGTCTGGCTGAGGCCGCGTTCGAACTGGCTGAGCCGCGTCGCGTCGCGGCAGATGAACGGCCCTTCCCCCTTCCTTCCCGATCCGTCGTCGGGATCGTGCGTCCCAAAGACGCCGACGAAGCTCGCGCTCGGAAGCGTGATGAGGACGGTGTCGGACTCCTGACCGTAGCCGTCGTGCCCCTCGTCCCCCTCGGCATAGAGGGCGAACGAGTTCTCCACCGGGTCGGAAGGGCAGAAATACAACGGAATGGACTGGGACAGGGCCACGGCGTTCGCGGGGTCGCTCAGGGTCCGGTTGCGATCCATCGCCTCGGCCAGGTTCCGCTGCTCGATCCACGGCAGCAGCGGAACCGTCCAGCCGTAGGCCGATTGGCCGCTCGCCTCGACTTTCCACCCCGCGGGCAGCGCCTTGTAAGACTCCTCGTGCGAGAGGAGTGCCACACCGATCTGACGCAGGCGGCTGCTGCAATCGACGCGTCGGGCCGATTCGCGCGCCCGCACCACCGCCGGACCGATCAGACTGATCACGATCGCAATCACGGCAAACACGCACAGGAGCTCGACGATCGAGAAACCGTCGCGCGGACTGTGGGGGGGCGACGCCTTTCGCATGTCGGCAAAACCTCGTCCTGTCGGTAGGCGGACGATCTCCGACCGTCCCTCGCAGACGTCGGTTTTATAACGATATCTGTAGTTCCCCGTCGAGTGCATTCGACCAGCGACAGGCCGCGACTGAAGTCAGAATGCGACGTTCTCACCTCAACCCCGCCAACGGATTGCGATCAGAGCGGGGTTCGCGACCAGATCTCGCCAGGATTAATGTCTTGTCATCTCAGAGGATTTCTCAAGTTGTGGGAGCAGCTTCGGCCGCGCCGCCTCCGCGGCCGCTTTGCCCACGCCAGCCGCTCTGATAGGGTATTGAGAGTCTCCCAAACGTTCTTGGAACTCATTCCGATTCCGTCCACTGGAGTTTGTGATCATGGGAAGGCGATTTCAGCGGACCATTCTGGCGGCCCTCGGAATGGTCATTCTCCCTGCCGCGGCGTCGGCCCAGGAATGGACGCGATTCCGCGGACCGAACGGCACGGGGGAAAGCGAGACTGTCCTCCCCGCGACATGGACCGATGATGATTACGCGTGGCGCATCGAACTTCCCGGAACGGCGAATTCCTCGCCGGTTCTGTGGGGCAACAAGCTCTTCGTCATGAGCGCCGACCGGGAGAAAGCCACTCGGTACGTCCTCTGCTATGACTCGGAGACCGGCAAGAAACTGTGGAGCCGCGAGTTCGCCTCGACCCCGCACCACATCCACACCATGAGCAGCTTCGCCTCGTGCACCCCGGCCGTCGATGCCGACCGCGTGTACGTCGCGTGGTCGACGCCCGCCAGCATCACGTTCATGGCGCTCACCCACACTGGAGAGACCGCCTGGACCAAAGACCTCGGCACCTGGATGAGCCAGCACGGCTTCGGCACATCGCCGATGATCTTCGAAGACCTCGTCATCCTGTCCAACTCCCAGGAGGCGAAGGACGGTCCGAAAATGGCCGCAGAACCTCCGAAAAGCTACATCATGGGGTTCGACCGCCAGACCGGCGAAGAACGCTGGCGCACGCTGCGCAAGACGGACAACGTCAGCTATTCGTGCCCGGCGATTTTTCAGCCGAAGGATGGCCCGCCGCAGCTCGTCAACACCAGCACGGGCAGCGGGCTCTATGCTCTCGACCCGCACACGGGCGAAGAACTCTGGTCGTCGGTCGTCTTCGACAAGCGCACCGTCAGTTCGCCGGTCGTCAAGGGAGACCTCATCTTCGGCAGCACCGGCTCGGGGGGCGGCGGAAACTATGTCGCGGCCGTGCGCAGCGACGGCAAGAAGGGAGAAATGGCATACAAGATCGACACGCAGGCGCCCTACGTGCCGTCCGTCGTAGGACGGGACGACATGATGTTCCTGCTGGGAGATGCGGGGATCGTCTCGTGCATCGACATTCAGACGGGAGACGTCCACTGGCGCAAGCGCATCGGCGGGACGTACTCGGGCTCGCCGGTCCGTGCGGGGGATAAGCTCTATTGTGTCAGCGCCGATGGCGAGGTGGTGGTGCTCGCCGCATCGAAGGAGTTCGAAGAACTTGGCCGGGTGAAGCTGGGAGAAGGGTCGCGGTCGTCCCCCGCGGTGGCGAATGGAAAGATCTTCTTCCGGACCTATTCCCACCTGATGGCCGTGGACGGCAAGCCGAAGAAGTAATCCTGAGGCGTCGCTGCCGCGAACCACCTGCGGTTCATTTCGCGCGGTCGAGGCCCGAGGCTTGCAGTCGCCGTCTCGAGGCGTGTTGGCCGACGGGCCTGGTTCCGTCGGCCAATTTTTTTCGATCTCCGATTGCTACGGAGCCGAAGCGCCTGGCAGAGGACGCTTGCCAGGCACTCAGTAGTTCACCTGGAACTGCACGCGCAGCACTTCCCCTTCGAACTGCTCGTAAGAGCGTCCGGTGGCGAAGGCCGTGGTGTTGGTGCGGTCGGTGACCGTATATTGCGTCACCAGTTCCATCTGATCGTTGATCTGCCACTCGACCCCCGCTTCCAGCTCGTCAATCTGGGAGTAGGGAGCGTTTCGCTCGGGCTTGTAGCCGCCGCGGAAGTAGTTCCAGCGGACGAACGGGAAGAACGTGCCGTAGCGCGGCGTCACGTGGCGGTACATGCACATCGCATAGCCGCCGTAAAGGGCTCGCTCTTCAATGGCCACCTGGGCGTCGTTGAGTGCGGGACCTTTTCCCACGTTCCATTCGGCCTGGAATCCGAAGGGCTTCGGATACCAGACGAAGGTTCCGGCCAGCCGCTCGTCGCGATGTCCCAGCCGATCGCCCGTCTCCAGAGTTCCGGCGGGACGAATCGGGCCGCCCGCTCCCAACGCGCGGATCTGCGAAGACAAGACGACGTACTTCCCCGTGTATCCCTGAAGCCCGACTTCGGCGATCTGGTCGTCGAACACCCGGAACGGGTATGCGAAACGCGCCACGACGTGCACATTGTCGTTCTGTTCCTGGAGCGATCCCCCCTGCCCGTTGTGGACCCCGAACCCGAACATCCCGTAATTGCCCGAGCCCTTGAGGCCGTCGTCCAGAACCTCCTTGAACAGGTCCTGGATCGGTTCCGGCGTGTAGTAGAAGAAGACTCCCAGGTCGCGTTCGTTGCGAACGGCGCTATTGGTCGAGTCGCTGCGGTCGAGAGTCAGTCGATTGGAACTCGACTGCAGGTTGTCCCAGCCGAAAGGGACTTTCGACTGGCCGACGCGGACACGATAGACCTTGCGGGTATCGATGTAGAGGTCGGCGTACCAGTCGCGGATCTGGGCGAACTGATTGGCATCGGTGCTGCCCGGCACCGACGAAGCGAAGTCGGGCTGCAGGTAAATATACATGTGCTCCGACACGTCGCCCGAGAAGATCAGCCGGGCTCGCCGGATGAAGTAACTCTGGTTCTCGCCGATGGATCGATCCCCCGCATGATGCGCGGGTGTGCCGTCGTCATCCCCGTCGAGGACCGTATTCATGCGGAACTGCGCGTAACCGCGGATGCTGAGGCGGTCGTACCACTTCTTCGGCTCGTCCCGCGCCCCGGTTCGTCGCGTCTGCTGGTCGACCGTGATGATCGACGGATCACGAACCTGCATCCACCGCTGTTGCAGCGATGAGACCACCCCGGCATCCGGCGGCTCTGGAGTCTGTGGCTTCCGAGCGGCTTCGAGAGACGCCACGCGTTCCTCGGCGTTCTCCAGGCGCCTCAGCAGCTGGCGGAACGCTTCGGCATTGGAGTTCGATGGCCGAACCTCCGCAATCCCTTCCTCGGGAGCGGCCAGTGCAAGGTCGAAGGGGCTGACCCCCAGGTCGACGGTCGATTCCTCCTCACTCTCCCCCTCTGCGTCGAACCCGTCCGCCCAGGCCGGCGCGGCGGTTGCAACGCCGACGCACAAGACAATCGCGGTCAGCCTTTGAGTGAAGGGAAATCCGCCAACGGTCATAATGCCGATTCCGAATTGCGCCGCAAAGTTGGTGCAATCGGATTAATCGGCAGACCTTAACATGACGATAACGTTATACCATTTGTTCACCGATTCTTAACAATTCGGAAAGAGCCCTGGTTTTCGAAATCTATTACTTCCATCGGGCGGACCGCACCGGTTCACGGATTGACGGGTGCGGGGGGCAGGGCAAGCTGGGCCGGAGCCGGGGACGAGGCATCCTGGATCAGGCGAATCGTCACTTGGAATCCATTGTTTGTCCGGTTCGCTTCCCGGAATGGATCGGGATTATTGATCCACCGGCTGTCCAGGGTCGGAGGCGGAGCGAAGTCGGCCGAGGCCTTTCGCGGCAGCAGGCATTTCGGTTGGGTGGCCGCGATCCCGAACTCCTGGTGCAGATGGAAGCAGCCTGGAACCACCGGCCCGGCAACCGGTCCGCGGACCGACGTCACCGCCAGGCCATTGCCGCACGCGGTCCCTTGCGGGTCGAGCGTCACGCTGGCGATCGCCTCGCCGCAATTGACCGTTGCGAACGCCCGCGTCATGTGGGCGGTCCCTCCCCCTTTTTTCCCTTCGGTCCGCAACAGTCCATACACCCGCCCCTCGATCTCGATCCGACCCGATTGCGGGGTCCCTTTGGCGAATTCCACCTCGAATTCCTGATCCAGAACGAAGTCGAGCATCGCGTGAGAATCCCCGCACGCGCACGCTCCGACCCCCACCACGCCCGACATGGTGATCAGGATGGTGTCGGGCGTCGGTTGAGTCACCGTGACCGTTCCTCCCCCTGTCGCGCTGTAGCCGAACTTCTGCGGCGTGACCTTGCTGTCGCGCGCCTTGAGGACGATCAGCGCGGCCTTCGGCGACGATCCGCTGGAGGATTTGCCCTGGGCAAGCACCGGAGCCGCGGAAAGGCCCAGCGCCACGAGGCTGCAACCGAGGAACGCCCAGCAGTTCCCGACCCGATCGAACATGGCCATGACCCCTCCATGAGGCCCGCGGACGACCGCCCGTCTTCCGGGTCAGGTCGCAGATTCGAAAAAGGTGACAGAACTGTTATCGTCGGTACGGTCGCGACCGATGCACGCCGCCACGGCGGGGGCACGTATCCTCCGAGACTCGGTTCTTCACAAGCCGGTGCGGTCGATACGACCCGCAAAGTCCCCCCGGCTTCGCCGAAACCCGTCGGCAGACCTGGAAGCACGTCGCTGCGGGGCGCTTCGCTCGAATCCGCGCCCGTCAGCCGGCCCCCTGCGTCTCGCCAGACTCGCTGAGCGCGGGGATCACATCCCCCACGACGACCGACCAGTCGGGAACCAGCGGCGTCGACAAGGTGTCGACCGCCGTCCGCACCGTCACATCGCGCGGGGAGCGGTAAACGTAAACCAGCCGCTCTTCGGGCACGACAAGCCACACCTCGGCGACGCCATGCTCGAAGTATTCCCGGACCTTGCCCAACAGTTCGGAGAGGGTGTTGGAGGGGCTGGCGATCTCGACCGCGAGATCGGGGGAAAGAATCCAGTCTCCTTCGGTCGGCAGGCTCTTGGCCACCGGCCAGCGAGCGTCGGAGACAAACGCCAGGTCAGGTCGCCGGCGGAGGTTCGATGTGACATCGAGCACAAAGACCGCTTCGGTCAACACCCATCCCAGTCGCCGCGTCCGAACATGCGTATTGAGAAGAAATCCAATCTCATTGGCGATCCAGACCGCGAATATGCTCACGGCTTTCTCCACGACGACGCCATCGACGACCTCATACAGAGCGTCGTCCGGAAGTGAGGCGGGTTGATTGAGGACTGCGATCATGGAAACTCTCGAAAAGAGCCGCACAAAGAGGCAGCGGCGCGGCGGTTGATCTTATCCGATTGCCGCTCCAAAGTAAGCCGCCGATTCGCCGCACGAAGGCTTCCTGATGGCCCGTTCCGCCGTCACCTTCTCAATCTCGCCGCCCGGCACTTCCGCTGGAATCTCCTCTTCGTGACTGCTCTAATGAAGTTCCGCTTCGTGTTCAGGCGGCAACTGAATCGTCAGTCCGCCGAGCCAATCGCCTTCGCCCCCGCCTGACGCTCCTGCCAAGGGATGCCCAGATGCGCTTGCCGTTTCTGACTGAAGTGTTCGAGCATCGCTCGTCGTCCCTCTGCGTCGCATTCCTCGCAGCCGGCGTGATTGTTTCGGTCGTGCCTGGGGGCTCTCCCGCTATCGGTCAGCAGTCCCCCCCTGCCCCGAAGGTCGACTTCAGCCGGCAGGTGCGGTCGATCCTGTCGGACAAGTGCTTCGCCTGCCACGGCCCCGACGAGGCCGAGCGGCAGGCCGAGTTGCGGCTCGATCAGAAGGACTCGGCGCTGGCCCATCATGCGTCTGGCCAGACCATCGTTCCGGGAAAAAGCACCGAGAGCGTGCTGGTGCAGCGGATTCTCTCAACCGACCCCAACCTCAAGATGCCCCCCGCCCGGCACAACAAGCCGCTCACTGCGGCGGAAATCGCCACGCTCAAGGCCTGGATTGACCAGGGGGCCGAATGGAAAGAGCACTGGGCCTTCACCGCGCCGGTTCGTCCCCAGCCCCCGGCCGTGAAGAATGAGGCAGCGGTGAGGAATCCCATTGATCGCTTCGTTCTCGCGCGGCTGGACAAGGCCGGCCTCACGATGAACGCCGAAGCCGACAAGACGACCCTTATCCGCCGTCTGTCCTTCGACCTCACTGGCCTGCCGCCGACGATCGCCGAGATCGATGCCTTCGTTGGCGACACCTCGCCCGATGCCTACGCCAAGCTCGTCGACCGCCTGCTCGACTCGCCCCGCTTCGGCGAGCACATGGCCCGCTACTGGCTCGACGCCGCACGCTACGGCGACACCCACGGCCTGCACTTCGACAACGAACGCTCGCTCTGGCCCTACCGCAACTGGGTCATCAACGCGTTCAACACCAACATGCCGTTCGATCGCTTCACCATCGAACAGCTGGCAGGCGACCTGCTGCCGAATCCGACGCCCGACCAGCTCATCGCCACGGGATTCAACCGCTGCAATGTGTCGACCAGCGAAGGGGGCTCGATCAACGATGAGGTGCTGGTGCGGTACGGAGTCGACCGCGTCGAAACCACCTCGACCGCCTGGCTGGGCCTGACCACCGGGTGTGCGGTGTGCCATGACCACAAGTACGACCCGATCTCGCAGAAGGAGTTCTATCAGCTCTTCGCGTACTTCAACTCGTTCACCGAGAACGCGATGGACGGCAACGCCCTGCTGCCCGCGCCCATCCTGCAGGTTCCGTCCGACGAGCAGAAGGCGAAGAAGGATGCTCTCGCCAAGCAGTCAGCCGATCTGGCCGCGAAGGTGGCCGAGGAACTGGCGAAGATCGACTACAAGGAGCCTGCGGTCGAGCCCGGGAAGGATCCGTCGAAGCCGCAGGAGATCGTGTGGATCGACGATGCCCTGCCCCCTGGCGCTCAGGCCCAGGGGGATGCCCCCGGCTGGCAGTTCGTCGGAGCCCCCGACCATCCCGTGCTGAGCGGGATGAAGTCGCACATCCGCAAGGCGACGGGCCTCAGCCAGCACTTCTTTACGGGGGCCACCCAGCCGCTGGTCGTCGGCGAAGGGGACAAACTCTTCGCTTACGTCTACATGGACATCGTCGAGCCGCCGAAGGAGATCATGCTTCAGTTCAATGACGGCACCTGGGAGCACCGCTGCTACTGGGGCGAGAACGTCATCCCGTGGGGCCAGGAGAGCACCCCGGCGCGCGTCGCCATGGGCCCGCTCCCCAAGCTGGGCGAATGGGTGCGGCTTGAAGTCGATGCCCAGAAAGTCGGCCTCAAAGCCGGTGCCCTCATCAACGGCTGGGCCTTCACCCAGCACGGCGGCACCTGCTACTGGGACAAGGCGGGCATCGTCACCGCCACCCCTCAGGCTGGGCAGAAGTTCGACTCGCTTGTCGCCTGGGAGCGGCTGCAGAAGGCAGCCCAGAAGCCCAACATCCCGCAACCGGTTCTCGATGCGGTGAAGGCCGAGGCCGACAAGCGGAACGACGCGCAGAAGAAGCTCCTTCGCGACTACTTCCTCGAGCACGTCTACACCGACACCCGCCCCGTCTTCGACCCGCTGCACCAGCAGCAGGCGGCGGTGAAGGCGCAGCAGGACGAGCTGGAGAAGCTCATCCCCGCCAGCATGATCGTCCGCGAAATGGACAAACCGAAGGACGCCTTCGTCCTCGCTCGCGGGGCCTACGACAAGCCCAAAGATAAAGTCACCCGCGGCGTGCCGGCCGTCCTGCCGCCGCTTCCCAAGGACGCTCCCAACAACCGCCTCGGCTTCGCGCAGTGGCTGGTCGCCCCCGAGCACCCGCTCACGTCGCGGGTCATCGTGAACCGCTTCTGGCAGCAGCTCTTCGGCACCGGCCTCGTGAAGACCGCCGAGGACTTCGGCGCCCAGGGTTCGGTTCCTTCGCATCCCGATTTGCTCGACTGGCTGGCGGTGGAGTTCCGCGAAGGCACGGTTGAGGGTTCTGGGTTGAAGGTTGAGGGCAAAGACAAAGGCGCCGCCGCGTCTTCTCCTGCCTCTTCGCACCCCTTCGCACCTCTTCCCACCACTTCGCACTCTGCCTGGAACGTGAAAGCCCTCTTCCGCAAGATCGTTCTCAGCAACACCTATCGTCAGTCGTCGCAGCTGACGCCGGAGAAGCTTCAGAAGGATCCTTCGAACGAACTGTTGTCGCGTGGGCCGCGGTTCCGGCTCGATGCGGAGGTCGTGCGAGACAACGCCCTGGCCATCGGCGGGTTGTTGGCCGAGCAGCTCGGCGGGAAGAGCGTCCGTCCCTACCAGCCCGAGGGGATCTGGGAAGCGGTGAGCTTCCAGGGGTCGAACACGCAGAACTTCAAGGCCGACAGCGGGACCGGCCTCTACCGCCGCAGCCTCTACACCTTCTGGAAGCGGACCGCCCCGCCCGCCTCGCTGGCGACGTTCGACGCCCCCTCGCGCGAGATGTGCACCGTCCGCCGCGCCCGTACCAACACCCCGCTGCAGGCTCTGGTGCTCATGAATGACGTCCAGTACTTCGAAGCGGCCAAGCGGTTCGCCCTCCGCATCCTCAAGGAAGGGGGCACGACCACCCCCGACCGCCTCGACTTCGCCTTCCGCGTGGCGACCTCCCGCCGCCCGACCGAGGTGGAAAAGGCCGTCCTGCAGAAGCAGCTCGAAAAGCAGCTCGCCCGCTTCGAGCAGGACAAGGAAGCGGCCGCAAAGGTCCTCGCCGTGGGCGAAGCCAAGATGGACGAAGCGATGCCCAAGCCCGAGCAGGCGGCCTGGACGATGGTCGCCAACCTGCTGATGAATCTCGACGAGACGGTGACGAAGGAGTGATGCAACCGAGGGCGGCGTCGCGAGGAGCATATCAACCTGTAGGGTGGGCCAAGCCGCCTTCGGCGCTGGCCCACCATCTTCCACTCGCAACTTCGATACTGCCGGCTGGAATGGTGGGCCGTCGCCGAAGCGGCTTGGCCCTCCCTACGATTGCTGAATCGCTATTGGATCCCCTTCCCGCATGACAGTCCCCGAATCAAGCGATCGGTTCGCGACACAGTCGCCAAACGAGGAGTTGCCGGGGCGAAATTGCGGGACCGACTCTCGCCTGGCCGATGGCGAGCTGCCAACAGTTGTCGGGCCGTCCTCTTCCTACCATTCGATCGGGTCGCCTTCCGCGGTCTCCGATTCGGAAATCTCTACGGTTTTCCCTCACGCAAAACCAGCCGACGCCACCTTTCAGCAACGTCCGCAGATTGGGAATTACGAGATTCTCGACGAGATTGCCCGGGGCGGGATGGGCGTGGTTTACAAGGCCCGACAGCTCGGGCTGAACCGCATCGTCGCACTGAAGATGACATTGGCGGGCCGATTCGCCAGCGAGGCGGAACAGGCACGGTTTCGGGCCGAAGCGGAAGCCGCCGGCCGGCTCGATCATTCTCATATCGTGCCGATCTACGAGGTGGGTCAACAGGACGGCCAGCCATTCTTCTCGATGGGCTACGTCGAAGGTCATAGCCTCAAGGAGCTACTGGCGGAAGGGCCCCTCCCTCCTCGCCGTTCCGGCGAATTGATCAAGTTGATTGCCGAGGCGGTGCATTACGCTCACTCGATGGGCGTCATTCATCGCGACTTGAAACCCGGCAACGTACTCGTCGATGGGAACGGCGCTCCGCGAGTCACCGACTTCGGACTGGCCAAGAGGACGGACCGCGACAGCGGGATGACGGTGACAGGCGAGATCCTGGGCACGCCGGGATTTATGCCGCCGGAACAGGCCGCCGGATGCGTCGCCGAGGTGGGGCCGGCTGCGGATGTGTACTCGCTTGGGGCGATGCTTTACAACCTGCTGACTGGCCGGCCGCCCTTCCAGGCCGCGACCATCACGGAAACGCTGCGGCAGGTTCTGGAACAGGACCCGGTGCCGCCGCGACAGCTGAATTCCGAGGTCCCGGAAGAACTGGAGTTGATCTGTCTGAAGTGCCTCGAAAAGCGTCCCGCTGAACGATACGCCTCGGCGGCGGCGTTGGCGGAAGACCTCAATCGGGCGCTGAATGGCGAGCCGATTAGCATCAGCAGTCCGCGTCTGTTGAACCGTCTGCTGCGGACGCTGAAGAGGAACCGGGACGACATCGAAATCCGCACGTGGGGGCGAATGCTGTGCGAGTTCGCCGTCATTGTTCCCGTGGCCGAATTCCTGGTTTGGGGAATTGGCGTGCGGGGTTTCGAGAGACCGTATGCCTGGGCCATGCTCGTCCGCGCCGGGGAGTTTGCGGCATTGGGGGGGATCCTCTGGAGATTTCGAAGGACGTGGTGGATTCCGCAAAGCGGGCCGGCCCGTCATATGCTTTCGCAATGGATGTCGTTCGTCGTCGCCTGCCATCTCGTCGTCGCGGTGATCATGCTCACGCGCTGGCAGACCGGGGTCGAAGCGACGACCGGGCTGTTCGCATCGTACCCCTATTTCGCCATCCTGAGCGGGATGATCTGGTTCACGCTGGCGAGCAGTTTCTGGGGCTATTTGTATATCTTCGGTGCGGCGTTCTTCGCTCTGTCGCTCGTTCTCCCCGTGACGAACCGCTGGGCACCGATCGAATTCGGGTTGCTCTGGGGCGCCTGCCTCTGGGTGACAGGCCGGCGACTGCTCAGACTAGCGGGAGAGTCGGACACGTCTGGTGTCGCGGCTCGATATTCGGGGACATCATCGAGGCGTCTGAAGCAGACTGACGCCGCGAGGTGACGATGTTCCGGGGGGGAAGTTGTCGTAACGCGCGCGATGGGACGATTCAGCATGCACGAGACCCAGGAACTGCTGCCGGGCGAGATTCGCGATGCTGCGCGGCGGCTGCCGGCGGGTGCTGACCTACAGGTCTTCGCACGACGCCAGCGCCGCGCACGGCAACGATTGGCCCTTCTTCGGAAATTTTACGGCGATGCCCCCTGCCGCATGGCACGCGTTCATCTGCTCACGTCCAGCACGGTGGCGATCAACCGATTCTGCGCGCATTCGGCCGAGTTCAATGAACTGGGCGAGGCCATCATGCCGGTAGACGACATGGGCCGCCCGAGAACCGACTCCTGGCAGCGTTATCAGGACGCCTGCCGTGAGCAACGTCCGATGCCTGTTCGCGACGAGCTCTGGCTCGAAGCACATGCGCGGGATTGGCGGACGCTCAAGGAGTCAGGACTGGATACCGCGTTCCTCAAGGCGGCCGAACAGCATTCCGACGATCCGAACTGGCGGCTGATGCGGCGCTACGGCGAACTGACATTCGGCTCGCGGGTCTTCGATCATCTCAGCGACGTGGGCCGGCTGCCGTCGGAATCCACGATTGCGCTGGCCATGGGGCTGGCGATGCGGCGGATCATTGGCCGGGGGTGGCCGGTGGCCTGGCGCGTTTTCATAGAGATCGCGAGAGCAATGCTCTGGGGAATCGAAAGGCCGCCAGACGGATTACCGAGCAACCGAAGAATCGCCTGGTGGACGGTGACCTCCGCCTTCCGCACCTGGGGCGTGTGGCCTGTTTATCGGCGCGGGCTGCGAATACAAAACCGGGGCGTCTGTTGCCCTGAAGTGGATTGGCCGATCCTTGAAACCCTCCTTGGACCAGACGTCGATCGAATTCATCCGCTCATCGTGAAGTTCTACCGCAACCCGGGCCGATTCCACGCCGAAGCGTCGCTCGAGATCCGCACCTTGCCATTGATGTTCTATTCGCGCATGGCGGCGCTTCTTTTAGGTCAGGGGCTTTACGAAGAGGGCTCAGGCACATTCCCCGCCCGTCTCCGGGTCTTTCGCCGTGATGACGGTTCGATGCACTTCGTCCGCGAACTTTACTGCGGACGTTCGCTCAGAGTCTTCGATTCGGACTTCGTACTCCGAAGCGGAGAGCGAGAGACTCAGTTCGTCGAGGTCTTTGGCGATCTGAGGATAGACGTGGTGCTGGATGCCGAGGTCCGCCCTGACGGTGGTGTGGCGGTCGTCGGTCGCGATATCTATTGGCGAAGTATCCGCCTGCCGCGAACCGCGCTACGGATCGATTTCTCGAGCCGCGTGGAAGTGGCCCCTTCCGGGCAGGAGCGCATCCGAGTCGTGGGAACATTGGACATAGCGCCGCGGACTCGCCTGGGGCGTTTTCTGATGCACTCGGTGCTGCGCCGCCCACGCCGATTGGGACAGATTACGTACCTGCTATGGTCGAAGAATGAGAGTGCTGCCGCTCCGCCCCGCCCGCTACCGTCAAGCGACTCAAGGTGAGACTTTACGGAAGTCCGGGAGTGTCCGGCGGACATTTGCGACACCAAGGCTGAGCGCCCACGCCACCAAGCAAGACCACTTGCCGACTGACAAACGCGAGGCCGCAACGCAGAGTCCGAATGTGAGTTTTCCGGCCACCAGTGCCAGGAGGGCAATATTCTCAAGCGTATCGAATGCCACTGCCCACCACGGAAGCCATTGACAGAGTTTCGCAACGCGCGGTGAAGGCATTCCACGACCTGATGATGTGCGAGTCAGCCGCTTGCCGAGCAGATGAAAGGTTGCTCCATAAAAGATCATCCCCACGTAGTCGATGCCGAGGCCGAATCCCACCAGAACCTTCTGGTCTTGAGACCACGAGTCCCACATTGGTCGGGCGTTCTCAGGTCGTCCCGCCGAGGTGAGGGAAAGAATGCTCAGGGGAGCGGCCTGTGTCGTCGTCAGCAGCATCAGCAGCGTCTGCACAGAGAACGCGATGACCGTCAACACGACTCCGGCGACCAGGATTCTGGCCTCTCCGACACTCGACTCAGAATGCTGCACATTCACGGATGCTCTCCAGGAATCGGTCCCGTCCTCATGAACTCAGGATGTGCTGACAGACTGGATCTTCCACAATCCCATAAGATTCTCAGTGAATGCTCGGAGTTTGTCGAATGACTCGTTCGCTTGTTGCCAAGAACATTGCGGCTTCATACGTCGCTCACGGAATCGATGCTCATGATGGGTGATCCCGACTGGCATCAACTCTTTTCGAAAGACGGTCACCGCTGGCGGATGGGAGTCCGGCGCGGTGAGCTGAGAGAGTTCTTCCAACCGCACGATGAGTCGGGGCGGGTCTGTGCGGAACGCGCGCGCTGGCTGGCGGACGATTCGGAGCCGTACGCGGCCCTCCTTCCTGAGGCGACGGCGGCTTTGCGGGAAACCGTGCGGCTTGCCCAGACGCTGGGAGCGGCGATGGAATCGACGTCGTCACCGCACGAGCAGCTTCTCGCGCTGGGCCGCGCGTGGGAAGCGGATTTCGCCTGGATGCACCCGGACGGAAACGGCGCGCATCGGCTGGTGGGAGGCGTCGTCTGCTTTCCCAGTTCGTGGTCTTTGCGTGAAAAGCTCGGACAGCCCATGGCGGAGGTGCATGCTCCCGTGCCGGGGTTGAACGATCGGCTGGCGCGGCAGATCGAGTCGCTGTTCGCCCGGCAGGCTCCCGACGATGTGTGGCTGCGCGACAACGCGAACTTCAGCCGCGATGACCAGCTGAACTATCACCCGTCGTTGCAGCGCAGGCGGCTCGACGCCCACATCACCCCCGCCGAGTTCTGGGTGCGGATCGAGCGGCAGCTGCTGGTCAAGCTGCCCGAGAGCGGCAGCATCCTGTTCGGCATCCGCGTCGAGGCGTATCCGCTCTCCAGATTTCTGGCGGATCGTCCCCTGGCGCGGCAGATGGCCGACTATCTCGCGTCCATGTCCCCCGCAGCGGCGGCCTACAAGGGCCTGACGGAAGCGCGTCCCGTCGTCGTCGAATGGCTGCGATCGTGAGAGTGGCCAGGCCCAGCGACAAAAGCCTGTGCCAGGCAGGCGATCCAAAGACGGAAGCCGTCGAAACCTTTCGCATCGAAGCGGCGCTCCCTTCGGTCCGGCATTCTGTACGATGGATTGATCTCATCACAACGGTGAATCAGCCCGCCGGCGTTGAGTCGCGAGAATTCATGCGTTGATTCTCACACGGCCCGAGCGTTACACAGGAAAGCCGTCGCTGGCTCCGGCCAGAAGAGGCGGCGTCTCAATGCATCGCCGGCAGGGCCGGGAACTCGATTCGGTGAAGCCGTCCACTGGGAAGTCGGAAGGGGCGTCATGACCCGAATCCCGCTGCGGAGCGTGTTCCGAACAACGCTGGCGGCCGTCGCCGCGCTGGTTGTGTTGCGCGTGACGGGGTCGGTCGTGCTGGGCTTCCGCGACTATTTCCCGGCCAACTTCGATTCGGACTTCCTGCGGGGGCGCGAAAGCTACTTCTTCGGCCCCTACCAGTCCGCATTCTACACGCACATTCTCTCGGGGCCCCTCGCGCTGGTCTTCGGGCTGGTTCTCCTGAGCGATCGGTTCCGCACGTGGTCTCCCACCGCACACCGGGTGCTGGGACGGTTTCAGGGGCTGAACGTCCTGTTCGTCGTCTGCCCGAGCGGGCTGTGGATGGCCTGGTATGCGGCGACCGGCCCCATCGCGGCCGTCTCGTTCGCACTCCTGGCGATTGCCACGGGAGCCTGCACCGCGCTGGGATGGCGGGCGGCCGTGTGCCGGCAGTATGGCCTTCACAAGCGATGGATGAACCGCAGCTTCGTGCTGCTGTGCTCGGCCGTCGTGTTGCGCGTGGCGGGAGGTTTGGGGACGGTGCTTGAAGTGGAGTCGCCGTGGTATGACCAGATCGCCTCGTGGGTGTGCTGGACCGTTCCGCTGGCGGCGCTCGAAGCGAAGGGAATCTGGCGATTCGCGCGCGGTCGCCGGCCGAGTCGTCCCGGCGCCGTGCAGCCACCGGTCACGGCTTCGACGCAATGAAATACTTCGCCCGAGGCGGAAGGGCGAACGTCCCCGCGAGGTCGGCGCACTCCCCTGCCCCCAAGGCATGCGGAAGCGTCGTCGGTGCGATCTCGAAGGGGGACCAACTTCATTCTTTCCTGGCCACCGAAATCCTCGACCGGCGGTCTTCCGCGGGCGAATCGACGTCCAGGGACTCGATGCTGCCGTCGACATTCAGCAGGAGAATCCGCCCCGGGTGGGACAGCTTCGATTGCGGTCCCAGCGAGAGGAGCAGTGCTTCGTCGGCGTCCTGCGGGGACATCCACGGGACCGCATGGTCGGCATCGACCTCAACAACCATCAGCGTCTTCGCGACGTCGCTCGACACATCCCGCATCCGGCACGACTGCCCCGTACGGAGCAGGCTCGATGAAGTCACCATCGCCAGGTACACGGTGCGGCCGGGGGGGACGTTCGCCGCGGGACAATCGAGAGCGTAGTATCTTTCCTGCCCTGCCTTGAGGTTCGCGGGATCGTCCCACGGCTTCGAAAGATCGATCTGTTGATAGAGGGGACCGGCATCGAGGTAAGGGAGAATCAGCGTTCGCCAGCTGTGAAGCGGCCGGCCCTCGGCATCCACGGTGTAAGCGGGGGGGAACGAACCGTAGGCATCGTGGTAGTTGTGCAGCGCGAGGCCGATCTGCTTGAGATTGTTCCGGCACTGGCTCAGGCGGGCGGGGCCGCGTGCGGAGCGCGTGGCCGGCATGCAGAGGGCGATGAGGAGCGAGATGACCGCAAGGACGAACAGGAGTTCAACGAGAGTCAATCCGCGGCGGGTGGACGGAACGGCGGGACGACTTCCCATCCTCGATCGTTGAGGGTGACGCATCGGCGGTACCTCGATCGCACGCTTCGTTCGTCGGCGGTTGGCCGGCGGATGACGCCGGGGCCTTCGCTGCATCCTAACGCGCTCCCACCTTCTCCCAATGAGAAAATCCTCGGCGATCCGCCGATTCAATTCTCTTCGGCGAGGCTCCTGAGGCTGGCGATCCGCAGGCGTCCGTACGGGTTGTGCATGGGGCTTTCGGCATCGAACTCGTCGTCCATCCGCGCCACGGCGCGGAACTGCGGGCCCGCTTCGTCCACGAACACATGCCCGACGTCGACGCTGCGCCCGCTGCGGCACAACTCGCGGATGATCTCGATCAGCCAGTCCCCGCCGCGGGCGTCGATCTCCCCCCGCCGCACCACGAAGTTCGGCAGCCCCAGCGTCTGAAGGCCGAGGGTCTCCACCTCGTGACGCCCCTCGATGACCGTCGTGAAGGCATAGCTGATGGCTTCTGGTCCGCCGTCGTCAGTCATGGCCAGCCAGTCGCTGCCGCCGTGCGCCACCGCGCTGTTATCGATGAACACCCCCGCCCCGCCGGCCCGCACGATGGCGGCCGCGGCCCGCATCATCGCCAGGGCGGCCGCCAGCGAGCCCCCCGGCCCGGACATCCCGACATTGACCGGATATCGCCCCAGCGTTTCCTGCTCCTCGCGCGTCGGGGGACGGCGGCAGGCCGACGCGAAGACGCGAGGGAACCGGTCGTCCGGCGGCATGGGAATGAATTCGACCGCCGTACCGTCCGGCAAGAGCAGCGACTCGGGAGTCAACCGCACACCCGCCGGCAACCGCTCGAGAAGCTTTCCCGGATGAGCCCAGGCGCCGGGAACACGCAGCGTGATTCGCGGGGAAGCGGTCGGTTGATTCATGTGTAATTCTCCTGCCGCGGATGCGTTCCACGAAGGACACTCACCCATCGGTCGGGACTCGCAGCATCCACCCAGTGCGATCGTCCTGCTGGCGACTCAGTGCTAACGTGCATCACCATATAGCGCTGGGATGGCTAAAAACGATATGAAAAGGGGCCAGCCGCCCTAATTGGCGCCTGGCCCCGCTTTGCCGTTCGACACCCGCTTCGCTTGGTGCTCAACGAAAAGTAACTCAAGCGACGAAGAATGAACGGCTGCCCTGAAGCCCCTCGACGTGCCGAAAGGATACTGGATTCTGAGTCACCGCCCACTGAGCTTGAGGGGGATTTCGCCACCTCCTTCAGCAACCTTGACGGTAAGAATCGTATCGGTCGGGCTGTTGTACTGCGGAGGCATCGTCTCCACGGCATCAACGTTGGCGGGCGCGACGCTTCCGTCCATCTTGATGGGGGTCCCGTCTTTCTTCACAAATCGACTGATCGTCACTTTGTAGTCTCCCGGGGGCGCCCCTTCTGCGCCGCGGATCTGCGTCAACTTGAATTTACCGTCGTCATCGGTGATGCCGTAACATTCGATTCCGCCGGCTGTGTTCTGGGGAAAGAACGTGACGGTTGCCGAGGACAACGGTTTGTCGTTCATCGTGACGATGCCAGTCACCGGCACCGTTTTCGGCAATGGCTTAGTGCCGACAGGGGCGCCGCCGCATCCGGACAGCAAAAGGACGAACGAAAGAGCGCAAACGATGTTTTTCATGCTTTGATAGACCTTGCGTCAGATGAGTGGCTCAGTGGTCCGCCCGCATTCCACGGACGCGGAATGGCAAATTGTGATCGGATGAAGTGGAAGTCGTACGATTATGCATACTAGCCAGAGTAACCCCATTAAGAATCCGAGACGACTGCCTCGCATAGCGAAGCGATCGTCTCGAGATGCGCTTGTGCCGCTGCGCCGATAAGTGATGTGCTTATCGTGTAGCGTCTGTGTCGGCTTAGCGACTATTCGACAACTCCGCTGATCGGATTTCCATCCGACATCCAGGCGAGCCGTTGTCGGGTGGCCGTGTCGAGGTTTTCGCTCACAAAGCGAACCGCTCCGTCGCCGAACAACATGTGGCAGCCACCCGTATGCAGGCTGCCGGCGTAGGCCCAACTGGCGAGCTTACCCGGCGGATTGACCACGGGGGGAGTCGTCGGATAGACCCAACTGTTAATCGGATAGCTGACCAGGTTGATTCCCACCATGACCCAGCCGCGATAACCCCAGGCATTCGTCCCGCCGTTATAGACGTCCCTGGTGGTCTCGCACATCATCACGGTGTTGCTGGTCCCGTCTTTCGGGTCGGTCATTGAGCACTTGCTGTTGTCGCCGAACATGCAACGCGCCGTCGCGCCCAGGAGCATCCAGTTTTCGCAGGAGTTGTAGGGCGTTGTCGTGACGAAATCATAGTTGGTCTTCGCACCCCCGTTTCCCGTATTCATCGCGGAAATTCCATAATTCGAACCGGTCGCCGCAATATAGGGCGCAGCCGAATCGGAAGGGCATTGGAAAGCAGGGATCAACGTCTTGACGAGCGCGGCATTTCCGGTGGTCACCGGATCATCTGTCGGTGCCGTGGCACCGGTGCTGACGAATGTAGTCACGCAAGCGTTGAAGTTGAAACGGTTGTAGAGAGGACCTTGGTCGATGTAGGGCAACAGCATTGTCAATCCTGTTGCGTTCAGGACAGGAGTCGTGCATCGGCCAATGTGCGCCGGCGGCAAGACAGACATTGCGTCGTGATAATTGTGCAGAGCCAGCCCCAGTTGCTTGAGGTTGTTGCGGCACTGCGTGCGGCGGGCCGCTTCGCGGGCCTGCTGCACCGCGGGGAGCAGGAGGGCGATCAGAATCGCGATGATCGCGATGACCACCAGCAATTCGATGAGCGTGAAGGCGCGACGGCGCAATCGGTTGGGCTTCATACGGTCTCCGGATGAGGGACTGAGAAACTGAAAAGGACAGAAAGGGCAACACTCCGTCGGAATCGACCGAGTGAAAATGTCATGATCGATCAGGCGACGCGCTGCTCGAAAAGCAGGCAGAAATGCCGGTGAGATTGGCTCCGGCGCGTCGGGATCTTTACCGAATTTACTTGGACGCGGATGTCGAGTCAAACCTCCAGAACGTGCCAAAAGAACGATCGACCCGCGGTTTCCATCGACCCGATTCCGAGAAGCATTGAGCCACTCGACCTCGGATGGTCCGAATGTCGCAAAGTTCATGCCTATAGAGCTCGGTCGATTTCACCCCGGCTGCGCGATGAAATCAAGCAGATTCTTAGGCACGACCCCGCTTCCAGGCAAATCCGACCCGTCCTGCGACGTCGTTCCTGCACGGCGATTCAGGTGCTTCGACAACCAAGTGTCCAAACCGGGACATGGGCTGACCGTCGGCATGATGACCGGGACGACGGAAATTCCGAGGCGACGGGAACACTCTCCTTTGAATGGAAGCGTGTGGTCCTGACGCCAACACGTTACATTTTCGCGATGACTTTCGCTTCGGATGATGTCGCGTCTCCGGATCGCCGTTTCCCTCCCCTGCCCTTCCCCCGTCCGCCATGCCCACGTTCCCCCCCGTTGCCGATCAGCTGGCCGTCATCCGTCGCGGGATCGAGAAGATCGTTCCCGAGGAAGAGCTGGCTCAAAAGCTCGAGCAGAGCCTCAAGACCGGGACGCCGCTCCGCATCAAGTACGGGATCGACCCCACCGGCATCGACGTCCACCTGGGGCACACCGTCCCGCTGCGGAAACTGCGGCAGTTCCAGGAACTCGGCCATCAGGCGGTGTTGATCATCGGGAACTACACGGCCCTCGTGGGAGACCCGAGCGGTCGTGATGCGGCGCGGACGAAGAAGCTGACCGAGGAGGACGTCGAGCGGAACGCCCGCGATTACCTGGAGCAGGTCGGCAAGGTGATCGACCTCTCCCGCACCGAGATCCACCGCAACGGCGACTGGTTCGCCAGGATGACGTTCGCCCAGGTGCTGGGGCTGTGCGGGAAGGTGACCGTCGCCCAGATGCTGACGCGGGACGACTTCGCCAAGAGGTACGCGGCCAACACGCCGATCTACCTGCACGAGTGCCTCTACCCGCTGATGCAGGGCTGGGACTCGGTGGAGATCAAGTCGGACGTCGAGCTGGGGGGGACCGAGCAGCTCTACTCGTTCATGCTGGCCCGCGACCTGCAGCGCGAGCAGTCGCTCCCGCAACAGATCGGCGTGATGTCGCCGATCCTCGTCGGCACCGACGGCGTCCGCCGCATGGGGAAGAGCCTCGGCAACTACATCGGGATCAGCGAATCGCCGTACGACATGATGAAGAAGTTCATGCAGATCCCCGACGGGGTGATGCGGATGTACTTCGAGCTGCTGACGAACATCCCGCTGACCGACGTCGAGGCGCTGCTGTCGGGGCATCCGAAGGAGGCCAAGGTGCGGCTGGCGAAGAGCGTCATTGCCGAGTACCACAACGCAACGGCCGCGGACGAGGCGGCCGACCGCTGGCAGCGGGAGATCGGCGGGGGCGGACTTCCGGAGGAGATTCCGACGCTGACGGTGAAACGCGGCGACCTGAAGGAGGGCAAGCTGGCGGCGGCGGTGCTGCTGAAGTCGACGGGGTTATGCGCTTCGACCAGCGACGCCCGGCGGCTCATCGCTCAGGGGGGGGCATCGACCGGTGCGGAGAAGACGCGAATGACATCGCACGACCAGCCGATCGACATCGTCGATGGGTTGCTGGTGTGGGCGGGGAAGAAGAAATTCGGAAAGGTCGAACTTCAGGATTGAGCCCTTGGCTTTTCGACCTCGAATTGCAGGCAGAAGACGTTTGAATGAGGAACCCAGGAAG
>JADZEF010000168.1 GCA_020850695.1 Planctomycetaceae bacterium | reverse complement strand
TGATGGTCGCGAGTACCTTGCGACAACCGTCCGCGGGATTCGCGGCCCGCGACATCGTGCTCCTGATGTCGTGTCCGGTGACTTTGAAAACCATGATCCGTCCCCTGTTGAACGAGCCGCCCTGATCCGTGAACCGCTACCCCGCCACCACCGCCGAAGCGGAAATCGTCAATCGCCAGCCAATCAGCCGACCGCCGCGTTCGAGTTGCTCGACGCGACATTGAAGGCCGAGGCGAACTTCACCTTAAGCCGCGTCACCGCCGACGACGCGTACTGAGCCGCCTGGGCCATCGCCGCTCCATCCGACGCCGTTGCCTTCAGAGTGTCGTTCAGAAGCTCGTTTTCGCTGGCGTGCTTTTTCGGAGAGAGCTCGTCGCCGTACTCATAGGTCGAGGACGCGACGGTGAACTCCCAAACCGACATCGACGAGACGTCGACCGAGATGTCGTCGGTCTCGCCGCTGGCCGACTTCTCGACGGCAATCCCCAGGAAGACGTTCGCGACGCCGGCCTGAGTCGTCGCCTCATTCGTGTCCCAGGTGAAGTCCGAAACCGGCTTCACGTCATTGGTGTCGAGAAACACCATGTCGCCGATCTCGATCACCGTGCCGGAATCGACACGCTGCTTGACCAACTCCTGCTGGCCCGTCCGAAAGATTGCGGTCTGCATGCTCGGTCCCCTTCAATGTCAGACAGTCAGCAGTCACCAGAAATGGGGGCGGTCGGATTTGAACCGACGACCTCGAAGTTATGAGCCTCGCGAGCTACCAAGCTGCTCCACGCCCCGGCATGAACCCTTTCGACCGGCGGTCAGTTCCTCTGACCCCACGCCTTGAATTCGTTCTCGGGATTGAAGTCCCCGGTCCCTCCGCCCCCGCCGCCCTGCTGGCGTTCGGTGCTGCCTAGACCGTTGCCGCCCTTCGCCGCCGCCCCGAGAACCGCCTTGCGGTCCTTGATCAGCAGTTCCCGCTTCCCGGCGTCTGCTTCGCTGACGAGCGACTCCATGAAGGCCGGCGACACGATGACCGCGTCGTCTTCCTTCAGGCCATGCTCCTTGAGCTTCGCCGAGATATCGACCCGGCGAGCGGCGATCGCCTTCTCGGCCGCGAACTTGTCTGCGTCCGACTTCAACGTCTTGTTCTCCGCTTCCAGGGTCGCGACGCGGGACTTCAGCTCGTCCCGCTCCTTGGTCATCGCGGCCAGCGACGTGTCCCGCTCCTCGACGAGCTTCGTCAGGCGGGTATTCTCCGCCGTGAGACGCTTGCCCTCGTTCTCCAGGTGAAGCGTGAGCTTGTCGTCGGCGGGAGTGGAAGTGGTCATTGGCTTGCCTCGATCCTGCTCGGTAAATGACTTCGTTGTCGCGGGGAACACGACCAGGTCGACGGACGCGACCTCTTCAATCGACTCGACCACCTTGCGGTTCTCGCTGAACCGGTACGCGGCGACATGGGACATGCCCACGTTCGGCGGCTTCGCCTTCGCCATCGCGGACAGAAGTTTGCCGGCGTCTGTGGGGAGAGTCCGGATGTCGCCAAAGGGTCGGCCACCGCGAAGGGTCACGTTCTCGACGTTGCCCGCCAGATCCCGACTCGACCGCTCGAACGCCTTGCTGGCGTCCTTCGTGTGGTCGATGAAAACTGGCCGCCCCTCATACAGCGACTTCGCCCGCGACTGATCCCCCCACGCCGTTTCCGCGAATGAGTACCCGTTCTTCGACGTTCGCCCGCAGAGTGCGACGCCTCGAACGATCGTCCCGTCTTCACTGACGACAGCTTCCGCTGCCCAGTCAGTTGCGCCGGTTTCGATCGTCAACGTCTCCGTCTGCATCGCGTGCTCCCGTGTCGCGGGATTTATACGCACACGTAAACGCAGGCCGAATCGCGACATCAAACTTAAGGTACTGCGTATTCGGATCGACTCAGATGCGGCCCGTCATTCGGCGGCGGGTGAGCGTTGGCAAAGCATCCTCGTAACGCCCGCGCGTGCAGAGTGGCTGAGGGCAATCGGCCACAATGACGGCTCGCACGGCGATACCCGCCTCGATCGGACGGAGCAACTCGATCTGCTCGACTCGCTCAGACATCGACTGGCGAGCGTCAGCAGCCCGCATCAGGGCAGACGTCGAATAAGCATCGGCGCCGCAGTGCCGGTATCCGAGAAACGGGTGCCCGTCCTGCTGAACCGGAATCGGGGCGCGTGTCGCCCACCGCACGCGGTTGCCCGCTGAGACCGCAACCTTGATAGCGTTCAGGTCGTTCCGCTCAGCGATTGAAGCGACGGGAGCGAGCAAGGTCGAGACCCTGCCATTCGAGACCAGATGGCGAGTCAGCAGGGCCTGAAGTGCCGCCCGCGGAATCAGCGGCTGATCAGCATGAAGCACGATCACCGTGTGAGGTCGGCGACTGTCTGGCCACCATGACCGGAGAGCCCACGCCACGCGTTCCAAGGCGGAAGCTGGCTCGGCATCTGACACGGCGATTCGCGCCACGTCGCTCCCCGGAAGGAATGTGCCAGCTGTCGGCTCGTCCGTGACAATCACGATGTCAGCCGAGACCTGAGAGCGAAACGCCGCGCCAACCGTGTGCGCCACGAGAGCGATTCCCGACTCGTCAATGAAGGGCTTTCGCGGAAGTCTGGTCGAGTCGCGGCGGGCGGGAATGACGACCGCCACAGATGACGGCCGGCTGCTCATTCGGCCCCCGGAATGATGATCGCCCGGGGATGCTCCGCGTCGAAGAACGGACGAAAGACGCCACCCGGTCCGCCGGCCATGTACTGCCGTAGACGGGCCTTGAGAAGTTCCATCCCCGTCGTCACGGGCGATGCCATCGCGGCCGCGAGAACCTTCACCGCACGGCCGTTAAGCGGGGTCTTACTGGCCGTCACGATGCCCCGCTCAAGCACGTTAATTCCGATCGTAATTTTGCGGAAGTCCATGCCTCTCGCCTTCACGCTGGCGACGAGTCGATCGAGCGTCGCGGCGATCTCACGGTGAAGTCGCGGATCCTGTGATACGCAGTCGAGCATCGTCTTCGCCTCGGCCCGCGTGATCGCACAGATGCACTTCGGCCGCTTCTTCTCGGAATAGAGGATGATCAAGACATCGTTCATGCCAGCAGGCTCCGCGGCCTCGGGGGAACTTGAGAAAGGAAGTGAATGAACGATCGGAAACGGCCGTCGGCCATGTCGCCGGCACGACGTTTTCGAGTCGACTCCGGAAGGCTCGCGAACCATTCGCCGAATTCCGGAAGGTCGGTCGATTCCTGCTGCGGAACTATCGTCGGCACGAGGATGCAACGGCAAAACGCATGCACCGGGCAATCAGGT
>JADZEF010000167.1 GCA_020850695.1 Planctomycetaceae bacterium | reverse complement strand
TCGGTGACGATGACGGGGTTCCAGTAGCCGGTCTCGGACGAGGCCTGGCCGGGGAGAATCTCCAGGCCGTCCTTCGCCAGTTGCTGCACGGCGGCGGCGGTCAGGCCGTTGATGACCTGGAACTCTCCGCGTCCGTTGACGGCGAGGACGGTGCCGTCGAAGTCGTGGAGTTCCTTCAGGAATCGCTGACCGTGATCGGTTTGCAGCTTCCGCTGATCGAGTTGGACACGACCGCTCGATGAGTCGTACCATGCTGTCCCGCGGGACTTATCGTCGACGCCCCAACCGGAAGAATTCACGCCAAAATTGTCATTGAAATCAGCTCTCGACAGAGCAAGGAATTCGACCTCGCCATTCGATTGGAAAGGAGAATTCGCTGCTCCCGATCCGGATGTGGGAATGGACCCATTCGCCAGATTGCGGATGGTGTGCGACTTCAGTCCTGAAACCGCCCGCTGATTCGGCTCGGCATAGAGATTCGGAGTGAGTCCCGGACGTCCGAACATGGACCAGTTAATCACGCCGGGGCCGGGTCCGTCGACCATCGCGCCAAACTGATCCATGGGGCCGCTTCCGCCACGGACGTATCCGAAGCGGCGTGTTGAGTCGTCTGGCGCCAAGGCGAATGACTGCACATCGTCGCTGTCCGCATCTGCCGAGTGCGACTGATCAATAATCAGGCTCAATGTCGCTTCGAACTGACCGTCTTGAGGAGCGTTGACAACGCGGCTGCGTCGATTCATTCGCGATGGCCGGTCGTCCCCGAGGTTTTCGCGAAGCGCATCGTTCTTCGCCATTTCCTGCTTCAACTCCTCGCGCGACTTTCGTTCCATCTCTCGCACTTCCACTCGATCGGCCTCAGCAAGCAGCGCTTCGCTCACACCCCGCGTGCGTGGTTCGTAGCGGAACGTGCAGCTCGTTGCGGCTCGCATTGAGACCGTCCGCACTCCGCCGCTGAAGAACTCTTCGAGGTTGGCCTGCGTATCGGCGAAGACGTCGAGGAGGTTTCGCTGGATGAGGCCGAGCGAGATCTCGGCCGAGACGGGCTTGCCTTGCGGGTCGGTCGCGGTGACGTCGACCTTCAGCTCGTCGCCCGGCTTGAGCGTCGTGGCGCTGGGCTTGAGGGCGATGTTGAGCCGCCGCGTCACGAGGAACCCGCTGCGGGCCTGGTGGAAACGGTTCTTTTCCATCACGGCGACCGCCAGTTCGAAGTTCGGAGCGAGCGTGGTGTCGATGGGGAGGTCGAGCGTGTTCGAGCCGGTCTTGAGAGCGACCAGCCGGTAGCCGAGGATCCGCGCCCCTTCGGACGTGACGAGGGCCAGGGCCGGGGCTTCGCGCCAGTGGATCTCGACCTTGGCGGTGTCGCCGACCTTGTAGAGGTGCTGGCCCGAGAGGATGCGGAGACGGACCTTGTCGTCGTCGCCGGAGATCTGCACCGCGGTCTGGCCGCTGACGGGGTTGCCGAAGCGGTCGATGCCCGTGGTGCGGAGGAGATAGCGGCCGGCGGTTTCGAGCTTCAGCGTCTGGCGGGCCTTTCCCTTGTCGTCGGACTTGAGGTCGTGCGTGGCGACGAGCCGCTCGCCCCGTTCGCCGTGCAGGCGGGTCTCTTCGAAGACTTCGAGCTTGAGGGGCGTTTCGACCGGCTTGCTGGAGGGGTCGGCGACGGACGCGGTGACGTCGAAGGTTTCGCCCGCGATGAAGACGGGCCGCTGCGTGCTGACCGAGACGACAAACCCGCGGGTGGCGAGGTAGACAATTTCCTGGGCGGTGAGGTTGCGCTCGGGGTGCTGAACCGAGAGGATCAGCGGCTGCGATTCGCTGTAGCGGGCGGTGTCGAAGGAGAAGGGGACTTCCCCCTTGTCGTTGGTGGTTTCGGTGAAGAGGCGGTCGTCGGCGAGGCGGAACTGGACGGTGCGGCCGGCGAGCGGGGCGCCGTAGTAATAGGCGAGCTTGATCGTGCCGGTCACCTTTTCGCCGCGATAGAAGATTTTTTGCTTCAGGTCGATGGTGAGGTGGATGGGCTCCAGCTTGAAATCCCGCACTCCGAACGTCGTTTCGTACGACTGCTCCTTGCCGGGCTGGTGCAGGTGGACGCGGCAGTCCCCTTGCGGGACCGAGTCGGGGAGCGTGAGGTTGGCGGCGAACGTGCCGAACTCGCCGAGGGTGGCCTTGGCGCTGTGGAGGACGCGGCCGCGGGGGTCGTAGACGTCGAGCTGGTATTTTTCGCCCGGCTTGAACGTGTAGCGGTCGTTGTCGACCCAGCGGACGACCCCCTTGATATTGACGAGTTGCCCTGGGCGATAGACGGGACGGTCGGTCCAGAGGGAGCCCTTGGCGGCGAGGCCGACGGCGAATTCGAGGCCGTTGAGACCGACGACGCTCGAGGCGGAGTGGCCGTCCTGGGCGGCGAAGACGCGGAGGTCTTCGATCGTCTTGAGTTCTTCGTAGGGCTTCTGGAGGACGCCGTCCTTGTTGGTGGTGGCTTCGGAGAAGACCTTCGCGCCGTCGCTGACGAGCAGGCTGACGCCGTCGGCCGGCTTGCCGGTGAGCATGTTCTGGACGTAGACGAAGAGTTCGTTGCGGCTCGATTTGACGATGAGGTCGAGGTCGCTGACGACGATCATCGTGGTGGCTTCGAGTTTCTCGCCGGTGACGGTGACGGCGGTGACGCCGGGGCCGTCGAGCGGGAGGACGATGCGGTTCTCGTGGCGGCGGTATTTCTCGTAGCCCTGGACCGAGTGGTCGACGGTCCGGTCGGGGTCGATGAGCGCGACGTCGAGCGATTCGACGCCGGTGGCGAGGTGCATCTTGCGGAAGTAGTCGAGCATGTCGACACGGTAGAGCTTCACCTGGACCGCTTCGACGTTCCGCGTGTGGACGACGATCTCGGGTTTTTCGTTCGAGCGGAACTTGCGCTCGGTGACGACTTCGAGCTGCTTCGCCGTGAGGTTGGCGACGCGTTGCTTCGCGGCGGCCTGCTGCTGGCCGGTCACCTTGTTGTACGCTTCGAGGGCTTCGGGGAGGCGGCCGAGCTGGTCTTCAAGCGTGATGCCGATGCTGTGAGCGGCCTGCGAGGCCTCGTTGGTGTTGGGATACTTCGAGACGAGCCGTTGCCAGTCGGCGAGGGCTTCTTCGAAGAGGGTTTTGGCTTCTTCCGGGAGGGGGTGGCTGGGGTCGAGGCCTTGCGAGCCCCCAGCGGGTTTCGCGTCGGGCTTAGAAACGTCCGCAGCGGCCGCGCGCCCCGCTGGGGGCTCCCTTCGGTCGACCCCAGCCACCCCTCCGCGAGCGGCTTTGGCAGCCTTGTCGCGAATTTCGACCGCAGCCGCGTACTTCATCTGGCCGAAGCGGAACAGAATGCCCGCAGCGCGGGGATCGAGGGGGTACTTGTTGAGGAAGGTCTCCCACGCCGCACGGGCCTCGGCGTACTGCTTCTTGCGGGCGTGCTCGGCGGCGATCTGGTATTCGCTGTCGACGACCTGCTGCTGCACCATGCTCCACTGGGCATTGTTGGGGTGCTTTTCGAGGAACTCCTTCCAGGCGGCGATCGCTTCGGGGAATCGCTTCTGATTGAAGTAGGACTGTCCCAGCAGACGGCGGGCTTCGGCGATCTCGTCGGCCTTGGCATAGGCCTCGTTGGCGAGGAAGGCCTTCAGGCGGGCGATGGCCTGATCGTAGCGGGCGTGGTGGGCGTAGCTCTGGGCGATCTCCAACTCGGCCTTCGCCGCCAGCTTGTGCTTGGGATAGGCCTTGAGGAACTTCTCGAGAGCCGCGACGCCGAGTTCGAGGTCGCCGATCGAGCCGGGCGTGGGGATGCCGTAGGTGCCGGCGAGCCGATAGCTGGCCTCGGCGACGAGTTCGCCGCCGGCTTCCTTCGCGGCGGGCGAGGTGAGGAAGTCCTGCCACGTCTTGCGGGCCTCGGCCGGCTGACCGGCGGCGAGCTGCGCGCGGCCGTACTGATAACGGGCTTCGGCTTCCATCGCGGCGGGGACGCGGTCGGCCTTTGCGGTATTGTCCGAGGCGTATCGCTGGAGCCAGTTGTTGAAGGCGGTCAACGCTTCGTTGTGCTGGCCAAGTTCCTGGTGCGAGCGGGCGATGCGGTATTCGATCTTCTGCCGCAGCGCGAGTCCGGGCTGGAGCTTGAGGGCTTCCTGGTACCACGAGAGGGCCTGAGCGTAGTCGGGC
>JADZEF010000166.1 GCA_020850695.1 Planctomycetaceae bacterium | reverse complement strand
GTTGATGCCGTTTCGGAGCGGACAGTTGAGGACTTCGTCCGCTGGCTCCGGCAGCAGACCCGGACGCGGAACGGAGCGGGAAGCGGGACGCTTACAAGGTCGGCGGCATTCGGTTCATTCTCAGCACCTGTCGGACAGCCTTCCATTGGGCAAACAGGCGTCGCATGCTCCCTCCGTACGCCACCAACCCGTTCAGCAGCTTTCCGATCGACGGTCTGCGAGATCCGCGGGAAGAAGACGAAGGACAGGCGATCTTCAGCCCTGAGCAGGAGAGGGCGTTCTTCACGGAATGCGACGACTGGCAGCGCAGGATTTTTCAGACCCTCGCGACATACGGTCTGCGGGTCGGCGAACTGACTCACCTTCTCATTGAGGACGTCGACCTCATCGCTGGCACAATCCAGATCCGGTCAAAGCCGGAACTCAACTGGCGTGTCAAGACCGCACGCCGTCGTCAGCTCCCACTCACCACAACCATGAAGGAGGTGTTCGGCCGACTGATCGGTTCAAGAAGTGCTGGTTTCGTGTTCCTTGACCGCCCGTTCGCCGCGGGTGAGAAAGCACTGGCCCAGAGATTCGACAGCGGCCAGGCATTCCGCCGTCACCTGGAGCAATTGGCGGCCGAATTTCGGGCGAATCATCCCGAGGCGACTGCCGCCGAAGAACGTCGGGCAATCACCCGATTCAGCCGGTCCATGGGGCAGGTGACTGTGAAGCAAGTCCGACTCGAATTCTGTCGGATCACGCGGGCGATCGGCTGTCCTCAATTCACTCGCACGCACGATCTCCGGCACCTGTTCTCCAGTCGGGCCCAAGAGCAGGGAGTCAACCCGCTGCTCGTTCAGGAGATCCTGGGCCACACGACGCTCGCGATGACGAAGCGCTACACTCATCTCGGTCTGGAAACAAAGCGGGACGCAATCGAAAAGACGAACGCAAAGGAAGTCCAACATGGTCATGCGAAAGACTCAGGCGAGGCCGGCACCGAATGCCGCACCGAAGCCTGCGCCCCGCCAGAAGGTGGCGCGGCCTGCCGGCAGGGCGATGAGCAGTCCACCACTTGATCCTGTGACAGCGGCACTGCGAGCCAATACGCCACCCGATGTCTTCGTTGTTACGCCAAGAGTTCTCCGCGGACCCGTTCGCAATCGCATTATCTCGACGGCGGCGGACGCTCTTGATGTTGCCGCGGATTTCTGTGTAGCCCTCCAGCGGCTCCAGGAATGGGCGTATCACGATGGCAAGTTCCTGCCCATCGCGTTCCACACCTTCTGCGCGTACGGTGACCTCCTCGAGAGGCAACGATATCAACTCCGACACCTCGCCTTTCCTGTGAGAGAGGGGCTTGAACGGCACCGAGACCTGCGACAATTTCAATCCCGCCTCGATTCCGGCAGCCTTTCGGTCGAAGACCTCAAACGGCAATGGCATGAGCTGTTCCGTGAGGAGATTCCCGACCGTGATTTTCGGGAGGCACTGGCCAGCCATGAAGATTTTCGGAGGGCGTCAAAGAGAAGCAGAACGCCGTCCGCCGTCGCGAGGGAGTCCGGTCCCGCCTCTGCGAAAATTGAGGCCGTCAGGAAGATCATTGGGGACGCCGGCGAGGAGGGGAAACTGCTTCCACGAAAGACCATTTTGAGGAGGCTGCAAGAGGCCAGAATTTCGATGGGAAATGAGCAACTGCAGGAAGTTCTCGACGTCCTTCGTGGCGAGGGGGTGTACACGGTCCTGCCCAATAAACGTCGCAAATCGCGGGCGTAGCAGTCCGGAATTCCGGTTTTTCCGGCAGCGGAACTTCCGGAAAGTTCGACGGAGACGACGCCACCACGGTGTCACATGATGAGGGGAGCAGCGGATTCGCTGTTCCCCTTTTTCATTTCACGGTCGAGGCCACACATGACGTTCTCAGAGCTGCGAGCCGAACTCCGGCTGCGCGGCATCGACCTCAGCGAGGGCAGAATCCACTGGGCGATCCGCACGGGGAAGGTGCATCGGCCGCGTCTCGACGGCTCGATGCGGTTCGATTTCTCAAGGTCCAACCTCGACGAAATCGTTATGCACTTCTTCGCACCCTCGCTGGAAGTGAGCGGTGCCAACGCTTCGGCCGAGGCCGTCGCGATGTCTGGAGAACGGAAATGACCCCGAACGGGGGATCCCCTTGGATAAATGCCGTACAGGCGGCCGCCTACCTCGGCATCGCCCTCGGCACCCTGCGGAACTGGACGTCGGCTCGCTACGTGCCGTTCGTTCGTCGCGGCCGGGTCGTCCGATACCACCGCGAACGGCTCGATCGGTGGCTGTCCCAAGGCGGCTGCGGAGGTCGTACGACACTGGCTGACACCGACCGCTAGCCAAAGGAAAAGCACCGCGACGTGTCACCGTCGGGTGCTCAATTCCCTGCCCCGCGCAAACAGAACAGGAGTCATTTCATGACCAGCACGATTCTACAAATCGATAACGACCGAGAACGACTGGAAGCGGATTGGCCGCGAGAAGGGAGCGATTCTTCAGCACCTGTGGCAACTTGCCGGCTCTGTAGATGTCGGTATTCCAACCGACGCACTGCCTTTCGCCTTTTCGTGGGGCGGCGAAGTCGTGGCTGCGCGTCGATATTGCCCGTCTGAGGGAACGATCTATAGCGGGTATTTGGCTTTCGACTGCGAGACGGAGGCCTTCGAAGGATCTTCGGTTCCTCGGCTGGCCGTGGTCTCGGTGAGCGATGGTCGGACCAATCGGCTCATCCATCCAGACGATCTGGCCGGTTTCCTCTGTCACCACAGGAAGGCCCGATTCGTCTTCCACAATGGGGCCTTCGACTTTTGGGTCGTTCACCGATTCCTCAGAGATCGGCAGGCCGCCACCGCCTGTCGGATTTGGGAGTCGGCGGCCCGTAGTCATCGCATGCATGACACGATGATACTTGACCAGTTGATTCGCCTGGCGGATTCCAGCGAACGGACTGCTCTGGTGCCCCGCGACCTGGGAACTGTCGCCCGCTCGCACGTCGGTCTCGCGCTCGACAAAGACGACCCGTTCCGTCTCCGGTACGGCGAACTGCTGGATTCGGACTGGTCGACCGCCGATCCCGGATTTCTCCGATATCCAATCAAGGACGCGATCGCCACCGCCCGCTCCCATGCCGAGATGCGTCGGGTTGCCGAACGGCTCCTGACAGAGCGAGACATCGAGGCCGGTCCATACGGCTTCCTGACCGAAACGCTCCAGGTCGGAGCCTCGATCGCACTGGCACAAATCGGCCGGAATGGGATCGCCACCGACAGCGATCGTTACGCGGCCACTCGCAACGAAGTCGCCGAGGAGATCGAACGTCGGGGCACGAAACTCCGATCCCAATATCCCACACTGTTTCCCCTCGACCGTCGCGGCCAGTTCAAGCGAACCCCGACGGGAGGGATCAGCATCTCCACACGCGAACTGAACCGCTTGCTGACCGGAGCCGTGCGTGAAATCACACCGCATTCGAATGAAGCGATCCAAGTGCCCCTGACAGAAAAGGGACACATTGCCCGATCGCGGGACGCGTGGAGAAAGCTGGAGGACCGGCACCCTTTTCTCAGCGATTGGTTCGCATACCAGAAGGTTGTGAAACTCCAGCAGTTCATGCCGAAGCTGGATCAGCGGACGATCCGTCCACGATACACCGTGTTGGAACGCACCGGGCGGACCGGCTGCTCGTCACCAAACCTTCAACAGGTTCCCCGCGACGAAAGATTCCGACAGATCATCGTTCCATCGTCAGGGCATCTGCTCCTTGCCGTCGACTACCGGTTCATCGAACTCGTCGCGCTGGCCGCAGTCTGTCTCAAGAGATTTGGCACCTCGGCGCTGGCCGACGTCATCAGGGAAGGAATCGATCCCCACTGCTACACGGCCGCACTGTTGCTGGGCAAGTCATACGATGAGTACATGAAGCTCCGGGAATCGGATCCGGACAAGTACAAAAAGTGGCGGCAGCTCGCGAACCCCGTGAATTTCGGAGTGCCTGGCGGCATGGGCCCTCGTTCGCTCAGCCGCTATGCCGAACTCACCTACCAGGTCCCCATGACCGAACAACAGGCAGAGACTTTTCGGACGCGGCTGATTACCAACATCTACTCGGAACTGAGTCGGTTTCTGGCCGATTCGACATTCGACTCGCTGTCCCGAAATCTCCAAGTCCCGGTCGACCATCTCTGGCGTGCGTTTTCCGGAGACGGAGACCGTCCATCCTGGTTTCCCCGGGTGATACAGAAAATCCTCGGCGGTACGCCTCAGAAGGCCGACGGCACCCCATACCGCTCGAGGCTGGTTGGTCGGATCTGGGAGGTTTTGGGAAGGGAATGTCGCAATCGAACCCTTCAGCCGCTTCTTGCCCGACGAATCGGCAACAGGACGACTGCGGAGCGATTGCTCTTTACTCGCGTTTCCACATTGACCGGCCGAATCCGGGGTGGTGTCACCTATACGTCAGAGCGAAACACGCAGTTTCAGGGCCTCGCTGCCGACGGTGCCAAGCTTGCTCTTACCGAACTCGTTCTCCGGGGCTACCGGGTCGTTGGATTCATCCATGACGAGATCCTCGTCGAGTTGCCTGACGAGGGTGGTTTCGTCGCACGAGGCGTGGTCGAAGACGTCGTAAAGATCATCCGGAAATCCATGGAACGGGTGACCAACGGTGTTCCGGTCGAATGCGACTATTCGCTGGCAACCTGCTGGTCGAAGCACGCCGTGCTGATAACGGATGGCGACCGGATCATCGCATGGCGCCCATCCTCGGCCCTGTCAGCGTGCGAAGAGCATGTCGCCATCGCCCCGCCGCCGCCCCGGTCGATCGAGAAGGAGTTGCCCGGCCCGGGGCTCCTCGCGCAGGTTCTCGTGAGCAAGGCCAGCGAGCACCTGCCGTGCTACTGGCAGGAAGACATCCTCGCCCGCCACGGCGCGGAGATCCCCCGACAGACGCTGTGCCGCTGGCTGCGCGAAGCGGCCGATCGGCTCGCGCCCCTTGTGTCACTCATGGCTCGACGGGTGAGGCAGTCGCGCGTGATCCACACCGACGACACGACGGTGCCGGTGCTCGACCGCACGCTGCCCCACACCCGCACGGGCCGCTTCTGGCTCTACGCCGGCGACGCCGACCATCGTTACTTCGTGTACGACTTCACGCCGAGCCGGAGGCGCGACGGACCGGCGACATTCCTGGCGGATGACACGGGCTATCTTCAGGCCGACGCCTTCTCGGGCTACGACGGCCTCTATGCCTCGCGCAGCGTCATGCAGGTCCTCTGCTGGGCTCATGCGCGGAGAAAGTTCTTCGACGTGCGGACGGTGCAGCCGACCGCAGCGGCGTGCGCACTGGCTTTCATTGCGCGTCTGTACGCCGTCGAGAAGGAAGCGGCGGCCGCCTGCCCCGACGACTTCGCCGCGAACCGCATTGCCCGGGAAGGGAGCGAGATCATCAAATCTGGCTCAGTCCTTGGCACCGTTTTCAGCGGTCTCGATGTGGCTCAGGCTGGCTCGATCTGTCTCGCCTCATTCTTAAGAAAAGCCCTCAAAATCCTAGGTTTCTTCAGTGCCGGAGGAGGGGGTCGAACCCACACTCCCGTTAAGGGAACCGGATTTTGAATCCGGCGCGTCTGCCAGTTCCGCCACTCCGGCTGAATGTCGCCTCACCGCGTCAACCTCGCTCGTTCGTCGAGCCTCCAGCTCTCCGATAGACGACAGACACGCACTATACCGATTGGGTTCCCGCTTGGAAACCGGTGGAACGCCGGGAACTGACGATTATCGGAACGGCGGGGTCGGCCTGGTCGCACCGATGACACGGGACACGACCATTCGGGCTTAACGACGAGAGCTCGCCGTCGAGCTATCTTCGTGGGACCAGTGGTTGTCCAGTGAGGAATCGGACTTCGTCCAGCACGCGATGAGTGATGGTCAGGTCAAGAAGTTCGGCGAGCGTCTTCGCCCCCAACCGCTGCATGAGGCGTGAACGGCGGAGTTCCACGGCTCGCTCTGAGATCAAAAGTCGTGCGGCGATGCTCTTATTGGAATGCCCCTGAGTCAGGAGTGCCAACGTTTCACGATCTGTTGAAGTGAGCGCGGCGATCTGCACATCGAGGGCCCGAAACTCGGATTCGCGCTGTCGCCACTGTTCGTCCAGCTCAATCGCCTTTCGTATTCGGTCGAGCAGCATCACGCGGTCGAACGGTTTTTCCAGGAATTCAATGGCTCCCGTCTTCATCGCGGCACCGGCGGTCGAGACGTCGGCGTGCGCCGTCATGAAGATCACCGGCAGCCGCTTCCCCTCTTGAAGAAGCTGCTCGTAAAGCTCGATTCCGGAGCGCGTCGGCAGCCAGACGTCGAGGAGGAGGCAACCTGGAGTGATACCGTCATAGGTCCGACGGAACTCTTCGCCGTCCGCGAAACTGCGCACGGCAAACCCGAGAGCTTCGATTAAGAGGACGAGCGATTCGCGCAGGTCGTCGTCATCGTCAACAACGAAGACCGTCGGCGGCAAGGTGATTGCACGCGTGCTTTGAGTCATGAGGTCCGTACAAAGGGCAGAGTGAACTGAACGCAGGCACCCCGCCCGGGCGAGGAGTGGATCTGAATTGAACCAGCGTGATCATGAACAATGGATCGGCTGATCGACAGTCCCATCCCCAGCCCGTCAGGCCGTGAGGTCGTCAACACGGCGAATGCCACAGTCGGATCCATAGTGAAGCCCGGACCAGTATCTTCGACCGTCACCAAGGCGAGGTTTTCCACGCATGATGTGCGGAAGGTCACTAGACGTGCGTTTGCTGGAACCTCATGCAACGCCTGCATCGCGTTCTGAAGCAGGTTGACCAGCACCTGTTGAATCTGAATGGGGTCGACCTCGACGGATGGATTGTCAGGTGACAAATCAACAGTCACGGATACGCCACACTGACGGCATTCGGGGCCGCAGAACTCGACGACTTCCGCGACCAGAGAGTTCAGCGCGACGATTGTCCGGACTCGGGCCGCCGGTCGAAGAAAGTTTCTCAGTCGTCGAATGATCACGCCCGCTCGCAATGCCGCATCGCGGATGCGCTGGAGCGCCTTCGTTGCGGAAGGAATGTCCGGGGCCTCGCGTCTGAGGACAAGTTCTGCGGCCTCGGCAGAATTGCTGATGGCTCCGAGAGGCTGATTGAGCTCGTGAGCCAAACCAGTGGCCAGCTGTCCCACGGCGTGCCCCCGCGCGACATGGGCCAATTGCGTGAGCGTCTGTCGCGCCTGTTCTTCGGCCCGTTGGCGGTCGCGCATTTCCTGTCGGAGGGTGTCATTCATTTCGGACAATTGTCGCGTCCGTTCGACCACCCGCGCTTCCGACTGCTCATGAGCGAGACTCAACGACCGCCGACTGGAAGCGAGTTCCTGGAGTTGCTCACGGATGACGGTCGACGCCGGGCGGACCACCAGAGAGCCAAGCCCAGCCATCAGGGCCAGTACCGCACCGGTAATCGAGAGGCCGAGAATCCTCAGCCTCGTCACCTGGCCGCGGGCGTGCGACTCGAAGAGCTTGACGATGCGATCCATTTGCGCCAGATACTGAGATTCGGCCACCAGCAGGGAGGTCACGGTCTTATTGACGGCGCTGCGGTCGTCTCGTGTGTCGACGGGCGGTGCGTTCCCCCCGGCGATCCGCAGTGCGGGATCGCGCATTCCGATGTAGCTCGATTCCATGGCCTTGAACCCCGCCACGATCTCCTCGGAATTGGCGACCGGAAGTCCCAGCACGTCGTCCCCCTGCCGAAGCCCATCATGGACGCGCTGCCACTCGGCGAGATCCTCCTGGAGAACGCGGTGCAGAGAAGCTGCCTCGGCGGATTCCCCGCGTTCGATTGCCAATGCCGTCTTGGCGATCTTCTGGCTCAGCATGCGCTGGCGACCGGCCAGGTTGATGACGGGAGCGTATCCGGCCAGCCGGACCAGCATCGGCTGCAGAACCGCCTGATCGAGCAGGACCAGTAACGCCACGGCGCCAAGGACAAGAGAGTAGCGTCGTCCCAACCGCTGAAGGAGCCGCGCCACTTCTTGTTCGTCCGCGACCTGCGGATTCGTCGTTTGCTCGAGAGGTAATGGGCAGGAATCCGTCACGAATCACCTGGCGCAAGGCGATCGGGTGCGGAACGTTGTTCTGAAAACGCCGTTCCAAATGCCCGGTTCGATGAATGGAGCTTCGTTCGACGGCCGTAACCAGAGATCTCACCGATGTTTGTCCAACTGATCCGTCACGTCTCCCGCAGCCCGGTCGATAGGAGTCATCGTCCCGATTCTGCCCGGTTTGTCCACAAACGTGCCTCCACGGCGGGCAATAAGTCGGCCCAGGAAAGCACGAGCGGGACGCACGCGCTTCGGGTTCCCGAACAAATCGGACGACTTTTCGCAGCCCGGCATTTTCACTGCTTGAGTGCTCTCCGGCTTCGAGAACCGGCGCGCTCCCCGGCTCTCGTTTTGAAGATCCGGGATTGCCATGACCCCCCAGGGACGTGCGACGCGAATCGAGCTGCTGAGCCTTACGACTCCCGCGATGCGGGCTTTCCACATGACGTGGATCGCGTTTTTCCTGTGCTTCTTCGCGTGGTTCGGCATCGCTCCGCTGATGAGCGTCGTCCGCGAAGAGATGTCGCTGACCCGCGACCAGGTCGGCTGGTGCATCATCGGGTCGGTCGTTCTGACGGTCTTGGCCCGCCTGCTCATCGGCTGGCTCTGCGACCGCATCGGCCCGCGGCTCTGCTATACCGGGTTGCTGCTGCTGGGCTCACTCCCCGTGATGGGCATCGGTCTGGCTGAGCGGTTCGAGACTTTCCTGCTGTTCCGCGTCCTCATCGGAGCGATCGGAGCGTCGTTCGTCATCACGCAGTATCACACCTCCGTGATGTTCGCTCCCCACTGCGTCGGAACGGCGAACGCAACGGCTGCGGGATGGGGAAACCTCGGCGGCGGTGTCACGCAGATGGTGATGCCCCTGCTTTTCGCGTTCCTCGTTGGCACGTGTGGACTGTCGGACGCCCAAGGCTGGCGGATGGCGATGGTCATCGCCGGAGCGGTCTGTGCACTGACCGGAGTCGCCTATTACTTCTTCACGCAGGACACCCCCGAGGGCAACTATCGCGACTTGCGCGCCGCCGGGCGGATGCCGCCGGTTCGATCGAGTCACGGGACTTTCGGCGAGGCATGCCGCGATCGTCGCGTCTGGGCGCTCTTCGTCGTGTATGCGGCGTGCTTCGGCATGGAACTGACGCTCGACAACGTCGCCGCTCTCTACTTTCTCGACAACTTTGACGAGCTCAAGCGTGTCGACCCGCGTGACGCCCTGCGAACGGCCGGCCTCATCGCCGGACTGTTCGGCGGGATGAACATCTTCGCCCGGGCGCTGGGGGGAATCATCGCCGATCGACTGGGAGCCCGATGGGGCCTGGCGGGCCGCGTGAAATGGCTGTTCCTCGCGCTGTTCTGCGAGGGGCTGGGACTGATGTTCTTCTCCCAGGCCCGCACGCTCGCTGTTGCCATCCCCGCGCTGATTGTGACCGGCCTGTTCGTGAAGATGTCGAACGGAGCGACGTACTCGGTCGTTCCGTTCATCAATCGCCGGGCGCTGGGCTCGGTCTCGGGCATCGTGGGGGCGGGAGGAAACGCGGGTGCTGTCGCGGCCGGCTTCCTGTTCAAGCTCAACACCATCTCCTGGCCGACCGCACTGCTGTTGCTGGGAGCCATCGTCACGATCTGCTCGTTCAGCGCCTTCGCAGTGACCTTCAGCGCCGAAGCGGAAGAAGAAGCGCGGATCGGCAGCGTCGCAACAGGCGCGACGCCCCCGATGCCCGTGTCGCTTGAGCCCTCCGCGGCGTCTTAGGCCGGCCGTGGCGCGCCCCGCGCACCCAGGCTGCGGCTTTGAGCAGCCTGGGTGCCGAAGCAGAGACGATTCGATCTCTCCATTCATTTCTCGCAAGCGTTGTCGGTAAAGCCGTCGAGGACAACGCGAGTCGAATGAGTCGCACCCAGGGTGCCCCGAGCTGCACCCTGGGTGCGACTCATTCGGTGCAACGCGTGCGAAGCAGAATCCCACGGAGCGTGACATGACCGCCACTGAGAGCAGCGATCAACGGAAGACCGTTGTCGTCATCGGCAACGGAATGGTCGGACAGCGGTTCTGCGAAAAACTCGTCGAATTCGACGTCGAGCGACGCTACCGCATTGTCACGTTCTGCGAAGAGCCGCGGGCCGCGTATGACCGCGTCGGCCTCACGTCTTTCTTCGCCCATCGCGATGCCGAGCGACTGCTGCTCGCCCGCCGCGAATGGTACGCCGAGCACGGCGTCGAGCTGCACCTCGGCGACCGCGCGTGCCGCATCGATCGTGCCCGACAGGTCGTCCACTCTTCCAAGCACGTCCAGATCCGCTACGACGTCGCCGTCCTGGCGACCGGCTCGTACCCGTTCGTTCCCAACGTCCCGGGGATCAATCTGAAGGGAGTGTTCGTCTACCGCACCATCGAAGACCTGAAGCACATCATCGAATATGCGGGGAAGGCGAAGCGGTGCGCGGTGATCGGCGGCGGGCTGCTGGGACTCGAAGCGGCCAAGGCGGCGTTTGACCTGGGACTCGAAACGCATGTCGTCGAGTTCGCCCCGCGGCTGATGCCTCGGCAGGTGGATGAAACCGGCTCGCGCGTTCTGGTGCGGAAAATCGAGCAGCTCGGGGTTCGTGTGCATCTCAACAAGGGAACGAAGCAGGTCCTGGGAAGCACGCGGGTCGAGGGGCTCGAATTCAATGACGGCCAGACGCTCCCCGTCGAGATGATCATCGTCTCGGCCGGCATCCGTCCACGGGACGACATCGCGAAGGAGAGCGGACTGACTCTCGGCCAGCGCGGAGGGATTGCCGTCGACGATCTGCTGCAGACATCCGACCGGTCGATCTATGCCATCGGCGAATGTGCGTTGCACAGCGGCATGGTTTATGGACTGGTCGCTCCCGGCTACGAAATGGCCGAGATCGTTGCGTCGAACCTGACCGCGTCGCCCGAGACCGAAGGCATCCGCCGGTTTGCTCCAGCGGACATGTCGACCAAGCTCAAGCTGATGGGCATCGACGTCGCCAGCTTCGGCGACTACGAAGCGCCGGCCGAGCGTGCGACTCCGCTCACCTTCGAAGATCCGTTCGCGAACGTCTACAAGAAGCTGCTCTTCAGCCCGGACGGGTCGCGGCTCGTCGGCGGCGTGCTGGTAGGGGACGCTTCCGAATACATGACGTTCCAGATGCTGGCGAAGGGGGGCGCAACCCTGCCATTCAAGCCGCACGAATTGATCGTGGGCAAGGCCGGTGAATCAACTGTGGGGGGCGTCGACGGGATACCCGACACCGCCCAGGTCTGCTCCTGCAACAATGTCAGCAAGGGACCAATCTGCACGGCTATCCGGGAGAAGTCACTCGATTCGGTCGCCGCCGTGAAGAGCTGCACGCGCGCGGGAACCGGTTGCGGCGGATGCGTTCCGATGGTGGCCGATCTCTTCAATCTCGAGATGAAGAAGGCGGGCCGCGCGGTCGTCAATCATCTGTGCGAGCATTTCGCGTACTCCAGGACGGAGCTCTTCGCCCTCATCCGGACGAAGGAGTTGCGGACGTTCGATCGCATCCTTGCCCTGCACGGACGCGGGCAAGGATGCGAAATCTGCAAGCCAGCTGTGGCGTCGATCCTCGCCAGCCTCTGGAATGACGACATCCTCGAGACCGATCATCAGACGCTGCAGGACACGAACGACCGCTTCCTGGCGAACATCCAGCGCGGCGGAACGTATTCGGTCGTCCCGCGCGTTCCGGGAGGCGAGATCACTCCGGCGAAGCTCGCGGTCATCGCCGATGTGGCCGAGGAGTTCGGGCTCTACACGAAGATCACCGGCGGCCAGCGGATCGACATGTTCGGCGCGCGCGTCGATCAACTGCCCGATATCTGGGAGCGGCTGGTCAACGCAGGGTTTGAAAGCGGGCACGCTTACGGCAAGGCGGTCCGGACTGTGAAGAGCTGCGTCGGTTCGACGTGGTGTCGATACGGCGTGCAGGACTCGGTCGGTTTCGCCATTCGAATCGAGCACCGCTACAAGGGAATCCGCGCCCCGCACAAGCTCAAGCTGGCGGTCTCTGGATGCGTTCGAGAGTGCGCCGAAGCGCAATGCAAGGACGTGGGACTGGTGGCGACCGAGAACGGCTACAACCTCTACGTCTGCGGGAACGGGGGAGCGAAGCCACGGCATGCGGAACTGCTCGTCGCCGACATCGATGAGGAAATGGCGGTCCGATACATCGACCGCTTCCTGATGTACTACATCAGCACAGCAGACCGCCTCACCCGCACCTCCGTATGGTGCGAGAAGCTCGAAGGGGGGATTGATCACATCCGCGATGTGGTGGTCCACGACAAGCTTGGCATCGGGGCCGATCTCGAGCGGCAGATGCAGCGGCTTGTCGACACCTACCAGTGCGAGTGGGCGGAGGTCGTGCGGAATCCCGAGAAGCGGAAGTGGTTCCGGCAGTTCATGAACACCGAAGCGACGGAGCCCGATATCGAAATCGTGTCGGAGCGCGGGCAGACGCGCCCCGCCGACTGGCCGTCGGAATTCGTCTCGCTCGAACAATTCCGGCGCAGCATCCAGGCTGCGGCTCGGAGCAGCCTGGGTGCCGAATCGAACGGCGAGCATTCGCTGAAAGATTGCACGGACACGGCTTGCTCCGGCACCCAGGGTGCTCAAAGCCGCACCCTGGGTGCGACCTCTTCGGGTGCGACTCCGTTGCACTGGGTTCCCGTCGGTGTGGTGTCGGACTTCCCAAAAGATGGCGGCGCCACAATCAAGTACGGCCGGTCGCAGATCGCCGTCTATCGCTTCGACAGCCGCGGCGAGTGGTATGCAACGCAGAACATGTGCCCGCACAAGAAGGCCTTCATCCTGTCGCGCGGAATTCTTGGTGACTCGAAGGGGGAACCGAAGGTCGCCTGTCCTCTTCACAAGCGGACTTTTTCGCTCGTCTCGGGTGATTCGCTGCAAGGCGAGGAGTATCGAATCCGGACGTTCCGCGTGCGGGTGGAAGGAGAACAGGTCTTCGCCGAGCTGCCTCCTGCCGAGATTCTCGATCGGGAACTGGCGACAGAAATCGGATGCCGGCTCGCGACATCGTGCATGACAAACGCGTCGCAGGAAAGCACGGAACATGACAGCACCCAGGCTGCGGCTCTGAGCAGCCTGGGTGCCGAATCAAGCCGCGAGTTGGTGTCGTCGGGCGCTGATCACTGACCCGTGCCGCGGAGCACGTGCTGCTCAAAGCGAAATCAGAGGACCCAAGGCAGGAACCACGGAAGGAACGGAAAGCCCGGAAGGAAAACCAAAGAAGAAGAGAGAATTGTTGGTCTTTGCCTTCTGGTCTTTTCCGTACCTTCCGTCCTTTCCGTGGTTCCTGATTTCGCTCTTCTGGATCCGACCCCGTCGCGAATGCACATTCCCGCATGACCACTTCTCTCCTCGAACGCCTGCTCGCCGACCAGCAAGACCTGTCGGCCGTCGAGCGATTTGCTCAGGCTCACGAGAACGGAAGCATTCCCGCCCAGGCGAAGCACTATCAGCGGTTGCTGCCGACTTCCCTTCCCGCCGTGGGCCAGCAGTACGCGTTTGAAGTCGACCTCGACCGTTGCTCAGGCTGCAAGGCGTGCGTGACGGCATGTCACTCGCTCAACGGGTTGGACGACACCGAGACCTGGCGCGACGTCGGCCTGCTGATCGGCGGCACGGCAACGAAGCCCGTCATGCAGCATGTCACCACGGCCTGCCATCACTGCCTCGAACCGGCCTGCATGACCGCCTGCCCGGTCAACGCCTACGAAAAGAACCCGCTGACGGGCATCGTCAAGCACCTCGACGATCAATGCTTCGGCTGCCAGTACTGTGTGCTGGCGTGCCCGTACGACGTGCCGAAGTACCACAGCGGAAAGGGAATCGTCCGCAAGTGCGACATGTGCTCGGACCGCCTTTCCGCGGGCGAGGCCCCGGCCTGCGTGCAGTCGTGTCCCAACGAAGCAATCGCCATCCGCATTGTCGATATCCGCCAGGTGATCGAAGACTCCGAGGCGGCCGTGTTTCTTCCCGCCGCTCCCGAGCCTCAGATCACGCATCCGACCACGACCTACAAGACGAATCGCGTCTTCCCGCGGAACCTGCTGCCGGCCGACTATCACTCGGTCAACCCGCAGCAGCCTCACTGGCCGTTGATCGTGATGCTCGTCCTGACGCAGCTCTCGGTCGGAGCTTTCATTGTCGGCGGGATCCTTGACCTGTTTCTCGAAGGCCCGTCACAGAGCGCCTTCCGGCCGGTGCAGACGATCGGCGCGCTCGCCTTCGGACTTCTGGCGCTCGGAGCGAGCGTCTTTCACCTCGGGCGACCGCAGTATGCATTCCGCGCGGTACTCGGTCTGAGGCACTCATGGCTCAGCCGCGAGATCGTCTCTTTTGGCGGGTTCGCCGCGGCGGCGTGCCTGTTCGCGGCCGTTGCGCTGAAGTCCGACTGCTCGACACAGCTATTACGGGTGTTGGGAGGAGCGGTCGCTCTCTTGGGAGTGGCCGGCGTTTTCTGCTCGATCATGATCTACGTTTTCACGCAGCGCGAGTTCTGGAGCTTCGGCCAGACCGCCACGAAGTTCGTGCTGACCTCGGCCGTGCTGGGAATCGCCGCAACGTGGATCACCCTGTGGCTGATTGGAACGGATTCGAACTCTGGATCATCGCGCGAGTTGATGGACCGGGCCGGCCGCGACCTTGCGCGGGCGTTGATCGCAGCTGCGGCGATGAAGCTCGCGTTCGAAGTGATCTTCCTGCGGCATCTCCTCGGCCATCGCCATGCCCCGCTCAAGCGTTCGGCGCTCCTGATGAGGGGGGCTCTGTCGAATCAGATGCTGGCCCGCCTCACCTGCGGAGCGCTGGGGGGAGTCGTCATGCCGCTGATGCTGCTTCAGCCGCTTGACGGAGCGGACGCTGATGTCCGCGTGCGGCAGGGGGCAATCGTCGGACTGCTGTTCCTCGCATGCCTCGCGGGCGAGTTGCTGGAGCGTTACATCTTCTTCGCGGCAGTGGCGGCGCCGCGCATGCCGGGGGCCCTGCGAACATGAGCACCGACATCGCTTCTCTTCTGCATCAACGGACCGGGCCTCTCACGCGCGAGCTATTGCTCGAACCGGGCGGGTTCGGGCTGGGCCGCGTGCCGACCGTCCGCAAGCCTGACGCGGTGACGACGACGGTGTGCGGGTATTGCTCGACCGGGTGCAGTCTCGATGTCCATCTTCAGAATGGACAGGCCGTGAGCCTGACGCCGACATCCGCCTACCCTGTCAATCTTGGGATGGCGTGTCCCAAGGGATGGGAAGCGTTGACAGTTCTCGGTGCGGAGGACCGCGCCACGAAACCGCTGCTGCGGAATGCGTCGGGGCGGCTCGAACCGGTCGACTGGAGCACGGCCCTCGAAACCTTCGTGTCGCGGTTCCGCAGGATCCAGACGCAGCACGGCAACGAATCGGTCGCGTTCCTCAGCACGGGGCAGATTCCGACCGAAGAGATGGCGCTGCTCGGTACGCTGGCGAAGTTCGGCATGGGGATGGTTCATGGAGACGGGAACACGCGGCAATGCATGGCGACGTCGGTCGTCGCCTACAAGCAGGCCTTTGGATTCGACGCGCCGCCCTACACTTATGCGGACTTCGAGGAATCGGACGCGATCATTCTCGTCGGCAGCAATCTCTGCATCGCGCACCCGATCCTGTGGGAGCGCATCGCCCGCAACCACCGCAATCCCGAGATCGTCGTCATCGATCCCCGGATGACCGAGACGGCGATGCAGTCCACGCAGCACCTGCCGCTCTATCCCAAGTCGGACCTCGCTCTGTTCTATGGAATCGCCCGGATCCTCATCGAGAACGGATGGATTGATCGGGACTACATCGAAGCTCATACCAACGGGTTCAAGGCATACGCAGAGTACGTCCAGAAATACACGCTCGATGTCGTCGCTCGGGAGACGCGGCTCGAACCGCAGGCAATCGAACGGCTGGCCCGCACGATTCACGAGCGGGAACGCGTTTCGTTCTGGTGGACGATGGGAGTCAACCAGAGCTACCAGGGAGTCCGCACCGCCCAGGCGATCATCAACCTGGCGCTGATGACGGGGAACATCGGCCGCCCCGGCACCGGAGCGAACTCAATCACCGGACAGTGCAACGCGATGGGCTCGCGTCTTTTCAGCAACACCGCGTCGCTGCTCGGCGGGCGGGACTTCGCGAACGAGGCTCACCGCAACAGTGTCGCCGAAATCCTCGGCATCGACGTGCGGCAGATTCCCACGCACGCGGGGTTCACCTATCCCGAGATCATGGAGGGAATCCTGCGGGGGAAGATCAAGGGGCTGTGGGTCATCTGCACGAATCCCGCCCACTCGTGGATCAATCAGAAGCAGTGCCACGACATTCTCGATCGGCTCGACTTCCTGGTGGTGCAGGACATGTATCACTCGACCGAGACGGCCCGCCGCGCCCACCTCGTTCTCCCCGCAGCCGCCTGGGGCGAAAAGGAAGGAACGCTCATCAACTCGGAAAGGCGGATCGGCGTGGTCAAGAAAGTCTCGCGCGCTCCGGGCCAGGCGCTATCGGACTTCTCGATCTTCCGGCTCGTCGCGGAGGCATGGGGTTGCGGGAAGATGTTTGCCCGCTGGGATTCCCCCGCGGCAGTCTTCGAAATCATGAAGGAGCTGTCGCGGGGAATGCCGTGCGATTTCTCCGGGATCGAGGACTACCGGATGATCGAGCAACAGGGGGGGATTCAGTGGCCGTATGCAAGGGTTGAGGGTCTAGGGTCTAGGGTCGAGGGACAGGCAGGAAACAAGGAAGGACTCCTCAACGACTCAGCCTCTCCGCGAGCTTCATCTCTGTCACTAGGCCCTGGACCCTCGTCCCTAGATCCTTCTCTTTTCCCCCGCCAGGAACGCCGCCTGTTCGAAGATGGTCGCTACTACCACGCGGACGGACGCGCGCGATTTCTGAGCGAAGACCCCCGGCCGCTCTCGGAGGCCCCTTCGGAGAAGTATCCGTTCATTCTGCTCACCGGGCGTGGGTCGGCATCGCAGTGGCACACGCAGACCCGCACGAAGAAGTCAGCCGTGCTGCGGAGACTCTATCCCGAGCACCCATACGTCGAGGTGAATCCTGTTGACGCCCAAAAGCTGGGACTGGGGCCGCAGAGTTGGGTCACCGTTGAATCTCAGCGCGGTCGACTGCGGGCTCGCGTCTTCCTGACGCATGCCGTCAAGCAGGGGCAGGTTTTCGTCCCCATGCACTACGAGGCGGCCAACCAGTTGACGGATGCGGTCTTCGATCCTTACTCGAAGCAGCCGTCGTATAAGGCGTGTGCGGTGCGGCTCGAGCCATAGCACGTCTGCCGATGGCATACCGGTCGGCGTCACTCTTCGGGGAGGACGACGAAGGCTGCGAACTGCGGTTCCGTCACCGGGACGTCCGAGGCCTTCATCCCGACCGGCGCTGCGGCGGTTACCGGCTGAAGGGGGATCGTAACGGGTTTGCCGTCGGCGACTCCCGTGATGACGGGCGGCCCGTAGAAGTTCTTGACGCTGGCGACGCGGTACTTCTGACCGTTGCTCAGGACTTTCGAGAGGTCGATGTCGACCTGCGGCAGCGATTCGGGATTGATCACTGCGATCTGGGCACGTCCCTTCTGATGGGCATTGGGCCGCACCGTCACGCGGAGTTCCTTCGGCGTCCCTTTCGTGAAGCGGCTGTCGGTGTCGCAACCGGTGGCGCGCCGCCATTCCTCAATGGACATCCCGCGGCTTTTTCCGTTCTCGACGATCGCCGCCTCGCCCCATCGCCCGTCCGTGACAAACAACTCGTTGTTGTTCCACTTCACTCCGCCGAGCAGAAGTTTTTCGGCTCCTTCCATCTGCACGACGTTCGAATGGGCGACGATTGTGTTCTTCGAGACCGTCGCCCGGCGGAAGTCCCGCACGACCAGGCCTTCGCAATAGTTGCCGGTGCACAGGACGTCCTCACTGACGACGCCCCACGGATATCCCAGCCGGATGCCGCCGCCGGTCACGATGTTGTCTCGGACGGCAATCCGCTCCGCCGGCGAAGCGCCCCCCACCATGATTCCCGGCGCCGAGTCCCCCGTGCCGCTCAGGCTGCCGTTGCCGAACGCGATGTTGCGGTCGATCTCAAAGCCCTTCAGCGAGGCCTTCTCCGACCCGTAGACATGGATGCCGTATCCGAACTGGTTGAAGACGATATTATCGACGATCCGCTTGGTTCCGCGGGCGTTCTGGGCATAGATGGCGTGACCGTGACTGCGGTCGGGCCCGGCCCAGCCGTTGTTATAGATAAGGCACCCCGAGACTTCGCCCGATTCCCCTTCGGCCCACAGCCCGACGCCGCTGGCGCAGTCGTGAATGACGAGGTTGACCAGCGAGATGCGGTCTCCGCGGACGTCAACGTTTCCGCGGCGGATGTCGGCCGGCCAGGACCCGGCGATGGCCGTTTTGCGCAGCGGGTCGCTGCAGGTGACTTCGAAGTCGCGATAGATCGCGTCGGCTCCCTGCAACAGAAAGAGGGCATTGTCGCGCTCGTCGCGCGGCCGGGCGTCAATAGTGACTCGCTCGCCTCGAAAGCCCGAAACGACGATGGGCTTGTCGCGGGTTCCTTTGAGACGGGAAATGAAGCCGCCCTGATAGGTCCCAGCGTGCAGCCAGACGGTGTCGCCGGGCTTCACGGTGTCTGCCGCCTGCAGAGCCGTCGCGAGGTCCCACGGTTGATCGAGCGAACCGTTCCCTTTCGACGATCCGGACGGACGGACGTGAAACTCGGCGGCGGGCGCGGAGATCGACGTCAGGAACGTCAGAATGACGACTAGCAAGCGCGTCGAACGCATGGAAGAGCTCCTTCAGCGGAGTCGCGGAACGTAGGAATGCGAGAGACTTTTTGAGGGTGTTCCAGATTCGCATCAGTCTCGGCGATGGCGCGATCTGCCGCCAGTCGGCAGCACGAGAGTCGCCCTGACGCGGCCCGCGGGCCGCCTATGCCCGCGCCGGCCGGTTTGCTACGCTGCTCGGTCGACGAGCTGCGACGGCGAGGGAAGTACCGATTCCATGACGATTGAATTTCATTGCCAGCAATGCGACCGACTGCTCCGGACGTCCGCGGATAAGGCCGGAGCCGCCGCCAAATGTCCGCAATGCGGCGCGCCGGTCACAGTTCCCCGCCAGAGCACCGCCGTCTTCGAAGCCGATCCTTTTCATCACGACGAGGAGGATTTCGAAGAAACGCCCGCGGCAGCAGCCACATCCACGGTCGAGCCGCCGAAGCCACGGACGTCGTGTCCGATGTGCGGGGAGAACGTCGAGCCCGGGGCCGCGAAGTGCCGCGCGTGCGGGGAGGTTCTTGAACGACGAGCGTCTCCCCCGCGGGTTTCGGGGGCGTCACCCTTCATTACGAAAGGAACACGCCCGCTTGAACCGGGTCGAGTTCTCGGCCGGGCCTGGAAGATCTTCTGGAGCCAGTTCGGCATTGCGATGGCGGTCGTCTGGCTGCCGGAAATCATCGCGGGGTTCGCTGCCGGCGTCTTCGTGGGAATCGGCGAAGCGGCCGGCGGCCGGAACAGACCGGCCATCCCCGGCCTCTCGGTGTTCATGGTGTCGATCGTCGTTCCGGTGTTGCGCTGGTTCCTCGGCATCGGTCGCTGTATCGCACTCCTGAAGATGGTTCGCGGCGAGCCCGTCGACGTGGGGGATCTGTTTGGCGGGGGCAGGTTCCTGTTGAGAAAGAGTCTTGCCGAGATCATCAAGGGGATACTCAACACACTGACGATCATGGGTCTGATGGTCCCGTTCGTCATGGCGTTGATGGCCTTCCAGCGCAACCAGGACGCGATTGTCCTGGTCCTTGTCGCGGCGGTCGGCTTCACGTTGCTCGTTCTCCTGATGGTGATGCTGCGCTATTGGCCGACGACTTATGTGCTCATCGACCAGGATCCCCCCGGGACAAGTTGCCTGCGGATCGCGTCCGAGCTGACGCAGGGACATCGGCTCACGTCATTCGGGCTGGCGATTCTTGCGGGCGTGGTGGCGATGGGCGGATACCTGGCGCTCTGCATCGGAATCCTGTTCGCCGTCCCGATCGGGCACTTGATGTTCGCGGTGGCCTACTGCGATTTGACCGGCCAGCCCACCGTGGACGAATTCCACTGAGTCCGGCGGTTGTTCTTACGCTTCGGGTTCAGACACTCCAGGTCCTCGCAGGGGGTGTCCGGGCAACGTTGCCAAGGGGCTTTGACACCCCCGCCCGCGCCTGCTGTAATCGGTACTGTGAGGGAGCCGATTTTCTTCTGAACGGATGGGATCATTTCCAATGCCGAGGCCCTGGCGGTACAGCGCCCACGACGCCGGTTACGTCCGGCGGCTCTGCACCGAGCTCAACGTCTCGCCGCTGACGGCTCAGGTTCTGCTGGCACGAGGATTCCTTCCCGACAACGGCGCGGCGTCATTCCTCAACGCCCGGCTGACCGACCTCCACGACCCCGACACCCTTCCGGGAGTGGCCGAGGCCGCCGACCGCATTGTCTCGGCCGTGAAGAACGGCCGCCGCGTCACGATCTACGGCGACTACGACGTCGACGGCGTGACGGCCACCAGCATGCTTTGGCATTGCCTGCAGCTCTTGAACGCCAAAGTCGACTACTACATCCCCTGCCGCATGGAAGAAGGCTACGGACTCAATTGCGAGGCGATCCGCCAGTTGCACGCCGAGGACCCGCAACGACTCGTCGTCAGTGTCGATTGCGGCATCTGCAGCAAGGAAGAGGCGGCGCTGGCCCGCGAACTCGGCCTTGAACTGATCATCACCGATCACCACCAGATGGATGCCGAGTTGCCCGAGGCGGCCGTCCTCGTTCATCCCCGGTTGCCGGGAACCAGCTATCCCTTTGGGGACTTGTGCGGGGCCGGAGTGGCACTGAAGGTCGCCTGGTCGATCTGCCGCAAGCTGGGCGACGGCAAGCACGCCTCGCCGCGAATGCGCGAATTCCTGCTGACCGCCGTGGGGCTTGCCGCCATCGGGACCGTCGCGGATGTCGTCCCGCTGCTGGGCGAAAACCGCGTCATCGTCCGATATGGGTTGTCCGGATTGAAGGAACGCTCGAGCCTGGGGCTCAAGGCTTTGCTGAAGGTGGCAGGCTTCGAGGAGAAACCTTCCATCGAATCCGAGGATGTCGCGTTCGGCATCGCGCCGCGGTTGAATGCGGCCGGACGGCTGGGGCAGGCGCGGCTGGCGGTTGAACTGCTGACGACCGAAGCCGCCGAACGGGCGGGGGCGCTGGCCGAATACGTTGACCAGCTCAACAAACAACGCCGCACCGTCGAGCAGCGGATTTTCAAGGAAGCCAAGGAACTCGTCGCCGAGCATGAGGAATGGCTCGATCAGCCGGCGCTGGTGCTGGCCCACCACGACTGGCATCCCGGGGTCATCGGGATTGTGGCCAGCCGCGTCGTCGAGCATTTTCAGAAACCGGCGATTCTGATCGCATTGAACGCCCAGACCGGCATCGGGGCCGGGTCGGGCCGGACTTTCGGCGGGCACGACATGCATGCCGCCGTGACGGCTTCGGGCATTCACTTGAAGTCGTGCGGCGGCCATAAGGCGGCGATCGGCCTGAAGGTCGAAGCCGCCCGCATCGATGCCTTCCGCGAGGACTTCGTGAAAGCCTTGGCCGAGAGGCACACCGTGACCGACAAGGACCGCGAACTGGTCGTCGACGCCGAAGTGCGGCTCGCCGACGTCACCCGCAAGGCGGTCCTCGAGCTCGACAAGCTCGGCCCGTTCGGACAATCGAATCCGAAGCCGGTTTTCGTCGCCGCCCGGATCGATCTTGCCGAGCCCCCTCGAAAAATGGGCGAAGGGGAGCGGCATCTCTCGTTGCGGGTCAAGCAGATGGGAGCCGTCATGCGGGCCGTCGCGTTCGGTCGCGGGGACTGGGCGGATGAAATCGCCGCGGTCAACGGTCCGATCTCCATCAGCTTTGCACCCGGCATCAATCGGTATCGTGGGAATGAAACGGTCGAACTCCAGCTGATCGACTGGCGGCCGGCCGACGCGGTTCCGTGATTGACATCGGCAGATACGAACAGCGGGTGTCTGCGTGCCGAGAATTCGAAGTCGGTCACGGTCGGTGCCTGGGGTCGAGGCGTTGCGAGCCGCCAACGGCATTCTGTCACGTTGGCGCTCGGCTCCCTTGTTTCGTTCCAAGGGAGCCCCTTGCCGCCTTCCGTACGACGTACGTCCAGAATCGTTGCGTCTTGCGAAGATTTCCTTTGCGGCTTTGTCTTTTCGGATGGATGGAGATGCTGCTGACTCTCGCTCATCTCTGGCGTCTTGTTTGCGTTCATTCCTTTGCGGGCTTTGCGCCTTTGCATCAGATGCCTTTGCTTTGGGTGCGACTCTCGTTTCGGCTATTTTTTCCGATGCTCAGGATCGGCCGCACATTCGCTTCTCCCTCTTGCATTCGACGATGGCTCGGGCGAAACTCTGTCGAGGTTCGCATGCCGAAGCGTCGATGTATCGAGCGCGTTACCGTTGGGTTTCCCGTAGTCCGGCCTTCCAAGGCCGGACGAAATCTAACGCCCGGCCTTGGAAGGCCGGGCTACGAAGCGGAAAACGCGAAGGTACTGTGCCATAATGAGTTCTCGGAAACCGCCGCCGGGGTGTGACATGACGGCTCCTTCGCAATTCCGCCATCCCGTCGTTTCTCGTCGGACCGCCGTTCAGGCGGGCGCCGTCGGACTTCTGGGACTCGGGACCAACCACCTTGGAGCCTTTCAGGCGGCCGGAGGTTCGAACGAGGGGCGGACAGGAGGAACGGCCAAGTCGTGCATTTACATCTTCCTTTCCGGCGGACTCGCCCAGCACGAGAGTTTCGATCTCAAGCCGAATGCTCCCGATGGAATCCGGGGCGAATTCCAGCCGATCGCGACCGCGTCGCCAGGCCTCGAGATCTGTGAACACCTGCCGATGCTCGCGCAGCGGAGCCGCGACTGGGCGGTCGTCCGCTCGCTGACGCATCCCACGAACGAACATACCCGCGGCCACTACTACATGCTGACGGGGCGCGGTGTCGACAACCCCGGCTTCCGCGGCGACCGCAAAGCCAACCCCACCGACTGGCCATCAATTGCGTCGACCGTCGGCGATGCGCTGCCGGCTCGGAACCACAACCTTCCGCCGGCCGTCGTTCTTCCCGAGAGGCTCGTGCACTGGTCCGGAGGCGTCATTCCGGGCGCCTATGGCGGACAGATGGGAACGAAGCGTGATCCGTTTTTCATCGAGGCGTCCCCGTACGGCAACCCCTTCTGGCGCGGGGCGTATCCGGAATACACTTTCGCCAACGAGACGAAGAAGCCGCCGGCCGCCGCCGACGATCGTGTCTTCCAGGCGCCGAACATCACGCTCTCGCCCGACATGAGCCTGGGGCGAATCACCAGTCGAGTCGACCTGCTGGCCGATCTCGACCGCCAGCGCGGCGCGCTGGAGCGATCGGCCGGCACGCAGCGATACGATGAGCACCGCGAATCGGCGATTTCCCTGCTGGCAGCGCCCGAGGTGCGGCGCGCGTTCGACGTCACGCGGGCTGACGCGAAGATCCAGGAGCGGTACGGACGCAACAGCTTCGGCTGGTCGCTGCTGATGGCGTATCGCCTCGTCGAAGCGGGGGTCAACCTCGTCCAGGTCAATCTCGGAAACAACGAGACCTGGGACAACCACGGCGAGATCTTCTATCGCCTCGGCAATCGCCTGCTGCCGCCGACCGACCGTGCCCTCTGCGCCCTGATGGACGATCTGAAATCGAGCGGCCTGCTCGACAGCACGCTGATCGTCATGGCCAGCGAATTCGGCCGAACGCCGAAACTCTCGACTCTTCCCACATCGTTCCATGCCGCCGGGCGCGACCATTGGGGTGCGGTCCAGAGCGTCTTCTTCGCCGGCGGCGGCGTCAACGGGGGAACGGTCATCGGTTCGTCGGACGCCATCGGAGCGTACCCGGCCAGCAACCCGCAAACCCCCGAAAGCATGGCGGCGACGATCTACCACGCCCTTGGCATTCCGCACACCGCCGTGTGGCACGACGACACCTCCCGTCCGCACTCCATCTATTATGGCGAGCCGATCCCGGGGCTGTTGAGAGCCTGAGACTGAGTCGAAATGATGCGGGCGGGAGGAGACAGCATGACAACCGCCAGGACGACGAGCGGCATCACGCTGGTGCTGGCAGTCCTCTTCGCATCGCCGCTCGCTGCACAGCCGGCGCCTCCCGTAGTCCGCATTCGGTTTGTCGGTCCGGCGGCCGCGCGTCGACCGCAGGAGCCCACGGCCATCGGATCGGCCGTCACTCTCGACCGACGCGCGCAGCAGAGACTGACGCGGGCCAGAGAGTTCCTCGACCAGGGGAAGTTCATTGATGCCTTGCCGGTGGTCCAACAGGCGCTGGCCGAGTCATCGGACGCGTTCATTCCAGACCCAAAAGACCCTCAGCGTCTCCTAAGCATGAAAGGCGTCCTCGAAGGCTGGCTGCGGGAACTGTCAGACGAAGGGCGGCGTTCGTACGAACTGCAATTCGGGCCCGCTGCGCGGCAGATGGCGAAAGAGGTAGCGAACGATCCGCTCGGTGTCTTCCGTCGCTTTCCCACGTTGGAACCCGGAGCGGATGCCGCATGGCGTCATGCCGTCCGGCGGATGGACGAGGGTCGATTCTCCGAAGCCGACCGTCTCTTCGAGCGATTCCGCGCCACGGCGAACTTTCGCTCGCGGTTCGAGCCGGAGCTTTCCGTTCGACTGGCCGCACTGAAGCATCGTGCGGGCGAGTCGAACCGCGCTCAGAGTCTGCTCGAGGAAGTGGCCGCGTCTCATCCGCAGGGGAAGGTTCGATTCGCCGACCGGGTCTTCGACAACTCGAACGAAAGCCGCACATGGCTGCAGCGGACCTGGGGGCGATCAAAATCGTCCCTCTCCCTGTTTGCCGAACCGGGCTGGACCTCGCCCGGCGCAGGTCCCGAGCGCCGCTCGCTGGTCGCTTCTTCGCGGATGATGGCCCCCGTCGAGTGGCCTGCGGGGGGAGTTCCGCTGGTTGTCGACCCGCTCAAGTATCCGACCGACGCGTCGGATTCAACGTTCGATCGATTGCTTCGCAACACCGTCGAGACTCTGGCGGCGTTGAAAGACAAGGACCGCCGGCTGTGGTGGCCGCGGTTTCAACCGGTCGTCATCGGCGATCAGGCGATCATTCGCACTCTGGGCAACGTCCGCAGCATCGAGCTTTCGAGCGGAAACCGCCGTTGGGAGACGCTGGCCGATGATCAGCTCGAACGGCTGCTGGTGCGTGACGGCGCCGAGCCCGAGACCTCGCCGTCCTTCCGCCATTATGTCGACCAGAGAATGTGGGACGACGCGACCACCTCGCGCCTGAGCAGCGACGGCGCGCTGGTCTTCGCCATCGAAGACTCGGGCCCGGCCCACCCCGTCGACAATGCCCAGGCTCGCCAGCAGGTGCGCCCGGTCGAGCACAATCGGCTGGCCGCCTACGACGGGTCGACGGGAAAACTGGTGTGGGAGATCGGCGGGCCTTCCGGTGAGAACGCCCTCGCGGAAGCCGACACCTTCTTCCTGGGACCGCCGCTGGCCGCTCACGGCCGACTCTACATCTTCAGCGAAAAGTCGGCCGTCGTCCGTTTGCAGGAGCTCGATGCCGCCGACGGACGAACGCTGTGGACGCAGCCGCTGGTCGACGTCGATGCGAGCTGGAGCATCGTGCGGAATCCGTCGCGTCGACTGGCGGGGATCTCACCGTCTTTGTCACAGGGGTATCTCATCTGTCAGACGGGTGTCGGGCTGGTGGTGGCGGTGGACGTGGTCGAGCGTCGCCTGGCCTGGATCCAGGAGTTGCCCCAGCCGTCGACCGATGCAGGTTTCCAGGCAATGCCGCAACCGGTCGAGACGTCGAAGGACACGGGCTGGGTCGATGGCTCCCCGATCATCGTCGGAGACAACGTGCTTGTCCCCCGCGCCGGAGGACACCCGCTGTATTCGCTGTCGCTGCGGGATGGATCGCGGCGCTGGTCGCTCTATTCTCGAGGTCTTCCGTCCAACGCGCGGTGGCTGGCGATCGACTCCGCGGGACGCATGCTCGTAGTGGGAGAGCGGAGCGTCAGGGCCTACCGCATCGACGGCAAGGAACCGGTTCCGGTGTGGGCGAAGGAGACGTCCATCCCGACGTCGTGCGGGACGGGGTTTGTCATGGATGGCGTCCTGTTTCTCCCCGCTCGCGAAACGCGCGTCGCGGAGACAACCGGGTTGATCCTCGCCCTGGAGACTGCGACGGGAGCCCTGTTGAAATCGACCCCCGTCCTCAAGGGCCGCGCCCCGGGCAACCTCGTTCCCTGCCATGGGCTGATTCTCTCGCAATCGGTCGAACGGCTCGACGTCTTCGCGATGCCGGAGTGGAAGAGTGCTCCGGCGATCGCGGAATGACGGGAAATGAGCTTGATTTTCAGGCCTGCCGGTCAGCGATAAGATCGACGGGGACTCGCGGTGACAAGCCGCGGTCGTTCCTCGCAAGGCGCTCCCGATGACATCGCTTTCCACTGACGCTCCCCCCTCTTCGCGCCGCCGAGCGGCGGCCTCGCTTCTGGGGTCGGCGCTCGGCCCCTTCCTGGGACTGATTCTCGTCTTCGGCCTCTTCTCCGTCGCCGATACCGTCCGCTCGAATCAGATGGGCAAACGGGCGAATTTCTGCACCTTCTCGACCGTTCAGAAAATTCTGCGAGACAGCTCGCAGGTCGGAGTGGCCGCGCTGGGAATGATGATCATCATCGTCGCCGGCGGAATTGATCTCTCGGCCGGCGCCTCGATGGCGCTGGCAGCCACCGTCACGGCCTGGTACTTCCGCGCCGGCTACTCGCCCGCTCCCGCACTGGCGGCTGGGTTGTTGACCGGCTGCCTGACGGGTTTCGTGAACGGCGTGCTCGTCAGCGCGCTGCGCGTCGTGCCGTTCATCGTGACGCTCGGCACGATGACGGTGTTTCTGGGCGTCGGCATGATCCTCTCGAACGACACGCCGATTCGCGCTTACGGCAAAGCCCCCGCCTGGGTGCTCGATCTGCAGTCCCCCGTGCCGACTCCCGCCTGGCTGCAGTTCTCGACCGGCGTGTGGGTCCTGCTGGCGCTGTCGGCGGTCGTCGGAGTTCTGCTTTACCGCACCGTCTTTGGCCGGCGTGTCTTCGCTTTGGGATCGAACGAGGCGACGGCCCGGCTGTGCGGCATCAACGTGACGGCGGTCCGCATCGCGGTCTATACCATCGCCGGGTTCTTTGTCGGCGTGGCGGGGCTCTTCCAATTTGCCATGTTATCGGGCGAAGGAGATCCGAAGTCGGGCATGGGGAAAGAGCTGGAGATGATTGCGGCGGTGGTCATCGGCGGCGGCAGCCTGAGCGGCGGACGCGGATCGGTGCTGGGGACGCTGTGCGGGGCCTGCCTGATGTCAACCATTCCCATCGGCTGCGTGATGCTCAGCATACCGACGGCCCGGCAGAAGGTGATTGTCGGGATTATCATCATCGTCGCGGTGACCATCGATCAGCTGCGGCAACGGCGGCTCGCGACGTGAAGGCCGCCCGAGCGCATCCTGAGGCGGGCGAATAAGGGCCAGAAAGTCCTGAGCTGGTCCCCGCAAGGCGACCGCGCCGCTTGCTTGCGACGGAGAGCTGTCACGCGTCCGTATGACGTCTGCTTCAAGTTCAGGTCGCGCCCTGCGGCAACCGCATCGGTTCCACGCCGGAATTTTCAGTGTCGATATTGTGCGAAACCGCGCGCATTGCGCATGGCATGTGCCGGTTCGCACAGCCTTGGCGCAGAGAGGCGTTCCTGCGCGGCAGTGTGAGCCGCGCAGGACCGGTTTCCCGCCAGAATTTCGACAGAAAGAAAGAATTCCGAAGGGCATGACACGTCGGCATGTCGGTTGCAATCGCTATGAAGGAAACGCCGGACGAATTTCACCGCGAAAATCTTGCCCGTTGGACCCCTTGCCGAGAGAATGCCATGTCGAACACCACCCCCCTTCTGGATCGTCTCGACGCCGAGTTTCGCGGGGCCGAGGAAAAGGTCAAGCGCTATCAGGCCGAGAAGGTCAAGGAATACGAGGGACGCCAGCAACGCCTCGAGCAGTTCGTCGAGATCTGCAACCGCCTCTCCCAGGTCTGGAGGCCGCGGCTCGAATCCCTCGCCGCCAAATTCAAGGACCGCATCCAGGTCGCGCCCGACATTTCCGCCGACCGGCGGACTGCGACGTTCAAGTTCCAGTCGCCCCTCGCGCAATTTCACCTCACCTTCACCGCAATGACGGACGAGGAAGTCCGGCACGTGGTGCTCGACTACACGCTGGACATCCTGCCGATCCTGATGAACTTTGAGAAGCACGCCCAACTCGTGCTGCCGCTCGACAACGTCGACCCGGCCGTGGTCGGCTCGTGGATCGACGACCGGATCGTCGACGCCGTCCGCGTCTACTTCGAGCTGCATCGGAACGCGAACTATCTCAAGGGGCACCTGGTCCTCGATCCGATCGCCAACATCCAGTTCCCCAGGTTTGCCGCGGCGGCGACGCTCGAATGGAACGGAAAGACGTTCTATTTCATCGGCGAGGAGACCCGGGCCGAGTTCGCGAAGAGGAACAATCTCGCGACGTAGATTCAGCCGCTCGACAGTGTTCTCACGGGAGGGAGTCCAGACGAGCAAGAACCGCGGATGATCGACAGGACCTGGCGCGAGGACAGATTTGTGAACGTTCTGGTCGTTGACGTCGGCGGGACCAACGTGAAGCTGCTGGCCAGCGGGGAGACGCAGCCAAGGCGGTATCCTTCCGGCTCCGAGATGACGCCCTGGGAAATGGTTCGAAAGGCCAAGGAAGCGGCGGCCGATTGGAAGTTCGACGTCGTGGCGATGGGCTATCCAGGTTTCGTCCGTCACGGTCGGATTGCGATCGAACCGCACAACCTCGCGCCGGGGTGGATCGGATTCGATTTCGAAGCGGCCTTCGGTTGCCCGGTGAAGATCTTGAACGACGCCGCCATGCAGGCCCTCGGAAGTTATTCCTCGGGGTTTCTGCTGTTCGTCGGGTTGGGAACCGGGCTCGGCTCCGCGCTCGTTGACGAGGGAGTCATCGTCCCCATGGAACTGGGGCACCTGTCGTATCGCAAAAGAGAAATTGAGGATTATGTCGGGGCACGCGGTCTGGCGCGGCTCGGAAAGAAGCGCTGGCAGAAGCACGTCAACCGCCTCATCGAACGGCTGACCAAAGTCTTTCATCCGGACGATATCGTCATTGGCGGGGGAAACGCCAAGCGGCTGCTCGAAACGCCGGCCGGCTGCCGCATCGGCGACAATGCCCACGCCTTCACCGGCGGGTTTCGCCTGTGGAACGTGGCGACAGCGGTCGACGGAGCGCGCCAGATCTGATTCAACTCGACAGCTCACAGGGATTGCCCCGACCCTCACGGGGCGCGCCACCCCAACACACAAAGGACGTCCCATGTCGGAATTCAACCTCGCGGCTTATGGAATCACCGTCAAGGACGTGCGGCGGAACCTGCCGCCGGCGCAGCTTTACGCCGAGTCGCTTCGCGAGGAGGAAGGCTCCGCCATTTCCGACGCCGGGGCGCTCATCGCCTACTCGGGCGAAAAGACGGGGCGCTCGCCGAAGGACAAGCGGATCGTCAAAAACCCCGCCTCGGAGAAGGACGTCTGGTGGGGACCGGTCAACATCCCCATTGACGACGCCACCTTCCAGATCAACCTGGAGCGGGCGAAGGACTACCTCAACACGCGGAAGAAGCTCTACGTCGTCGACGCCTTCGCCGGCTGGGATCCGGAAAACCGGGCGAAGGTCCGCGTCGTCTGCTCGCGGCCATACCACGCCCTGTTCATGCACACGATGTTGATCCGCCCGACACGCGACGAGCTGGCGAGCTTCGGCGAACCGGCCGCCATCATCTACAACGCCGGCGCCTTCCCCGCCAATCGGCATACCACCGGCATGACGTCGAAGACGAGCGTCGAGCTCTGTCTCGAATCGCGGCAGATGGTGATCCTGGGAACAGAGTACGCCGGCGAGATGAAGAAGGGGGTCTTCAGCATGATGAACTACTTCATGCCGAAGCGCGGCATTCTCTCGATGCACTGCTCGGCCACGGCCGACCCGAAGACCAACGCCTCGTCGCTGCTGTTCGGCCTTTCGGGCACCGGCAAGACGACACTCTCGGCCGATCCCAAGCGGCTTCTCATCGGCGACGACGAGCATTGCTGGAGCAACCACGGCATCTTCAACATCGAAGGGGGCTGCTACGCCAAGGCAATCGACCTGACCCCCGAGTCCGAGCCCGAGATCTTCCAGGCCCTCCGCTTCGGTGCGGTCCTCGAGAACGTCGTCTACGAAGAGGCGACGCACCACGTCGATTTCAGCGACACGTCGATCACGCAGAATACCCGCGGCGCGTATCCGATTGAGTTCATCCGCAACGCGAAGGTCCCCTGCGTGGCCGGACATCCGACCGACGTGATCTTCCTGACGTGCGACGCGTTCGGGGTCCTGCCGCCCGTCAGCCGGCTTACTCCTGCACAGGCGTCGTACCACTTCATCAGCGGGTATACGGCGAAGGTGGCCGGAACCGAGATGGGAGTGACCGAGCCGCAGGCGACCTTCTCCCCGTGCTTCGGCGGGCCGTTCCTCGTCTGGCATCCGATGAAGTACGCCGAGCTGCTCGCCGAGAAGATGCAGCGGCACAACGCCCGGGTCTGGCTGGTCAACACCGGGTGGACCGGCGGCGCCTACGGGACCGGGAAACGGATGAAGCTCGCGCTGACGCGGGCCATCATCGACGGAATTCATTCGGGGCACCTGGCCGATGCGCCGACCACGCCCGATCCGGTCTTCGGTTTCGGCACGGTCACGGCGTGCCCCGGCGTGCCGGCGGAAGTGCTCCAGCCGCGAAGCACCTGGGCTGACGCGTCGGCCTACGATGAAACGGCGAACAAACTGGCGACGTTGTTCCGCGACAATTTCAAGAAGTACGAGGCGGACGTGCGGCAGGATGTGCGCGACGCCGGGCCCACGGTGGGAGTTCGCTCGTAGCGAGTTCAACGCTCGCCGGCGAACCACGATTCCAGGTCCAACACGAGGCAGTTGTCATGTCCAATACAACGCAGGAAAGCGGACGCAGTCAGCAATCCGAAGCGACATTGGATGTCGCAGTTCCGCCATTGGAGGCCCCGCACGACATGCCATTGAGCGAATGCATCCGGGCCCTCATCGAGCGGCGGGGAGGTCTCTGCCGCAATCTTCTGAGGATCAGCGAGAAGGACGGGGAAATCGTGCTGGAAGGAGAAGTGCGGCGGTACCATGACCGCCAGGTGGCGCTGGCGTGCGCTCAGCATGTTCCGGGAGTGCGTCGCGTGATCGACCGCATTCGGGTGTGCGACCGCTCGGACCGCGACACCGAAAGCAACTGACGCCCCCACACCGTCCACAATTCGACCTCGCAGGGAGCGCCCTTTGCGAATCCGTTCAAGGAGTGAGAAGACGATGATGATGCAAGTGAATTGGCTGGAGGATGGTCACCTGATGGAAAGTTCGGAGGAGGACCGGCCATCGCCCATTCGACGCAGAGTGGCCCTGTATGTCGATCGGACGACGCGTCAATGGGTCGTGCGGGATCCGGTAGGGGACTGGTGGAGTTTGCCGTCGACCGATGACGGCTGGATGCATCGGGCGCCATTCGAGTTGTCGGAGGATTCGGAACTGGAGTCGGTCCCGCGGCACTACCTCTCGATGCTGAATCTTCCGTTCTAGCGGCGTGCGGCAGGAGAAGTTGTCATTGGCCGAAAGGTCTGATGGGAGGGACGCAGGGATGCCGGGCTGCGGAAAACCACAGTGTGATTTCAGTCAACTTTGATGTGCTGCCGGAAAAGGTGGGTGACCTGTGACAGCCGAGCATGATCGTCTCGAAGCGTCGAAGACCGGAGGGGCTCCCTGGAAAAAGTGGGGACCGTACCTGAGCGAGCGGCAATGGGGGACCGTTCGCGAAGATTACAGCGACGGCGGAGATGCGTGGAATTATTTCACGCACGACCAGGCCCGCAGCCGGGCCTATCGCTGGGGAGAGGACGGCCTCGCCGGGATTTCCGACGATCGCCAGCGACTCTGCTTCGCGCTGGCCCTGTGGAATGGGAACGATCCCATTCTCAAGGAGCGGCTGTTCGGACTGACGAACAGTGAAAGCAATCACGGCGAGGACGTGAAGGAGTACTACTTCTACCTCGACAGCACGCCGACGCATTCCTACATGCGGTACCTCTACAAGTACCCTCACGCGGCGTATCCGTATGCCGATCTTGTGGAAACGAACCGCCGCCGCGGACGGCATGAATTCGAGTACGAGCTGCTGGACACCGGGGTCTTCGACGAGAACCGCTATTTCGACGTGTTCGTCGAGTACGCCAAAGGCTCGGCGGACGACATCCTCATCCAGATCAGTGTGCACAACCGCGGCCCCGAGGCGGCGTCGCTCCACGTCCTGCCGACCCTCTGGTTCCGCAACACGTGGTCATGGTTCGGTGCCGATGTCCGGCCGGTACTTCGCGAGGTCACGGCGGCGCGCGGTGCGGCGACACTGAAGGCCACCGAACCGAACCTTGGCGAGCGCTATCTCTACGCAGACGGAAGCGCCACGCTCCTCTTCACGGAGAACGAAACCAACAACGACCGCATTTTCGGCGTTCCCAACCGCACTCCCTACGTCAAGGATGGCATCCACGAATGCGTCGTTCACGGTCGCGCCGATGCGGTGAATCCGGAGAAGTTCGGCACCAAGGCGGCCGCCCACTACAGCATCTCGGTTAAGTCGGGCGAGTGCCAGACGATCCGCCTGCGATTGACCGACGTCGCCCCGGCGGAGTTCAGCGCGGGGAACGGCCACGGCAGCAGCCCCTTCGGAACCCGCTTCGACGAGCTGTTGCAGGCGCGGAAGCGCGAGGCGGACGAGTTCTACCGCACCGTCATTCCAGGCTCGCTCGACGCGGACGCCGCCAACGTCATGCGGCAGGCGCTCGCCGGAATGCTCTGGTCGAAGCAGTTCTATCACTATGACGTCGATAAGTGGCTTGAAGAGCGCGGCTCGGACCCCTTCAAGCCCGATCGCCGGGTGGCGCCGCGGAACGACCACTGGCACCACATGTATAACGGCGACATCATCTCGATGCCGGACAAGTGGGAGTACCCCTGGTATGCCGCCTGGGATCTGGCATTCCACGTCCTGGCCCTGTCGCTCGTCGACAACGATTTCGCCAAAGGGCAGCTCAAGCTGATGCTGCGCGAGCGTTACATGCATCCCAACGGGCAGATTCCCGCCTACGAATGGAACTTCGGCGACGTCAACCCGCCGGTCCACGCGTGGGCCACGATCTTCTCCTACCGGCTCGACAAGCTCCGGCCCGACGGGGGGGACACGGAATGGCTCAAGGCCAACTTCCAGAAGCTGCTGCTCAACTTCACCTGGTGGGTCAACCGCAAGGACCGCACCGGGCGCAACGTGTTCGAGGGGGGCTTCCTGGGGCTCGACAACATCGGCGTCTTCGATCGCAGCGCGCCGCTTCCAACCGGGGGCTATCTCGAACAGGCCGACGGCACCGCCTGGATGGCCCTCTTCTCGCAGAACATGCTCGAAATCGCCGCCGAGCTCGCGTCGACCGACCCCGACTACGCCGATATGGCGCTCAAGTTCGTCGAGCACTACTTCTGGATCGCCTCGTCGATGACCCACATGGGGGGCGAGACCTCGATGTGGGACGAGGAGGACGGCTTCTTCTACGACGTGCTAAGGCGGCCCGACGGCGGAGCGCAGCGTCTCAAGGTCCGCTCGATGGTCGGCCTGCTCCCGCTCTGCGCGGCGACCGTGTTCGACGGGCAGATGCTGGCGATGTACCCGGAGCTTGCCGAGCGGCTCCGCTGGTTCCTCGCCTCCCGGCCCGAGATCCAGACCGTGATTCACGATCCGACGAAGCGCGGCGTCAACAATCGACTTCTCGCCTCGATCCTCGATGAGCCCAAACTCCGTCGCGTGCTGGCGAAAATGCTCGACGAGAACGAGTTCCTCAGCGAATACGGGCTCCGCTCGCTGTCCCGGTTTCACGCCGATCACCCCTACGTGTTCCACGCCGGCGGCCAGGAATTCCGCGTCTCCTATCTGCCGGCCGAGTCCGACACGGGCATGTTCGGCGGGAATTCGAACTGGCGGGGGCCAATCTGGATGCCGGTCAACGCGCTCATCATCCGTGCCCTGCTGCAGTATTACGGCTACTACGGAGACGACTTCAAAGTCGAGTGCCCCACCGGCTCGGGAAATTTGATGACGCTGTACCAGGTCGCCGAGGAAATCGGCCGCCGGCTGGCGTCGATCTTCGAGAAGGACAAGAACGGCCGCCGCCCGGTCTATGGCGGCTCGCAGAAGTTCCAGGAAGACCCGCACTGGCGCGACCTGGTCCTCTTCTACGAGTATTTCCACGGCGACAACGGAGCGGGACTTGGGGCGAGCCACCAGACGGGATGGACCGGCATCGTGGCGCGGATCATGCAGATTTTCGCCACCGTTTCGCCGGAACGGGTGCTCGAGGCTGGCAAAGCGGGGGTTTTCGCGCGAAAGCCCGCCGACGATCACGTGCCGGCCGCCGCATCGAAGTGAATCCCGGAAGGGCGCTCCGACGAGCGATGGGCGTCGCACAAAGAGCGCGAGCGAAGCGCGTTGCTCCACGCGATCCGCATGGCTCGGGCGTTCAAGCGGCGCCTCGTTCGGAGCCCCTTGGACTGCCTGAAGCCAGGAACTCTGTCTCCCGCAAGACCCGCCATGCAGTTTTACGGCCCTCTCGACCAAATTTCCCTCTGGGGGCTGCTCGCAGTCACCGTGGCCCTCATTTTCGCCGCGATCGAGGGGGGATACCGGCTCGGTCGATTCCGGCGGGATCGCCTGGATGACGAGATGGAAGGCCCGGTCGGCGGCATCGTCGCAGCCACTCTCGCGCTCCTCGGTTTCATCCTGGCGTTCACGTTCAGCCTGGCGGCAACCCGCTTCCAGTCCCGCCGGGAGATCATCGTGGAGGAAGACAACGCGATCGGCACCTGCTTCCTGCGGGCCGGAATGCTGCCGGACGGACGCGGGCCGAAGGTGCGGTCGCTGCTGCGCGACTACGTCGACGCGCGGCTCGAGGTTCTCCAGTCGAAAGACATCGATGGGCTCCTCAAGCGATCGGACGAGCTGCACCGGCAGCTCTGGAAGGAAGCTGAAGCCGCCGGACGCGAACATCCCGAGTCCATCGTCGTCGGGCTCTTCGTGCAGTCTCTGAACGAGACAATTGACATGCACTCGACCCGGATCCTGGTGTCGATTCAGAATCGCCTCCCGCTCCCGCTTTGGGTGATCCTGTATGCCGCCACTCTGCTCACCATGATGGGCGTGGGGTATCACGAGGGGCTGTCGAAGTCGCGGCGTTCGCCGGCGATCGTGGTTCTCGTCCTGGTGTTCTCGCTGATCTTTGGCCTGATCGCCGACCTCGACCGTCCTCAGGAAGGATGGTTGAAGGTCGGCACGGGGGCCACGGTCGACCTGCGGAAGATGATGGATGAGTTGAATTGATTCGAAGGATCGTTCGTTGAGGAAAGGCCCATGGCAGGATTGTTCTGTCCTTCCGTGTACCAGGCCACGTCCGGGCCGGAGCAGAAGCCGCGATGAACCCGACGCCCAGGGAACCAGCACAGCCGCCGGCGCCTCCGCGGGGCGTGGCGATCAGCGGCCTCGTTTTTGCTGTGCTCTACATCGTCACGCTGGTGCTGGTGCGGCTCGCCGTCCCGGCCGATCCCGCGGAACCCGGTGAGTGGCTCGCCGATCCGGCGTTGCGAAACCGGGTCCGCGTCGCTTTGCACCTGGCGCCCTTCGCAGGGATTGCGTTTCTCTGGTTCATGGCGGTCCTCCGCAATCGCATCGGCCTCCTCGAAGACCGGTTCTTCGCCACCGTCTTTCTCGGCAGCGGACTTCTGTTCGTCGCCATGCTGTTCGCCACGGTCTCGGTTGCACAGAGTGTGCTGGAGACTTTCCCCTTCGGCAATCCAGGACAATCCGGCTCCTATACCGTCAGTCGACGGATGGCCTACTCGCTGATGAACACATTCGGAATGCGGATGGCCGCGGTCTTTATGTTCGTGACATCCACGATCGGAGTGCGCACGGCGGTCCTTGCACGCTGGGTCTCGCTGGTCGGTTTCGCATGTGGCCTCGTGCTGCTGCTGGCCATCACCGATTATCCCTGGATTACTCTCCTGTTTCCGTTCTGGGCGCTGCTCGTGAGCAGCTACATCGTCTACTCGGAAGTCCATCCACGACCATGAACATCCTGCGAGGCTGCGAGGCTGACACATGAGCAACCCCCGATACCCGTCTCTGTACCAGATCAACACCCGCGTCTGGCTCACCGAGCTCTCGCGTTCGCTCGGCCGGCGGGCGACTCTGGACGACATCCCCGACGCCGAACTTGACCGTCTCGCCGGGCAGGGATTCGACTGGATCTGGCTCCTGAGCGTCTGGCAGACCGGGGCCGCCGCGCAAAAGGTCTCGCGAACGCACCCTGGCTGGCGGCGCGAGTTCGAGGAGACCCTCCCCGATCTCACCGACGACGACATCGCCGGCTCCGGCTTCGCCATCACCCAATACGCCGTCCACAAGGGCCTTGGCGGCGAGGCCGCCCTGGCGCGGCTGCGCCGCCGGCTCTCGCAGCGCGGACTCAAACTGCTGCTCGACTTCGTTCCCAACCACATGGCGCTCGACCATCCCTGGGTCGAAGAGCATCCCGAATACTTCATTCCCGGGACCGACCAGGACCTCGCCCGCGCCCCGCAGAACTTTGTCCGTCTCGCGACGCGCGGCGGCAGTCGGATCTTCGCCTACGGACGCGACCCGTACTTTGACGGCTGGCCCGACACCCTCCAGCTCAATTACGCCAACCCTGCCCTGCAGGAGGCAATGATCGGAGAGCTCGTCCGCATCGCCGGGCAGTGCGACGGCGTCCGCTGTGACATGGCGATGCTCGTCCTGCCCGACGTCTTTGAACGCACATGGGGCCGTCGCCCGGACCTGTTCTGGCAGAAGGCGACTGATCAGGTCCGCGAGCGCCACCCCGAATTCCGCTTCATGGCCGAGGTCTACTGGGACCGCGAATGGGAGCTGCAGCACCAGGGGTTCGATTACTGTTACGACAAGCGGCTCTACGATCGACTGCGCGAGGGGCATGCCCGCCCGGTCCGCGAACACTTCCATGCCGGGCTCGACTATCAGGACAAGCTCGCCCGATTTCTCGAGAACCACGACGAGCCCCGGGCCGCCGCAACGTTCCCTTCCGGCCAGCACGAGGCCGCGGCTGCCATCACGTTCCTGGCGCCCGGACTGCGGTTTTTCCACCAAGGGGAATTCGAGGGGAAGAAGAAACGCATCTCACCCCACCTCGTCCGCGGTCCCGCCGAGCCGACCGACGAATCGCTGCGCGGCTTCTACGACCGACTGCTCAAGGTCCTCAACCAATCGATCGTCCGTGACGGCGACTGGCGGCTGCTGGAATGCCATCCGGCCTGGAACGGCAATTGGACGCACGACTGTTTCGTCGCGTATGGCTGGGAACTCGCAGGCGGGGAACGACTGATCGTCGCGGTGAATTACGCCTCGAATCAGAGCCAGTGCACCGTGCGGATTCCGTGGAGCGACCTTGCCGGGAGCCGCTGGCGGCTTCAAGACCAATGGAACGGCGTCGACTACGATCGCGACGGCGATGAACTGGTCAGTCGCGGACTCTTTCTCGATCTACCGCCTTGGGGAGTGACGATGCTGCGAGTGTCGTCCCCATCTTGAAAGCTCCGCACGGACATTGTCACGCGAGTTTCCCGGACGTGATCGTCCGGGCAACTCGTGGGGGACGTCCCAGGACGGGGATCATCCCTCCTGAGTTTCGGTGAGCTTCCTCCGCGCCTCTTCCATGAGACGTCGATGCTCGTCGGTCACCTCGGGGTACTTCAGGTCGAGCGATCGAATGGCGGACGTGATGATGTCTGCAACGATCGCGCGGGTGGCCCATTTCTGATCCGCCGGAATGACATGCCACGGCGCCCACTTCGTGCTTGTAGCGCTCAGGGCGTCCTCGTAGGCGTCCATGTACTGGTCCCAGTAGCCCCGTTCCGCAAGGTCGGCGGAGGAGAACTTCCAGTTCTTCTCGGGGCGTTCCAGGCGCTCCAGAAAGCGCCGTCTCTGCTCGTCATGGGAGACGTTCAGGAAGAACTTGAGGATGACCGTCCCGTTGCGGACGAGGTGATGTTCGAACGCATTAATGTCTTCGTAGCGGTGCTCCCAGAATTTCTTGCCGTACTTTTTCACGGGAAGCCGCTGCGAGTCGAGAATCTCGGGATGCACCTTCACCACGAGCACGTCTTCGTAGTACGAGCGGTTGAAGATGCCGATCCGCCCGCGTTCCGGCAGGCACCGCATGTAGCGCCACAGGAAGTTGTGGTCGATGTCCTCGGCGGACGGTTTCTTGAAGCTGAAGACCTGGCAGCCCTGCGGATTGACGCCCGACATGACGTGCTTGATCGTCCCGTCCTTGCCGGCGGCGTCCATGGCCTGAAGCACGATCAGGATCGAATAGCGGTCGTCGGCGTAAAGCAGTTCCTGGGCGTCGGCCAGTTCCTTGAGGTTTTCCTCAAGGACTACCTGGGCCCTCTGCCTGACGACGCCGCGTCCCAGTTCAGCGAGCTTTCCCGTCAGCTCCCACCCGGTCTCATAGTCCTTCAGCCGCACTTTCTTGCCGGGAGGGACGTGGAAGCGGTCGAGGATCTCTTGTTGAATCACGGTGCAGAACTCCTGGCGGCGGCGGTTGGCGGCGGTGTATTCGAAGGAAGGAAGATCAATGGGCCGTGCACTGGCTCAGTCTCGGCTGCCCCGTCGATTCGAGCACGTTCCGCCACAGGTCGCCTTGCGGATCGACCTGCTTGCGGCGGGCAATGGCGGCGGCGATGGGGACATGGACGAATCGTCCGTGCCACTGTCCGATGACGAGCTGCGTCTTCCCGCACATTCCGGCGTGGACGGCATTGGTCGCCAGACGCCAGCAGAAGACGCTGTCGGCCGGGTTGGCGGGGACGCTTCGGATGATGTAGCTCGGGTCGATGTATTTGAGCGTCGCTTCCCAGCCGTTGGCGGCGAAGTGCGCGTTGATGCGGTCCGCCAGAAACGTTCCGATGTCGCCGAGGCGGATGTTTCCCGAGGCATCCCGTGCGGCCCCCGCGTTTTTGAGAAGGCTCTGGCCGGCTCCTTCAGCGACGACGATCACCGCGTGCTGCCGGGCGTCGAGGCGCCGCTTGAGCGCGGCAAGCAATCCGTGTTCGCCGTCGAGGTCGAAGGGAACCTCGGGAATGAGCGTGAAGTTGACGTGGCTCGTCGCCAGCGAGGCGTGGCATGCGATGAAGCCGGAGTGCCGTCCCATGAGCTTGACCAGGCCGATGCCGTTCGGGGCGCCGCGGGCTTCATTGTGGGCGCAGCGGATGGCGTGCATCGCGGCCGAGAAGGCCGTCTCGAACCCGAAGCTCTGATCGATGAATTCGATGTCGTTGTCGATCGTCTTCGGAATGCCGACCACGGCGATGGGATGTCCCGCGGCGCGGGTCGCCTCGCCAAGCGCCTGGGCGCCCCGCAATGTTCCATCGCCGCCGATGACACAGAGGACATCGACGCCGAGCGACGCGAGATGGGCGGCCATGACGGCGACATCCTGCTGGCCGCGGGACGACGCCAACATCGTCCCCCCTTGCTCATGGATGTCGGCGACCCGTTCCGGGGTCAGGGCAATGGGCTCGCATTGCGGCGTGCAACCCCGATAACCATACGGAAAGCCCAGGATCCGCCGCACTCCATAGCGATGCCAGGCAGTCATCACGATGCCGCGGATGACGTCATTCAGCCCAGGGCACAGCCCCCCACACGTCACGATGCCGAGCGTCGTCAGAGCCGGATCAAAAAAGAGCCGGGGACGCGGTCCGGCCAATTCCAACGCGGGTCGGTCCTCGATTCGTTCTCCCTGAACAACGACGTCATCGAGCAGGATCGAGTGGCTGTCGTCGACAAAGACCGTGGCCCCGGGCGAATCGTCCGCGGCCAGCGGGGAAACGAATTGACACGTGCCAAGCGAATCGATGCGGAGGTCGGGGGGTGTCATGCAGGATGTGTTCCCTTCGGATTCGACGTGGCTCCCTCACGAAACTTTGCTGCGTCAGCCAAAATAGCCGGAACGACAGAGGAATCAAAGACGTTTCGGCAGGCCGCCGTTGCCGGGGGGTCGCAAGTTCCACTATTCAGGGGATCTGCAATGCGTCTGAGCAACGAGGACGGCGTTCGACCTTACACAAGGCGGGGGACGCCGGATCGATACGGTGGCGCCTCAGCCGCCAGCCTTCGACATTTCCGGCGCCAATCCCTCCTCAACCCGAGAGACGAATGACTCCTGCGACTGCACTTCCGTTTCTGGTCCGGGCGGGCCGGCTGCTGTTGGAATACAACGAATCGACGGCCTCCATTCATCGGGAGCTGCGGGCGACGTCGACGGCCCTGGTGGGCAAGCCGTGCGATGTCGCGGTGTCCTATGGAGGGATTGCGGTCACGTTCCCCGGAGAGCTTCCGGCATTCGAGGCGGTGCATGAACTTCACTACAACTCGGCCCTGTTGGAGCGAGTCCATTCGCTCCTGAGTCAGGTCCGTCAGCAGCGAGTTCCGCTCGACGACGCTCTGGATTCTCTTCACAACGTCGAGTCGCTGGCATCCCGTCACTCGACCGGCCTGCTGGCCCTGCTGCTCGGCCTGGCGGCCAGTGCGCTCTGCGCACTGCTCGGAGGCGATTCGGGGGGCACTGCCATCGTCGGGGTTTCGACAGCACTGGGTTTGCTTGTCCGAAAGGAACTGGGACGAAGCCATGTCGCGCCGCTGGCGCTTCCATTCGCCGCGGCCGTCATTGGGGCGCTCCTGGGCGGATTTGCCGTGCGACGCGGCTGGACTCAGACTCCGCAGCTTGCGGTCATGGTCCCTGCCCTCATGCTGGTGCCTGGGGCACATTTTCTGAACGGTCTTTTCGATCTCATCGACAACCACGTGCCGATGGGGATGGCTCGACTGGGACTGGCGGGCGGAATCCTGACGGCGATCGCGCTGGGCGTCGTCGTCGGCGTCCGCGTGACGCTCCCGGAAGGACTGAGTGAGGGATCTCCTCGAACGGATCACCTGAACCTCATCGCCGACATGCTGCTGGCCGGCGTCGCGACGTCCGGATTCGCCGCCTTCTACAACACGCCGTGGCGCAGTCTCGGTCTGGCGATTGTCGGAGGGATGATCGGACATGGAGTCCGATTCCTGTCCCTGGAGTCCGGCGCGCATCTCGAGATCGCCACCTTCTTCGGCAGCTTGACGGTGGGTTTCATCGCCGCTCGGTTGTCCCGATCGTCCCGGGTCCCCGTGGCGGTCGTGGCCTTCGCCGGCGCTGTCACGATGATGCCGGGACTGACGATGTTTCGAGCCCTTGGCGGGGTGCTGCAGCTGGCTCGCGAACGTGGACCGGGGGCCAACCTGGAAACCGTTGCGGCGACGCTGGGAAGCGCGTCCCAGGCGACGCTGGCCGTCGGAGCGCTCGCACTCGGCCTGATCCTGGGGGCCCGTGCCACGCGCATCCTGCGCGCGGCCCCGCTCTCCCCCGGACGTGACAGTTGACGGCGAATCATCCAATCGACGATCTGTCTCACATGGTCAGATGGCTTCCCGTCCTGGCGAAAACCACGACCACGGATCGCCCTGTGACGGAGTAGCCTGCATCGTTGAGAGCCGGGGCCGATTCCCATGGGACGATGTCGTCCGGCGAGTCGAGAGCGGTATCGATCCATCGTCGCCAGGGGCGCGACTCTGCCGTGGCGGGAAGCTCGAAGTCTCGACTTTCCCAGTGAGCGTTGAACATCAGGTGAATCGACAATCCATCGGTCGATAATTCGGCATGGAGCGCGAGCGTGCGGGACTGGCCGCTCCAGTCCGGCTGATTGAGCCGTTCGCCGTGCCAGGCATGGCGAGCCTCGCGAATCAGGCGGTTGAGGCTCAGTCGCTTTCGCTCGTGTTCCGCGCCCCGCATCAGCCGCCGGGCGATCAACAGCTTGACAAACCGCAATAGATCGGCATGGCGGTCGAGAAGGGTCCAGTCGAACCAGCTCAGCTCGTTGTCCTGGCAATACGCGTTGTTGTTTCCATTCTGGGTTCGGCGAACCTCGTCCCCCATGACGATCATCGGGACGCCGAGCGAGAGGAGCGTCGCCGTCAACATGTTCCTGGCCTGCCGGTTTCGCAGCGATTCGACCGCCGGATCGTCGGAAGGCCCCTCGACGCCGCAATTCCAGCTGCGGTTGTCGTCCGCGCCGTCACGGTTGTTCTCTCCATTTGCCTCGTTGTGCTTCTGGTTGTAGGAGACCAGGTCGTTCAGAGTGAAGCCGTCGTGGCAGGTGATGAAGTTGACGCTTTGTTCGACCTCGCGTTCCTCGTGCCCGAACACGCCGGGACTGCCGATGAGGCGATCGGCGATGCGGGCGACCGCTCCGGGCTCGCCGCGGAAGAAGTCGCGAAAGTCGTCCCGGAACCGTCCATTCCACTCCTTCCAACTGTCGCCGGTGAAGCTTCCCACCTGGTACAGCCCGGCCGCGTCCCAGGCCTCGGCGATTAACTTTGTTCCGGCGAGCGAGGGCTCGGTCTCGATGTCCCAGAGGACCGGCGGATTGGGCAGCGGAAGACCTGTCGAATCTCGCGCGAGGATGGATGCGAGATCAAAGCGGAAGCCGTCCACGTGCATCACTTCGACCCAGTATCGGAGGCTGTCGACGATCATCCGACGGACGACGGGATGATTGGCGTTGAGCGTGTTTCCGGTCCCGCTGTAGTTCGCGTAGCGGCGGCGATCGGATTCCAGAAGGTAGTAAGTTGGGTTGTCGATGCCTCGAAACGAGAGCATTGGTCCTCCGGCCCCACCTTCGGCCGTGTGGTTGTAAACGACGTCCAGAATCACTTCGATGCCGGCTTTGTGCAGCGCCTTGACCATGTCCCGGAACTCGTCGAGCACTCCCAGCGGGGTGCGGCTTGCGGCGTAAGCGGGATGCGGAGCGAAGAACGAAATCGGAGCGTAGCCCCAGTAGTTGATTCGTCCGGGGGGCGCGTCCTGCAGGTCGAAATGAAACACCGGGAGCAGTTCGACCGCCGTGACGCCCAGTTCCCTGAGGTAGGGGATCTTCTCGATGAGTCCGGCGTAGGTACCGCGCTGCGGCTCCGCGACACCGGAACTGGGGTGGCGCGTGAATCCCCGGATGTGCATTTCGTAAATGATGGTCCGCGACGAGGCCCGCCGGATCGGCAGGTCTCCCTCCCAGTCGTACGCGTGCGGGTCGGCCACGACGCTCTTCATGGCGAGGCGGGCGTTGTCACCGGCGCGGCAGGCGGCGTCCCGCGAATAGTTCGTCGGAACCGCAACGGCTTTTCCGTACGGATCGAGCAGGACCTTCTGAGGGTCGCACCAGAGTCCGCTGGCCGGATCGTGGTGACCAGAGACGCGCAGCCCGTAGATTTGTCCCGCGCGGAGTCCCGGCACGCACTTGTGCCAGTAAAAGTAGGTTCGGTCGGCGTCCGGATCGAACGGAATGACGCGGGCGGGGCGGGCGTCATCGACGCCGTCGAACAGCACGATCTCGACACCGGCCGCATGCCGGGAAAAGATGCAGAAATTGACACCGTCGTCCGTCAGGGTCGCGCCGAGCGGCCACGTCTTGCTGATCGTCATGTGCGATTGTCTTCCGTTCGACGGTCATTCTTGAAAGCAGGGCGCGAGCCACGGGTCTTCGCGGAGAAATCGTTCGACTTCGGGAAGCACATCCCGGCTCGACAGGACGGTGAAGTAGTCTTCCTTGACGGAAGGGGCCAGGCGGACCGCATCCAGCCATTCGCGCCGGGAGAACGGGTCGTCGGCGATCGCTTTCCAGAATCCCGTGGCCTCGAAGACCCTCGCGATCCGCGCGGAGTTTTCTCCCTGGAGCAGACTGCAGAGGTACGTCGCCACGCCAACCTGGAGGCCATGCATCCGGGGCCGTGCCGAGATGGCATCCAACGCGTGCGAGATCAGGTGCTCGCTCCCGCTGGCCGGCCGGGACGAACCGCAGATCTCCATCGCCACGCCATTCAACAGCAGCGACGTCGCCAGCAGACGCAACCCGTCGAGATCAAATTGCGGGTGATTCAGAAAGGCGTGGATCGAGCCATCCGAGATGAGTGCCGCGAAGTCGTTGACGACTTCCCCCGTGGCGTGAAAGGCGAGCTTCCAGTCGCGAACGGCGGTGAATTTCGACACGAGGTCGCCGACGCCGGAAAGGGTCAGAAGGGAGGGAGCATGGCGGCAGACAAGCGTATCGATCACCACGCCATAGGGGACCGCGGCGGGAAGCGACCGGCGTCGGCCACGGATTGTCAGGCTCGATTGCGGACTGCAGAAACCGTCATTCGAAAGCGAGGTCGGGACAGCGAAATAGGGAATCCGACCTAGGAACGCGACGTACTTGGCGACATCGAGCGCCTTTCCGCCACCGAGTCCCACAATTGCGGCAATCCCCTTGGGAAGGGCCACGAAGCATTGGGCCGCCTCTTCAAGACCGTGCGCCGCGATCTCGGTCCATGCGGGCGATTCGATGTTCTCGACTCGCAGGCTGTTGCGGGCGCGCTCCAACAGAATCTCCGACAGTCCCTGGCTCGACAGGACCGCGACGCGCCGGTAGCCGCTCCGCTGGAGATATCTCCCCAGGCGATCGAGAGCCCCCTCCTTGATGCGGACGAGGGTTGGAATCGTGATCTGCGTCGGATGAAGCATGGGAAGTCGGATGTCTGCGAAGTTAGCCCTACTATGCGTGCCCGTCGATGCATCTGGCAATTGGACAGTGCTCGACGGCTCGCGAATTCGCGAAAAAGGGGTGGCATGCCCTTCTGACAGGATGGAAGCTGATCCGCGGCAAGACTGACAGGCTGGAAGCCTATCCCACAGGGGCGGGCGCGTCTAAAGTATGCCCCACCATGACGACGGTCTGAGCTCCGTTGTCGAACCATTTTGTCCCATTAGACTTCCAATCGCAGCGACCATGAACGTCAGTTGGAACTGGCTTCGCGAGTACGTTTCGCTTTCCGTCACCCCGCAGGCGCTCGCCGACCGGCTCACGATGAGCGGGTTGAACCTGGGAGACAACGGCGTCGCGCCCGTCGGCAACGACTTCTGCATCGATATCGAAGTCACCAGCAACCGGCCCGACTGCCTCGGACATCTCGGCATCGCCCGCGAAGGGGCCGCACTGTTCGGCCTGCCCTTCCAGCTTCCCGCGGCGGAAGTGACGCCGGCGGCGGCGAAAACATCCTCGGTCACGTCGGTCGCCATCGAGTGCCCCGACATCTGTCCGCGGTACATCGCACGGGTCATTCGCGGCGTGAAGGTCGGCCCGAGCCCCGCCTGGCTCCGCGATCGGCTCGAAGCAATCGGCCAGCCATCGGTCAACAACATCGTCGACGTCACGAACTACGTGCTGATGGAGTGCGGCCAACCGCTCCACGCGTTCGACTTCGACAAGCTGCACGGGCAGCGGATCATCGTGCGGCGCGGCAAGGCGGGAGAGCGGATCACCGCCATCGACCAGAAGCAATACGCCCTCGACCCGTCCATGTGCGTCATCGCGGATTCCGATCGCCCCGTCGCCATCGGCGGCGTGATGGGGGGATTCGACACCGAGATCGGCAGCGGAACGAAGAACGTGCTCGTCGAAGTCGCCGAGTTCGCTCCGCGCTCGATCCGCAGCACCGCCCGCCGCCTCAAGCTGCACAGCCCGTCGTCGTACCGCTTCGAGCGCGGCATTGATGTGCGGCAGATGGAATGGGCCAGCCGCCGCTGCTGCGAACTGATTTTGAAGGTCGCCGGCGGGGAGCTGCTCGACGAACCGGTCATCACCGGCGAGCCGCTCCCCGGGCCGCGCGATCCGGTCACGCTACGGTTCAACCAGATCCGCCGCATCCTGGGCATTGATATTCCAGCCGAAGAAGCGGTGCGAATTCTTAAGACACTGGGAATGGCGCCGCAAGGCACCGCCACGAGCGAGCAGGCGACGTTCATTCCGCCGTCGTGGCGCCGCGAGCTGGATCGCGAGGCCGACCTCATCGAAGAGATCGCACGCGTCCACGGATACGAAAAGATCCCGCAGGACGTCGCCGTTCCGCTCACGCTCAGCAAGCGAACGCACCGCGACCGCGTGTCCGATCGCGTGCGCAACGCGCTGACGGCCGCTGGATGCTTCGAGGCGATCACGTTCTCGTTCGTTCCCGAGTCGGTCTACGATCTGTTCAAGCCGCGCGGCGAGCGGACAAAGCTGCCCCTGGACCATGACGGCTGGCGCGGCGATGTCCTGCGACAGAGCCTGGTCCCGAGTCTTCTTGTGTCGCGCCGCGAAAACGAAAAACACCGCACTTTCAACGCGCAGCTCTTCGAAATCGCCCGCGTCTATCTCGACGCGAAGCCCGGCGCGCCCGAACGCGAAGTGGAGCCGCTGGTGATCGGACTCGTCAGCGGACGGTCGTTCCTCGAAGTGAAGGGACTGCTTCAGACGGTGGCACGGGCAGTGAATCCGGCCGCCGTCATCACGGCCCGTCCTTCGGACCTGTCACAGTTTGCGGCGGGTCGCGGCGCGGAAGTGCTGCTCAACGGAAAGCCGTGGGGCTATGTCGGCGAGTTGGACAGATCGGTGACCGACGCACTCGATCTCCACGACGCGGTGACGGCGGCCGAGGTCGACCTGGGGGTGCTGGAAGAATCGGCGGACCTCGTGCCATCGGCTCGTCCGCTGCCGCAGTTCCCCGGAATCGAACGAGACCTTAACTTCGTGTTGGATGAAGCGACGACCTGGGACGACCTCGAAGCGCTGGTGCGTGCGTCTGCCGGTCCGCTGTGCGAGGCAACGTCGTTCGCGGGACAGTATCGTGGCAAGCAGATCCCGGAAGGAAAGAAGTCGTACATCATCCGCACATGGTATCGTTCTCCGGACCGCACACTGACCGCCGAAGAAGTCGACCGCTGGCAGGCGGCCGTGATTACGGCGTGCCAGGAAAAGCTGGCGGCCCAGCTGCGCTAGCGTAAGATAGCGCCGGTCGTTGAGGTCGGCCCCTTCGGAATCGACAGGACAAACGCATGTTGCGCGTGCTCGGCAGTCCCAAGCGATTGTGCAATGGCGTCACCCGCCGCGACCTGTTGCTGGCAGGCGGACTCGGCGCGCTGGGGGCGGGACTTGGGGCGATCTCACCGCCGACAATGGCGTCTCCGGCCCGTTCGCGTTCATCTCGCGAAACGACCACCGACGCCCGTCGCGAAGACACCGCCTCCCCGGCTTCGGCTCGGCGAAGAATGTCATCCTGCTGTATCTCTTCGGTGGTCCGAGTCATCTCGAAGTCTGCGACATGAAGCCCGAGGCGCCCGCGGAGATTCGCGGGACCCTCATGCCCATTGCCTCGTCGTTGCCAGGTTGCGATGTCTGCGAGCATCTGCCGCGGATGGCCCGCGTCATGGACCGCACCGCGGTCGTTCGCTCGCTGACGCACCCGTGGAATTTCCACGGCATGCAGTACGCCACGACCGGCGCTCCCGTCGGCAGCGTGCCTCTCGAGGAAATGGCGACCCACCCGGACCATCAGCCCTTCTTCGGCTCGGTCTTCCAGTATTTCGACCAGCAGCGCAACGGTCCGAAGCGCCCTGAAGCAGTGCCCGACAACCTCGCGTTGCCGTTCCTGTTGAGCACGCGGCGCGCGGCGGCCCGCTATACGCCGCCCTTCGGCTCGTCTCTGGGAAGCCGCTTCGATCCGATCTGGACCGAGTTCCGCGGCGAGGCGACGACGAGTGCGGTGCGTCGTTCCAACGGACCCGCAGCGACGATCTTCGACCCTTACCTGGGCGTGAAGGACTGCCGCTTCCTGATCGCTCCCGAGGCCGAACTGACGGGGGACATCACGGTCGACCGCCTCAATCGACGCCGCTCGCTCCTCGACCAGTTCGAGGCCCGGCGCCGCGAGGCCGACGCCACGCACATCAGCCGCCGCACCGCCACGATGGATCGCCAGCGAGAACTCGCGTTCTCTCTGCTCGATTCCCAGTCGGTCCGCGAAGCCTTCGCCATCGACCGCGAACCGGCCACCGTCCGCGAGTCGTACGGCATGAACCTCTTCGGCCAGTCGACGCTCCAGGCGCGACGCCTCGTCGAGGCGGGATGCCGGTTCGTTACTGTCGTCTGGGACGAATGGGGCCAGCTCAACGCCGGCTGGGACACGCACGTCGATCACTACAACCGCCTCAAAAACGAGCTTCTTCCGGGGCTCGATCTGGCGTTCTCCGCGCTCATCCACGACCTCGAAGATCGCGGAATGCTCGACGACACGCTGGTCCTGGTGATGAACGAAATGGGCCGCACCCCGCAGTTCCAGGGCGAAGGGCGCGGTCACTGGGGGCGGGCCTACACCAACTTCTTCGCCGGCGCCGGCATGAAGCGGGGAACGGTCATCGGCCGGACCGACGCCATCGGCAGCACCGTGGCAGACCGCCCCCTGACGGCGAAAGACATCCTGGCAACCATCTATCACCTCGTCGGCATCGACCCGCACACCACGCTGCCGGACCGGCAGGGCCGCCCCGTTTCCCTCGTGCATGACGGCCAGATCGTTCCCGAATTGCTGGCCTGAGCCCGTCAGGCATTGAGGGAACGGGATCTGCCGCCACCGAACCATACGCCCCACTCGGGACTCGTTCCCGGGAACACCGATCCGAGAGGGGCAGAGACCCGCCCACCGAAGGAAGGATGCGTCCGGGAGGCGGAAGTCCGTCGCTGTCCGATCACACGGGCGTCGCGCGACGCTACAATCGAGCCATGGCAGGCAACTCCTTCGGACAGGCATTTCGCATCACCACCGCCGGGGAAAGCCACGGACCGGGAAACGTGGTCATCATCGACGGCGTTCCTCCGGGGCTTCCACTGACGGTCGACGACCTCATGGTCGATCTCAACCGGCGACGTCCGGGGCAGAGTTCCATCGTCACGCAGCGCGACGAGTCGGACACGCCGGAGATTCTCTCGGGCGTCTTCGAGGGGCGGACGACCGGCACCAGTCTCGCGATCCTGATCCGCAACCAGGATCAGCGGAGCAAGGACTACTCGGACATCAAGGACAAGTACCGCCCGGGGCACGCCGACTACTCGTTCGACGCGAAATACGGATTTCGCGACTACCGCGGCGGCGGCCGGTCGAGCGCCCGCGAGACGACGGTCCGCGTGGCGGCCGGCGTCGTCGCCAAGCGGCTGATTGCCGAGGCGTTCGGCGGTCGTGTGGTCGGCTATGTCACGCAGGTCGGTTCGATTCGAGCGACCATCAGCGATCCGGCCGCCGTCACGCTCGAACAGGTAGAGAAACTGCCGAACGGGGAACCCAATATCGTCCGCTGCCCCGATGCGACCGTCGCCGCCCGGATGGTCGAGTTGATCGAGTCGATGCGGAAGCAGGGGGACTCGATCGGCGGCGTCGGCGAGATTGTGGCGACGGGGATTCCTGCGGGTCTCGGCGAGCCGGTCTTCGACAAGATCAAGGCAGACCTCGCGAAGGCGCTGTTCAGTCTTCCTGCGGTGCTGGGGGTGGAATACGGAATAGGCTTCGGTTGTGCGACGCTGCGAGGCAGCGAGAACAACGACGTTTTCACGGCCACAGCTTCGGGCGACAAACCGCGGATCAGCACGACGTCGAATCGTCACGGGGGGATGCTGGGGGGCATCACCAGCGGCATGCCGATCGTGCTGCGGGCGGCGGTGAAGCCGACCAGCAGCCTGCCCATGGAGCAGTCGACAGTGACGTCGTCGGGCGAGCCGACGACGATTCGCACGAAGGGTCGCCACGACCCCTGCCTGTTGCCGCGGTTCGTGCCGATGGCCGAGGCGATGGTGGCGATTGTCATCGCCGACCATTGGCTGCGGTGGCTGTCGCAAGGGGGCCGGCTGAAATAGAACCGACGTTTGACATGAACGAACGGAGATCGTAGTCCGGCCTTCCATGGCCGGACAAGAATAGCGTCCCTCCTGAATTTCGCGAAATTCCGCTTGCCACCCGGCCTTGGAAGGCCGGCCTACGACCCACTCCATCGACACTCGAAGCCCATCCGAATCCCACAGGAACCGGTCCGATCTTCCACCATGAGCTGGCACCAGAAACAGGTCACTCTAGACGCCCGGCGGCGTGGCTTTCATCTCATTACGAGTGACGTCCTGTCGGCGCTGCCGGAGCTGGCGAACGTCCGAATCGGACTGCTGCACGTCTTTCTCCTCCACACGTCCGCGTCGCTCACCATCAACGAGAACGCCGATCCCGATGTGCCGCGCGATCTCGAATCGTCCTTCAACGCCATTGCTCCCGAAGACTTTCCATACGAACACACACTGGAGGGCCCGGACGACATGCCGGCCCATGTGAAATCGTCGATGCTCGGATGCTCGCTGACGATTCCCGTCAGCAACGGCCGGCTGGTGCTCGGGACATGGCAGGGAATCTATCTCTGCGAGCATCGCAACCAGGGCGGCCGGCGGCAGATTGTGCTCACACTGCAAGGC
>JADZEF010000165.1 GCA_020850695.1 Planctomycetaceae bacterium | reverse complement strand
GGTCCCCACTCCGAGGCCAACGCGATCCGCAGCGCGGTCTCGACTGACGGCCTGACCTGGACCGTCGAACCAGGAGCCCGCCTGCAATCGCCGGGCTCCAACTTCGCCGCCCCGCGCGTCCTGTTTCTCGACGACGGCCGCGTGCGGCTGTACTCCCTCGAGCGCGGACGAGGGATTGTCAGCGCCATCTCCCTTGACCACGGATTGACGTTTGAACCGGAAGCGGGCATACGCGTCGCTCCGGGAACATCGTCCGATCGGCTTGTGGCGTTCGCTCCGGAAATCGTCCGAGTCGCCGATGCCGGCTTCGTCATGTACTACGCAGGCTATGAAACGCCGCAGCGCGCCTCGATCCATCGCGCCGTGTCGGACGATGGCCTTGAATGGAAGAAGGTCGAACGTCCTGTCATCGCACCGTCAGGCGTGGGGTGGGACGCGGCGAAGTGCTCGGAAATGTGCCTTGTTCCCTCGTTAAACGCAGATCAAGACAACGTTGGGATCCGGATGCTGTACGAAGCCTGCGATGGAACGGCTCCGGACAAGCGGGGCGTCTGGCGAATCGCATCCGCGACTTCGGCACGGCTTGGCAGGTGAGAACTCCACATCGGGGCGAAGGCCGCAGGGATCGCCGTGGCAACGCCGGTCGATCTTTCATTGCGTCGTCGACAGACACTTCAACCAGTCCACGACGCGATCGAATGGAACGGACTCCATTCCCGCGTAGCCGGTGTTCGCCCCTTCGACGCTCTGAACGGCGCAGCTTGCCGGCCGGCCCGGCAGACCGCTCAGTGTCTCGACGAGACCCTCAAATGCCGGCGAGGCGGCGGCGCTCCTTGTCCCCACGAGGATCAGCACCGGGCATATCACCCGCGGGACAAGGCGGACGATGTCGTAATCGTCGCTCGGACCGTACTTGGCGAGGAAGCCCGACGCTGTCGCGACGAACGGCACGGGCTGCGTCACGCTCAGGAACGAACCTCCCTGGCCGGAGTCGACGCGCCCGCGAGCCTCATTCCAGCTGGCGCGAAATGCGTCCGCCCTGGGATGCCGCATCCACACCGCATGGCAAAACCGCGGCGGGTTGATCGCGACGACGGCGGCCACGGCCGGTGGTTTCTTCACTGCGGCAAAGTAGAGGGACTTCACCGCTCCCATGCTGTGTCCCACCAGCACAACCCGACGGCCTTTGCTGGCGATGCGCTGCGTCCACGCCTCCAGGTCTTCGACGCATTCGGAGATCACTTCGTGTGTCGCACCCCCCGGCCTCGAGCCGTTCCGCCCCGGGATCGACACGATTCCGTCGTGTCCCCTGGTATTGACCCGCCACACTCCGCCCGTCGAAACGCAGGCCTGGTCGGCGAACGTCTCGAGCACTCCGGGATGATAGAAATTGCTCCCCGTCCCATGCACCAGAAGGAATTCCGCCTCGCCGCCGAATGCGCGAGACAACAGTCCATCCGACGCCGTCGTGCTCAGCGGTTTATAAGAACCGTCCAGCAGGCAACCATCGGCGGTTTCGACCCGCTGAAGGATCGGTGCGTTCGAATCCTCGTTTTGTGGCATCCCCGTGTGTTCCGAGTTCGTCGGGAACGGACCGCGTCTTGAAGCTTCAATCGTTCGGCAGCTTGCATAACCGCGTAAACCGGCCGTAAGCCTCCTCCCACGCCGCGCGATGCGCCGGCTCGAAGGTCTTCAGTCCGTACGACCGCCGCACCACGTCCCGCAACTCGGCAAGTGACGCGATCTCCCCTGCCCCGCGGGCCTGAACCAGAACATTGCCGATCGCGGTCGCCTCAACCGGTCCCGCAATGACCGGCCGCCCCGTCGCATTGGCAGTGAACTGATTCAGCACGTCGTTCTGGCTGCCCCCTCCGACGATGTGAATGACTTCGACCTTTGTTCCCGTCAGTTGTTCCAGGCGTCCAAGGACGACGCGGTACTTCAGTGCGAGGCTCTCGAGGCAGCACCGTACCAGTCCCCCTTCATCGTCCGGGACCGACTGCCCCGACCGATGGCACCATTCGCGCAAAGCGGCCGGCATGTCGGACGGAGCGAGGAACGCTCCATCATCCGGATCGACAAACGCCAGGAAGGGCTTCGCTTCCTCGGCCAGATGGGTCAGCCGGGCGTAGTCCATCGGCTTGCCGCGCTTCTCGAACGATCGACGGCATTCCTGCACCAGCCACAGTCCCATGATGTTCTTGAGAAGCCGGTAAGTCCCGTCGATTCCGCCTTCATTGGTGACGTTGTATTCGAGGGCTTTGTCCGTCAGCACGGCCTTACCAACCTCAACCCCCATCAGCGACCACGTTCCCGAGCTGATGTAAGCCCAGTTCGGCGTGCCCGTGTGTGCGGTGGGAATGGCGGCGACGGCCGATCCCGTGTCGTGCGTGGCGGGGGCGACGATTTCCACGCGTCGCATGCCGCACCGACGGGCGACGTCCTCGCGCAGCGTCCCAAGCTTTGTTCCGGGCAGCACCACTTCGGGCAGGAAGTGCGTCGGAATCTGCAGTTTGTCCAGCAGACCGTACGCCCACTTCCCCTCGGGACTGAAGAACTGCGTCGTCGTCGCATTGGTGAACTCGACAACCCGGCTTCCCGAGAGACACCAGTGGAAGAAGTCCGGAATCATCAGAAACTTGTCGGCGAGCCCCAGCAACTCGGGATTCGATCGCGACTGCGACAGGAGTTGATAGAGCGTGTTGATCTCCATGAACTGCAGGCCGGTCGCCGCGAAGATGTCTTTGCGCGGGACCTGCGCCAACGCCGCGGCCAGCATCCCGTGCGAGCGCGGATCGCGATACATGTACGGCTGCCCGAGCATTTCGCCCGTCTTGGACAGCAGCACGTAATCGACGCCCCACGTATCGACGCCGATCGAGCCGATCCACTCGCCGAAGCTCGTCGCCGCCTGCGTCAGGCCGTCCTGGATCTCGGCCCACAACCGCAACAGGTCCCACCTCAGCGTCCCCGCAATCGACACCGCGCCATTGGGAAAGCGATGCACCGGTTCGAGCCGAATCCGCTGGCCGTCATACAACCCCGCAATGACGCGGCCGCTCTCGGCCCCCAGGTCGACGGCGATGTAACACCGATGAGACATTCGATCGATTCCTCTGCGGCGCTTCGAGGGAACTTTGCAGGCAACACGGTACGGGAGACTCTGCGAGTATCCCCTGAGTTCCGCTTTCGAAGCTACCCGGAACCCCCGTGAGATGCCAAGGGGACGGACATGCGAGTCATCGCACGGTGACTTTCCGCGCCCTCTAACGGAGCTCGGATCGTCATCGCAGACATCTACGACCGTCCCCTGGCCCGCATCCACGAACTCTTGGTCCGGACGTGGCAATCCGGAGACGAGCTGCCGTAACGCGCCGCAGGAACCGGAGGACGAAACAATCGCTGCAATCCGCAAGACCGGCCCCCGCCGCGGCACGATACTCTTCCGCGCACGGCGTGGCGTTGCGACCGTGACCTAGAGTTGAAGGCGGGCCCGTTCGTCAGGCCACCTCGGCACACACTCCGTCCAGAAGTCGCACGCCGTCGCGGGACCGGCGCCACCACCCGCAAGCATGTCGATTCGGGTGGGTGACGCGCGGATGAATGCCCGTGCGACGGTCCGATTCGAGTTTTCCGATGGAGCCTGGCTGCCGGGCGATCACCTACATGGGACGGCTGCGTCATGCTCCCCACGGCAGATCAACTCGCCACTCTCCCGGCCGTGTTATGGCTGTGGGCCGCGGTATCGCTGCTCGTCGCGTCGGGACTGGGACTGGCCGTCGGTGTCTGGCACGAGCGCGGCGCGCCGCGCCGGGCCGTGAACGACGCGCGGAAGTCGTTGTCGAAATTGATTGACCTTGCGACGCAGCGGATGGAGTCGGCCCGGGACGCCTGTGGATTGCTGGAGCAGACCCATCGACTCGACATGACAGACAGTCACGTCGCATTGCTGGAGCGACTCCGTAGCGAATTCACGCAGTCGCTCGATCGCGTCCTTGAGCGCCGGACTGCGGAAGTCGAAGCGAGGCGAATGAAGACTCCGCTCGAACCCTTCACGCTGGAGTGGGTTCGACTTCCTGCCGATGAAGCGGGTTTCCCGACGCAGGAAGCCTTCGACCAGAATCTCGCCGCCATGCTGGCCGCGGGGCGCCGCGCCGAGTGCTCGAGCGCCTTGCTCCTGGTGAAAGTCGATCGGGTCGATGCGCTGCAATCGCGATTTGGTGCGGCGGGCGCGGAACGGCTGACGCAGAAGCTGGGGAGCGTCCTGTGCCGCGCGATTCGCGACGAGGACCTCGTGTGCCGCACCGGAAGCGACGTCTTCGGCCTGTTGCTGCCCCAGGTCGAGTCCGAGGAGGGTCATCGTCTGGCGGAAGCAGTCCGGTGTTCCGTCCGCGAGCACCACTTCCGTCTTGAGGAAAGCGGCGAAGAGATCCTGGTGACGGCGAATTTCGGATACGCCGCGTGCGATTCGTACGACAATCCCGACCTCGTCCTCAATCGGGCGGGGGATGCGCTGGCCCGCTCGATGAAGCGGGGACGCAACCAGCTTCACGCTCACGACGGCCGCATGGTGGCCGTGTTGTCCTGAACGGAGCGCCGCGACTTACGATCCCATCCCGCTGGCTTCGATCAGCGCCGCGTGGACGGCCAGGTCGTGCTCGCGACTGAAGTCGGGCGGCTTTCGACCGGCGATCACCGCGCAGAATTCCCGCAAGTCGCTGATCTGCAGCGTCGCGGCGGGAATCTCCAGTCGTTCCCAGTCCGACCGGCCGCGACGCGCGATCTCGATCGGCTGGGTCGCATTGTTCGCCAGGTGCCCGCTGCCGAGGTGCGGGACCACGAGGGCGCCCTCGGTCCCGTAGACTTCGATCCGCCGGCTGGCCGGCGCGACCTCCAGCGCGGGCACCTCGACGATTCCAATCCCGCCAGCACACTCCAGCACCGCAACTCCGTTATCGATGAAATCCCCCGTCGACGGATGATGGTGGGCCAGCGCCCGCGAAATGCGCTTCGGCGGTCCGAGCATCGCGACGAGGAAATCGATCAGATGCCCGGCCATCTCGAAGAACACGCCCCCGGAGTAGGCGCCCAGATCACGCACCAGGTCCTCGTATTCCGTCAGCGGCTTCGGCAACCGGCCTCGGAAGGCATAGATCTGCCCGACATCTCCGTTCCTGGCACGCCGCAGCATTTCCTGCACGGCGGACATATAGCGGAATAGGTAAGCCATCTGCACATGCAGGCCGCGCGCGGCCGCGGCCCGTTGCAGCGCATCGAAGCCCGCGACGTCGATTCCGGCAGGCTTCTCCAGCAGGACCGGAAATCCGGCATCGATCGCCTGCCGTGCGAGCGCGACGTTCTCAAAAACCCGCCCTTCGACGAGAACCGCATCGATGCCCGACTGAAGCACCTCCTCGACCGACCCGCACCACTGGTTGCCGCAGCTGAAACGAGAGGACCACCGGGCCCGACGCTCGGCGGCCAGCACCGGATCCGAATCAAATGCCGAGACGAGCGTGAACTCGTCGGGATGCTCGGAGATCTGCCGCACCATTCCCTCGGCGTGCGGGTGCCAGCATCCCAGGAGACCGAATCGAACAGGCATGGGAGGAGAGTCGAATCGCGACGGTGTTCAAGGAATCATGCGGGAGGTCATGGTTTGACCTCGTCGTGCGCCATGGTGCGCAATCGAATCGGACAATGCCAGTGGGGATCGTCGTGCGATGCACGTCCTTCGCGTCCTTCGCGGAACGAAGGAAGGCACCGCGACGACGACCGGCCGCCTCTCAGAAGTCGCCGACCACCTCCTGGCCCGCCCGCGTTCCCAGCCCCGTATAGATGTCGAAGTTGATGTTCTCCGAGATCGCCCGGACCGCGCCGTCGCCCATCAGAAAGTTCGCGAACCCGATGTGCGGGGCGCACACGTCGCGGTCGTCGCTGAGAGGCGAGTTGGGCGGGTGCCCCGTCTGAAACAGCACCATATGACCGTGGTCGTCCGTCGGATCATCGTATTGCCGCACCGCGCAGCACCACGTGGTTTCGTACTCGAAGTGCACGCCATGCACGCCGGCCTGACGGAACGGACCGTTCTGCCGCTCGCCCACCATGAGCGTGTTCGACAGGCCGTCCGTCACATCGCGGAACCGCGTGGCGCTGTTGCGGCTGAACATGCCGTCCCGCTTCTCCTGCGTGTCGTCGAGGTCGGGCGGGCCGAAGTTCGCCGCGAAGCTGGCCATGGCGTATTGCTCGTCCGAAGTACCCATCTCGACGAACTTGTTGTCGGACACCGGATCGGACGGGCAGTAGAAAACCGGCAGCCGCGTCATCCGCGGAGCGCGGTTGGCGACATCCCACACCGGAAGACTCCAGTTGAACTGGTTGTAGACGGCGGACTGCTCGATGAGCGGAAGAAGCATCGAGCCCCAGCTGGCCCCCGCGGCGTTGCCGACGCTGTTGGGTTTGTAGACGTAGCCCGGCGGAAGCAGCCGGGACTGCGATTCATAGTTGTGCAGTCCGACTCCCAGTTGCTTGAGGTTGTTGCGGCAGGACGTGCGACGGGCAGCCTCGCGAGCCTGCTGGACCGCGGGGAGCAGCAACGCAATCAGAATGGCGATGATCGCGATCACCACCAGCAATTCAATCAGTGTGAAAGCGCGACGGAGGCGCTGTGACATTTTGGAGGTTCTCCAGAACGATGCGGTAAGAAGAACGCTGACCGGCGGGGCGCGCGGGGACGTCGTTGCGTTCAGGACGCGACGTTTCGCGGCGCGGAAGCACGCGGGCGGCCGGCGGGACGGAAGTCTGTCGAGCCGACTTCAGACCCGCGGCGGCGGGACGGCCGGCTCGTCGGAGCGCGCCGTCGCCGCCTCGTTGTGGATCGCGATTCGTCCCCCGCACTCATCCATTGCCGAGAGATCAACCCGGCCGGGGATGGGGGCGGGCTTCCAGCAATCGAGAAAGGCCGACCAGTAAGATCCACCCGCCGATTCATCGGCCGCGAAGAATGCGAGGCCGAGGGGCGTCAACGGACGGTCGGCGGTGGTTGACGCGTCCAGGTATTGGTCGTCGCTCGGCAACACGGACTTCGGTAATGGAGGCTGCGTTCGACGGACGTAGCCCGGCTTCGAACGCGACGAAACCTCACCAGGGAGTGTCAGCGTGAACTCCCAGCCGAGGAGAGTGACGTGAACGTGAGGCTGATCGGATCGGGCGTCGCGCTTCGCTCGGGAATCATGACCGTGCGAGTGACGGTGCGAATGGCGATGGGATTGCCCGCGGCCGTGCGAATGCGCGTGGCTTCCGTGGTGCGTGTGGTTCCCGTCGTGCGTGTGGGGCGAATCGCCGCCGGTGTGGACATGGACGACCCCCGGCGTGACCACCGCCCCGGCCAGCGACGCTGCCAGCAGCAGCCCCGCGATCCACGAACGTCGGAGAAGAAGTCGTCGCAAGGCCACAACGCCGCTCGGAAGGCCGGACAGTTTCGGTCAGTCACGAGCATACATTCTCGAATCGTCGCTCGCGAACCAGATGCCCTCAATGGGCCGATCACAACAGGTCAAGCGAGGTGCGACAGCTCGCCCATTCACCCGCGACAGCCGCGCGTCTCGCGTCTTCCAGAAGGGCGATCTGGCGGGACGTGACGGGTATGGGAGTCAGGGGCGGAGGCACAACCGGCACAAGCCGGCGAACAATGGCCGTCAGCAGTCCGTCGACTCCGTGTCCCTCGCGCGATGAGACGGCAATGGCTCCCGATGGCATCGCACTCCCCCATCGATCGGAAAGATCGCACTTGTGCGCGACAACGAGCGCTGCAGGAAGGGTGGACAGTAAATGAAAATCCTCAGCGGTCGGCGGCACCGAGGAATCGAGCAGCAGAACGACCAGATCGGCCTCGACGGTCGCGACGCGCGTCCGCGCGATCCCCGCGGATTCGATTGGGTCAACCGTGTCTCGCAGGCCGGCGGTATCGAAGAATCGCAGAGGCCAACCCGAGAAGGCGGTCTCTGCCGTCAACAGATCGCGGGTGGTCCCTGGCTGGTCGTAGACGATCGAACGCGCGTACCCGACGAGCGCGTTCATCAGGCTCGACTTGCCGACATTCGGACGGCCCGCCAGAACGACATTCCAGGGCTCCGAAAGATGACGGCCGAAGCTCGACCATTCCAGGAGGGCGTCCAATCGCTCGACGACGGTCGCTTCTGCTTCGGCCCCTCCGACAGTCTGACGAATCGACTCAATCGCCCGCCGCAGCGCTCCGTGCGCCTGCTGCATCACGTGGTCGGCGGTCCGCAAGGTGGTCGTTCGCGTGAGGACGTCGAAGCACTCCGCGTCCAGCCGGTGAGGAGACCAGACATTCAGCGATGAGGCCGTGACAACCTCGGCTCCGAGGCCGCGCAGGTCATCGAGAATGCGATTCACCGCCGCAGCCCCGCCGTGGCAATGGATTTCCAGGCGCGATTCGTCGACGCGGCACAGGACGACATCCTCGGCGACGCCTCGGCCCCACGCGCCGAAGACGGTCCGGCCAACAGGCTGCTGGGCCATGGGATTCCCGTTGGCGGCTCGAAACAGTGTGGGAGAGGCGTCCAGCAACGCGACATCCCCGCGCCACTCGATCGTCGCGACCGCCCCGCGTCCGGCGGGAGTGAGAACGGCCGCGGTGGACCGGGCTTCACTCGACTTCATGAGCGCGTCGCCCGCGCGGACAGTGCCAATCCCTGCAACGACAGGAAGCGCTCGAACCGGGCTTCGGGCAGATGGGGCCCCAGCAAGCCACTTCCCCCTCCGGTCAACAGAACCAGCGGCTTTGTGCCGCTCGTCCCCGCAGCGCTCCGATCTGGCCCCTGCTTCGCTGGCGGCTCGGACAGGCGGGCGACGAGTTCCTTCACGGCCCCGAGTTGCCCCCAGAAGAGGCCGCTCCGCAGTGCGGCGCGCGTTTCACGGCCCAGCGGCTCGTTCGATTGCGTATCGAGCTCGTCCATCGAAATGAGCGGGAGCAGTGCGGTGTAGTAATGCAGGGCCCGCGCGCAGAGCTCGAATCCGGGCAGAATCGCTCCCCCTTCGAAAAGCCCGTCCGGGCCGACGAGATCGACCGTGGTGGCCGTTCCGCTGTCCACGACGATGACCGACTGCCCGGAAGGCCGGACGACGTTGGCCGCCACGGCGTTCAACACACGGTCGATGCCGACGCGCCGCGGATAGATGAGTCGCGTCGCGATGGGAACGTGCGTCGGCTCGCTGATGACCTGCGGGGCCGGCCATTCGTCAGGCCAGGTGTCGACGACGCGAGCGATGCCTTGCGGATTGGCGCCCGCCAGCACTCCGTGGACCTCGACGCCGCGGGGATCACACCAGGCGCGGATTTCGTTCCAGGGAACTTCCTCGGCGACAGGCACCGCCAGCGTCCGCAGACACTCCGGGAGCTTCATTGCCGCACGCCCGCACGCGGCCGAATCGAACAGTCCGAACTTGATGCGGCTATTGCCGACGTCGATCGCGAGGAGAAAGGCGGTCACCATCACATCCAGCACGTCAGAGATCATTCTCCCGGGAACAGCGCTCAGGCGATGTTATCGGATCGAACGGAAGGGCGCAAGGCGACGGGTCGAACCGCCGGCCAAAGAGAGGCATCCTTGTATTGGTGGCGATGCGTCTGAGCATGTCTCCAGGCACTTGTCGTCCGACAACGCACCGTTCACCACGGATGCACGGAGAAGTCCAAGCAGAAAGGCATTCAACAGGAGCAAGCAGAGGAAGCAGAGAGAAAACAAGCAGAGGCAAAAACTGCGCGCCACGTGCCGCATCGGCGGAGTCATTCCTGCATTTTCTCTGCTCCCTCTGCTTGCTCCTGTTGAATGCCTTGTCTCTTCCGTAAAGCCGTGCTGAACCACGCGTCAGACTGAAACTGCGAACCGATCGTCATGAATAACCGGGCGCCCCACCCAATAAGGGCAGCACCCCTGCCAAAGAATGCAACCGGCCGGACCCTGCGGACCGGCCAGTGCGAATGTCGCGACGGCAATCCGGCTCGCGGCTCGGATCAACCCTTGGTCTTGCGGGCGGTCGGGCGAGCCTTGGCGGCGCCCTTGGCCTTCGGCGACTTGGCGGGCTTCTTGGCCTTCGCCACGGTCTTCTTCGCGCCGGCCTTGGCCTTCGTCGACTTCACGGCGGCGGGCTTCTTCGCCTTCGCGGCGGTCTTGGCCTTCGTCGACTTCGCGGGAGTCTTGGCCTTCGCCTTGGTCGCCTTCGCGGTGGTCGGGGACTTGGTCGCCATACCTGATACTCCTGACTGATCTCTGGGCGCCACTCATTCCAAAGCGGCTTCACTGTGGCGCCGAAACCCAGAGAAGCTGCATGACCCGTTGTTGCCGAGGATTGTTCCGACCTTCACATCGAAGATCGTAGCGCGGCTTATATGAGTCCGGAGAAAGACCGTCAAGCGGAATGTCGCGCTGTGTTGAGACATTATGACGCCTTGAGGACGTGTCGAATGCGTTCTGAAAGACGGGAAGCAGAGATGCTGCAGGCAGTCCTTCGGAGTGATCGACGAGCGAACGAGTACGTGCGATGGCCTGTTGGATGGCCGCTGCGCAGGAAGCGGATACCATGACGCGTCGCAACAGGATTCGCTCGACGACATCATTTCTCATTCGAGGCAACGCTCAGTCATGCGGATTGCGGTGGCCGAAATCGTGCAGGAAACGGGCTCTTTCAGTCCGATGGCTGCTGACCTCAAAGACTTCGAACCGTACGGCTTGTTCTTCGGGGACGAGATCTTCGAGCGGGTTCCCGACGCCGGGCCGATCGGAGGGTTTCGTGAGATCGCGGCGCAGCAGAAAACGCCCGTCATACAACTTCCCCTGGTGCGGGCGTGGGGCGGGGCGGGCGGAACGATCACCTCCGCCACGTTTGATTTTCTTTCGCGCGAGTTGAGCGAACGGCTGCGCGCGGCCATGCCCGTCGATGCCGTGTTCCTGTCGCTGCATGGGGCGGCCGCCTCGGAGAACGAGGACGACGTCGAGGGAAGCCTGCTCGAAGACGTGCGGCGAATCGTCGGACCGACGACTCCGATCGTCGTTGCGGTCGACCATCACGCGAACATCACGCGCCGGATGGTCGAAAATGCGAATGCCCTGATCGGCCACGAAACCCAGCCGCACGATCCCAAGGAGACCGGACGCAAAGCCGCAGGCATCCTGTTCCGGATGCTGAATGACGGGCTGCGCGTGACGGTCGCGTGGCAGAAGATTCCGATGATCACCCCGCAGGACCAGTTCCTCACATCGCAGGGTCCGATGAAAGAATGGTTCGACCTGGCGCGGTCGATGGAGCGGCGGGCCAGAGTCGTTGACGTCTCTCCCTACCCGATGCAGCCTTGGCTCGACGTGCGGGAGGGGGGATGGGCGGTCGTCGTCCATACGGACAATGATCTTCCCTTGGCCCAGTCGCTGGCCGCGGAGATGGCTCGTGCGGCGTGGAGTCGCCGGGCGGAGTTCTGGCGATCGGAGCGGGTGGCTGCGGCGGATGCCGTCCGACAGGCCGCCACGGTCGACAGCGGACTGGTGATCCTCTCGGACACGGGGGACTCGGTTTACGGGGGGGCACCGGGGGACAGCACCGTCATCCTGAGCGAACTCGTGCGGCAGAATGTTCCCACGCTCACGCTCGTCCCCCTGATCGACCCTCACGCACTGGAAGCGGCGCTCAAGACCGGTGTCGGCAGTCGCTTCGAGGCGGAGGTCGGAGCGCGGATCGACGCGAGGTACTACAAACCGGTGCGGATCGTCGGGCGCGTCGCGGCGGTCTCTCAAGGAGTGACGGTTGAACTTCCCGAGCGCGGGGTCTGCGACATCGGACGTGCGGCACTGATCGAAGTCGGCCAGGTGCGTCTCGTGCTGATCGAAGATCGGACGTTCGCCATCAACCACCCCGTGCTCTATTGGCATCTCGGGCTGGATGTGGCCGCCGCGCGGGGAGTCGTCGTCAAGACGGCCAGCAACTTCCAGTTCTTCGCCCCCTGGCGAACCCGGCTGATCCGCGTCGACAGCCCCGGCATGACGCAGTCGGACCTGACGGCGTTCACCTGGAAGCGAACGCCACGTCCGATCTATCCGTTCGATCCGATTGAAAACTGGAAGCCGGAATAGCGTGCCGCGCCGGACGCGCGGCTTGCGACTTCCGGCTCGGCACCTTGTTGTGGATCGGCTTCCGGTCCGAGCGGCAGGACAACCTGACTTTGTGTCATCGATATCACGGAGCGTGGAGTGGAACTTGCTCTCCTCTGCCTCTCGGCCCTGGTGGCCGGGGCCGTCAATTCCGTTGCGGGAGGAGGGACGCTGCTGACCTTTCCGGCGCTCTTGTCCATCCTCGGCAACATTCCGAATGCCGGAGTTCTGGCGAACGCCACAAGCACGGTGGCGCTGTGTCCCGGCTCGGTCGCGGGAATCTGGGGGTATCGTCGCGAATTTGAAGGGATGGGACGGTGGATCGCCTATCTCGTCGGGCCATCGCTCCTGGGGGGAATGATCGGTTCCCTGCTCGTCGTGCTGCTCGATCCATCCATCTTCGACCGACTCGTTCCCTGGCTGATCCTGACCGCCACGTTGCTTCTGGCCCTGCAGCCGGCCATCTCCCGCTGGACCGGCATCGGCAAGCCGCACGACAACCCGTCCCGCCTCACGATTGCGGGGATCATGGTTCTCCAGTTCGTCATCGGCATCTACGGCGGCTATTTCGGCGCCGGAATCGGAATCCTGATGCTGAGCGCTCTCGCCATGATGGGGCTGTCCGACATCCATCGCATGAACGGGCTGAAGTCGCTGCTCGCTGCGGGAATCAACGGCACTTCGGTGGTGATCTTCGTTTACAACAATGTCGTGCGATGGCAGTACGCGCTGCCGATGATGGGGGCGGCCATCGCCGGGGGATTTCTGGGAGCCCACTACGCGCGAAAGCTCGACAAGACGCTCGTCCGTCGAATTGTCATCGCGATCGGTTTCTCTCTGGCAGGTTGGTTCTTCGTCAAGACATACTATCTGGCGCCCCGCAAGACGCTCGAGTCGACGCCGCCCGTTCGGGAAGCTGCTCAGGCGATCGGCTCGCCGGCGGTCTTTCGGCGCGTTTGACCTTCACGCCCCATCACTCTCAGGGCAACCAGCCATGTCGCAGCGATACCAACTCTCGGGGTCGGCTCCGATCTTCGGCGTCACGTTGATGTTCCTGTTCGGCCTGGTGACGGCCGCGATCGGGTCGGTCATCTATTCGTACATGATGCACTGGATTCCGATCGTCCAGCTCAACTTCATTCTGACGGCGTGCTTTGGTGCGGCGATTGGCGGAGTCGTCGCATGGCGGGCCACGGCGGGGCACATTCGAAGCCGTCTGGTTCCCGCCATCACGGGGCTGCTGTGCGGAGTCGCCGGGATGTACCTCGCCTGGGGCACCTGCCTGCTGGCCCGCGCGGGACTCGACAACGTTCCCGATCTGACGCTCGCATTTCGTCCCGACGTGCTGCTGGGATACATGGGACACGTCTACGAACATGGTGCGTGGCGGCTGAAGAACCATGCCGACCCTGTCTCGGGCGTGCCGCTGGCGATTCTGTGGGGGCTGGAGTTCCTCGTCGTCCTCGCGGGCTCGACGCTCATCCCGTGGCATGCGGTGGCCGACAAGACCTATTGCGAAGATTGCCGGCAATGGTGCGAAACCGACAGCGACATCGCCCGGCTGCCGATCGAGAGCCAGGAGTCGGTCGCCGAGGACGTCAATGCCGGGAACCTGCGTCCGCTTTACGATCTTCCGCGGGTGCCGGAGGAGACGCCGGAGTTTCTGCGCGTCAACCTGGTCCACTGCGCGGGGTGTTCCGAGAACAACTACGTGACGTTGAACCGGGTGTCGGTATCGGTCGACGACAAGGGGGAAGTAAAGGTCGACTCGAAGACGCTGGCTGATCGCGTCTTGATCTCGCGGTCCGATGCCGACCGGCTGCGCGCGCTGCCGGCCTACGGAACGCCGCCTTCGCCCCCTCCGCTCGCCGACGTCGCACCGGAGACTGATCCACCCGCCGAGGACGTCGAAACGACATGACCGACGCTAACGTCGTTCCAGCGCGGCGTGCTTCGCAACGATGACGCGGGCGGTTCTCAATCCGTCCACGGCGGCCGTCACAATCCCCCCGGCGTATCCCGCTCCCTCTCCCACCGGATACAGCCCCGCAATCTGCGGGCATTGCCGGTGCGTCGGATCGCGATCGATCCGCACGGGCGAGCTGCCGCGCATCTCCGGTCCCACCAGAAAGGCGTCCTTGAGAAAGTCGCCGCGCCACTTGCGGTCCATCACGGGCAACCCATCCCGGACCCCCTTCGAGACCAGCGGCGGGAGCACTTCGTTGAGATTCGCAGGGCGGACGCCCCGTTCGTAGGACGAATGGATTCGTGCGTCCGACGCGGGCGTGCGGCCCGCGAGAAAGTCGGAGGCCGACTGGATCGGGCAGAGGTAATTGCGGCGGCCGATCTCAAAGGCGATCGCTTCGTACCGGCGCTGGATCTCGACTCCCGCGAGCGGATGATCCGAACCGAACTCGTGCGTCTGGAGCGTCACGACAAGCCCGCTGTTGGCGAACGGCGTGTCGTGCCGCGAGTTGCTCATGCCGTTCGTGCAGAACTTGTCCGCCTCCGACACGCTGGGGATGACGATCCCGCCGGCGCACATGCAGAAGGTGAAGAGATCGCGCTGCCCGCGGGCAATCAGCGTGTAGTCGGCTGCTCCCAATTGGGCGAGGTGCCGCGGGTCGCCATACTTGTGCCGGTTGACGACGTCCTGCGGCTGTTCGATGCGCAGCCCGAGCTGGAACGCTTTCGGCATCAGCGGCACGCCGAGCCCGAGCAGCATCTCGTAGGTGTCCCGCGCGCTGTGGCCGATCGCCAGAATCACGGCCGACGAAGGGATGTATCCGCTGGAGGTCTGCACCCCCCGCACACGGCCATCGACGATATCGAGCCCTTCGAGGCAGCAGTCGAACCGGTATTCGCCCCCCATCGCCTCGATCCGGCGGCGGAAGTTGCGGCAGATCATGGGAAGCTTGTTGCTTCCGAGGTGCGGGCGATGCTCGTAGACGAGCGACGGCCGCCCCCCGCACTCGACGAACCGTTCCAGCACCCAGTCGACGTCGGCCCCCGTGATGCGGCACGTCAGTTTGCCGTCGCTGAAAGCCCCCGCCCCTCCTTCGCCGAACAGGTAGTTATTCTGCGGATCAAAGGGACCGCCGCCGTCGAAGGCCCGGATGGCCGGCACACGCTCTTTGACCGGCTTGCCCCGTTCGATGACCAGCGGGCAATACCCCTTTAGAGCGAGGTAATAGCCCGCAAGCAAGCCGGCGGGCCCCGACCCGACGACGACGGGGCGATGCTCGAGCGGGGCGTCTCCCGGCGGCGGGTCGTCGAACGTTTCCGGAGCGTAGCGATGAATGTCCGAATCGCTCGCGATTCGCGCGGCCCGCCCCGCTTCATCCTGCAGGTCGATGGCGAGCGTGTAGACCCAGGTCAGGTCCGTGCGCGACCGGGCGTCGAGGCTCTTTCGAAGGATCTTCCAGCGTTGAAGGTCTTCCGGACGCGCGCGCAGCCGCCGAGCGACGGCGGCGGGAAGCTCGTCCTCGGGAAAATCGACCGGCAGGCGGAGATTCGTCAGCTTGAGCGTCATTGCAAAGCAAAATGACTCGTTCGGAAGCGAATCATCGATTCTGGGAAATGACGCGGAAAAAGTCATCCCCGCCGCTGGGGATTTGCGCCAACGCTCTCACCGCAATCGTGCACGCGCGTTGGTGGCAAGTCGAAACGAGGAGGTGCATCCTTCAATTGGTGGCGTTGCGTCTGATCACGTCTTTGACCTCTGTCGAACTCGCAAGCATTTTTTCACCACGGAGTCGAGAATGAGGCCTTCGCCGCACTCTCAATGATGAAAATGGCATCACCTGTGCATGGCTTGGGGGCGTGACGCCTATTTTCGGAACAGACACGGAGTCACGGAGAAAG
>JADZEF010000164.1 GCA_020850695.1 Planctomycetaceae bacterium | reverse complement strand
CTTTCTCCGTGACTCCGTGTCTGTTCCGAAAATAGGCGTCACGCCCCCAAGCCATGCACAGGTGATGCCATTTTCATCATTGAGAGTGCGGCGAAGGCCTCATTCTCGACTCCGTGGTGAAAAAATGTCTTTCGATGGAATGATCTTAGTCTAAACAGAAGTTAGAACCTTGGAACGACGGGGCAACGATGCTCTCCTGTGTCCAAGCCCGGTGAGTCTTCGGAAATCGATGCTTCCGTCGGACAGGTCGTATTCGATGCGATCAGCACTGGGTTGCCCGTCCAAACCCTGCGAGCCAGTCCCCGATCGACTACAATTTCCAATCGCCGCACGACGACCGCGGCCCCGCCGCTCCGTGCCCGGATGACTCTCTCGTGATCTCCCCGCTCCCCATCCTTTCCGACCCGGTCCCGGCCGCCGCTTCGCCTTGCTCTGGCGGTCAAACGGGGGCCATGCTGGAGGCTCTCGGCGGGCGCAAGCTCTACCGCCGGGCCGACAAGCCGCTGCCGATGTCGGCCGAGGAAGCCCGCGCCCGCGGATGGGACGAAGTCGACATCGTCTTCGTCACCGGCGACGCCTACATCGATCATCCCAGCTTCGCCATGGCCCTGCTCGGTCGCGTGCTGGAGGCGGCGGGCTTCCGCGTCGGAGTCATCAGCCAGCCCGACTGGCGGAACGCCGAGGCCTGGAAGCGGTTCGGACGGCCGCGGCTGTTCTTCGCCATCTCGGCGGGGAACATGGACTCGATGATCAACCACTACACCGCGAACCGGAAGGTGCGGAACAGCGATGCCTACTCCCCGGGGGGACGCATCGGCCTGCGGCCCGATCGGGCGACGCTCGCCTACTGCCAGCGGGCCCGCGAGGCCTATCGCGGCGTACCGGTGATTGCAGGGGGCGTCGAGGCGTCGTTGCGGCGGCTGGCCCACTACGACTACTGGAGCGACACCGTCAAGCGGTCGATCCTTCTGGACAGCAAGGCCGATCTCGTCGGCTTCGGCATGGGGGAAGAGTCGATCGTCGAGATCGCCCGCCGGCTGAAGGACGGCGCGACGGTGAAGGACCTGCGCGACCTGCGCGGCATCGCCTATGCGATGGGTGCCTCGGAACAACCGCCCGCCGACGCGCTGGAGATCCCCGCCTACGAAGAGGTCGTGAAGGACAAGGTCGCATTCGCCGAAGCGACGAAGCGGATTCACAACGAGACGAACCCTTATAACGCCAAGCGACTCATCCAGCGGCACGACCGGCAGTGGGTCGTCTGCAACGCTCCCTGCCTGCCGATTTCGCAGGGCTCGATGGACGCCATCCACGCGCTCCCTTTCACCCGCCGCCCGCACCCTTCCTACAACGAGCCGATTCCTGCGTTCGAGATGATCAAGGACTCGGTCAGCATCATGCGGGGCTGCTTCGGCGGCTGCACGTTCTGCTCGATCACCACCCACCAGGGGCGGATCATTCAGTCGCGGAGCCCCGAGTCGGTGCTGGCCGAAGTGAAGGGAATGACGACCGACCCGCAGTTCAAGGGAGTCATCAGCGACATCGGCGGGCCGACCGCCAACATGTACCAGATGAAGTGCTCGCGGCCCGAAGTCGAGGCGAAGTGCCGGCGGCAGTCGTGCGTGCATCCGACGATCTGCAAGCTGCTCGGCACCGACCACGGCCCGCTCGTGCAGTTGATGAAGGACTCGCGCGAGACGAAGGGAGTGCGGAAGGTGCTGGTCGCCAGCGGCATCCGCATGGACCTCGCGCGCCGCTCGCCCGAATACATGCGGGACCTGGTGCAGCACCATGTCGGCGGGCACCTGAAGGTCGCCCCCGAGCACACCGATCCGGGCGTGCTGAACTTGATGCGGAAGCCCTCGGGGGACGACTTCACGCAGTTCGCCGGCGTGTTCGAGCGCGAGTCCGAGAAGGCGGGGAAGACGCAGTACATCATCCCGTACTTCATCGCCAGCCACCCGGGCAGCGACCTGAACGCGATGATCGACCTCGCGGTGTTCCTCAAGCGGAACGGTTACAAGCCGGACCAGGTGCAGGACTTCATCCCCGCCCCGTTCGACGTGGCGACGGCGATGTACCACACCGGCCTCGACCCCTTCACCAAGAAGCCGGTCCACATCGCCAAGCACCTCCGCGACCGCAAACTGCAGCGGGCCCTCTTGCAGTTCTTCAAGCCCGAAAACTACTTCGAAGTCCGCAAGGCATTGGAGCAGGCGAAGCGACAGGACCTGATCGGCTTCGGCTGCGACGCCCTGATCCCCCCGCACCCGCCCAGAGAAGCCCTCGACCGCCGACGTCAACAGGCGAACGCCGCCGTGCGCGACGACGGCGATGAGGACAGACCAGCGAGCGGAGACATTCACGTGGTCCCGCGCGTCGGTAAGCCATCGCAGCAGGCGTCACGACCGGGATCGCACCCGCCGAAGTCGAAGGGCTCGCGCAAGCAGTCGCGATTCAAGCCAGGACAGGGTTATCGGCCGGAGCGGCGTTCAACGAAAAAAGGCGACGCAGACCGGTAGTATGTGTCCGGACGCAAGGATTCTCGCGTGTTTCGGCGAAAATCTGATAAGCACATCCACAGCCAACTCGGGCCACTCACCGATTACATCGTCAGCTGGTATCGGAAAGTTGGTCTGTGGTTCGATCTCACCGAGCATGCGTGGCTGCCGACATGCCTGAATGAGGCACTTCTCATGGACGGCCGCTCGTTCGTTGAACTCAGTTTTCGCACGCAGCCCTTTCAGGATGGCTTCGCGATCGAGAGTGCGGTGGCCGGCCAGGTCTACGTCTATGGTGCGTTGCGCGAAGACTCGCGGATGGTGCTGGAGAACCCCCAGAAGTTCCTGCAAGAGTTGGGCAACCACGCTCAACAAGCGTTCGACGACCTGCCGGAAAAGATCAGGTCGGCACAGAGCGTCTCCCTGTTGTCGTTCGAAATCTCGCAGGTGGAAACCGGTAACCGGACGCGAGAATGGTTCGACATCATCGCGCATCGCCTGGGGGGCGTGGTTCAGGGGTATCCTGGATATTCAGGACGAATGGCCGATGAACCCGAATTTCAAATGCACCATGAGCCTCGTCTCGACTGGTGCCAGATTGCATTTGCCGAAAGACGCCCCGAGCGCGAAGTGGCAGAGACGCTCGCGCCGTACCTCGACCGCGCAACCTCTTTCCGGGCAGGTACGAGTCAGTATCACCCCGCGACGGCGAAGCTCAGGGATGAGTTCGGTGTTCACAACGTCCTGTTGCTTGCGCGTCGGTTCTAATGGCGTCGACGCTTATGCTCACGGCGAGAGATGGTGGGCCTGCGTCGGGCCGGCCTGGCCTGCCCTGCCAGACGACACGACTCGGAACCTATGAAGTCGTCTTGTGCGACGGGCGTGCCGCAGCGCCCGATTCTTCTTCAAGCTCGATCTCTTCATGCGCCTCGCGGACGACCCGCTCCCCCTCCTTGATTCCGAAGAGCCAGAACAGCGCGGGGTGAACGAAGAAGTCCAGAAGCGTCGAGCTGACGACGCCGCCGAGGATCACGGTGGCCACGGGATAGAGGATCTCTTTCCCCGGCTGCCCCGCGGCGAGCACGAGCGGCACGAGACCGATGCCCGCCGTCAAGGCCGTCATCAATACGGGGGCCAATCGTTCGAGCCCCGCCCGCACGATCATCTCCTTCGTCCAGCCCTCCCCTTCGTACTTCACGAGGTGAAGGTAGTGCTGAAGGAGCAGAATGCCGTTGCGGGAGGCGATGCCGGCGAGAGAGATGAAGCCGACCATGCTGGCGATCGTCAGCGTCTGCCCCGTGAGGACCAGGGCAGCCACCGAGCCGATGAAGGCCATCGGCAGCGCCGCCATCACCTGCAGCGACAGATTGACCGAGCGGAACATCGTGAAGAGGACGAGGAACACCCCGCCCAACGCCATCAGGAACAACCAGCCGATCATCCGCGAGGCCTTCTGCTGGCTCTCGAACTGCCCGCTGTACTCGAAGTAGTAACCTTGGGGCAACGAGTTCTGGATCGGCTGCAGCTTCTGCCGGATCTCTTCCACGACGTCGACGAGTCCGCGGTCGCCGACGTTGCACTGGATGACCACGCGACGCCGCACCTGCTCGCGGTTGACGGTATTCGGCCCCCCCGATTCATAGATGCGGGCGACCGATTCGAGCGGGATCGTCCCGCCGCCGGGGACCTCGATCGACAGCCGCCTGAGCACCTGCAGGTCTTCACGGGCGTCCTCCTTCAGCCGCACCACGAGATCGAACGTCCGCTGACCGAGCAGCACCTCGGAGACAACGTGTCCGTTCATGGCCGTCTCGATGAACTCGTTGACCTGCTGAACCGTCAGCCCGTTCTGAAGCAGACGGTCTCGGTCGACCTGGATGCGGAGCTGCGGGACGATGACCTGAGGCTCGATCAGCAGGTCGCGGACGCCGCGGACCGACTGGATGGCCGATTTCACTTCGGCCGCCTTGCGACGCAGAAGGTCGAGATCATCGCCGAAGATCTTGATGCCGATCTGGGCCTTCACCCCGGACAGCATGTGCGAGATGAGGTGGGCCAGCGGCTGCTCGACCGCCGTGACGATCCCGGGAATGTCGGCCATCGCTTCGCGGATGGCGTCAAGCTGCTGCTCGCGGGTTCGCGGGGAACTGGGGTCGAGGTCGACGATGTATTCGCTGGCGCTGACCGGCTCCGCATGCTCGTCGAGTTCCGCCCGGCCGGTGCGGCGAACGAAGTTCACGATGTCCGGGTTCTCCGTCAGCCGCTGTTCCACCGTGCGATTGATCTCGTTGCTCGACGCGAGCGAACTCCCCGGCGGCAGCACGACGTTGAGCTGGATCGCCCCTTCGTTGAACGGCGGCAGGAAGTCGCGGTCGAGCGTCGCGACAAACATTCCGGCAATGGCGACGGCACCGACGACGACGGCGAGATTCAATCGCGGGAATTCCAGGCTGAACCGGATGATCCGGTCGGCAATCGCCTTGAGAAATCGGAGCAGCGGACCGTCCTGTTCGTGGGCGGCCGCTCTGGAATTCGGCAGGAGCCAATACGACAGGACCGGTGTGACCGTGAGCGACACGACGAGCGATGCCAGGATCGAGACGATGTAGGCGATCCCGAGCGGCAGAAACAACCGCCCTTCCATCCCCGAGAGGGCGAAGAGCGGGACGAACACCAGGCAGACGATCATCGTGCTGAAGACGATCGAGCTGCGGACCTCGGTGCTCGCCTGGAAGACCACCAGCAGCGGATGCTTCGGATTCGCCGCATGCTGGTTCTCCTTCAGCCGGCGGAAGATGTTCTCGACGTCGACGATGGCATCGTCCACCAGTTCGCCGATCGCGACCGCCAGGCCTCCCAGCGTCATCGTGTTGATCGACATCCGGAACCAGTGAAAGACGAGGGCCGTCATGACCAGCGAAAGAGGGATGGCGGTCAGCGAGATGAACGTCGTCCGAAAGTTCATCAGGAACAGGAAGAGGATGACGACGACCAGGATGCCGCCGTCCCGCAATGCCTCCATCACATTGTGGATGGCGCGGTCGATGAAATCCTTCTGCGCGTAAAGGGGAGCGACCCGGATGTCGGGCGACAGCGAGGGCTTGAGGTCCTCGACCGCCTGAAGAAGGGATTCGGTCATGCGGCGGGTGTCGGCTCCGGGCTGCTTGCTGATCGTCAGCACAACCGCCGGACCTCCGCTGAACTTTCCGTCCTTATCGCGGACGAAGGCGCTGGCGTCGCCTCGCTTCACCTGCGGGGCTTCGACGATCGTCGCCACCTGGGCGAGTGCGACGGGGTGCCCTTCGCGGATTGTCACCACGACCTTCCTGAGGTCGTCGACCGACTCGACGCGTCCCAGCGCCCGCACCAGCAATTCATTCGGACCCTGCTTGTCGAGGTATCCGCCGGTCGCGTTCTCATTGCTCTTCCGCAGGGCGTCGCTCACCTGGTCGAGCGTGACGCCGAATCGCAGCATCAGCGACGGATCGGCCAGCACCTGGAACTGCTTGCGGCCTCCCCCCATCGTGAAGACCTGGGCGACGCCAGGGATCGTCAGCAGCCGCTGCCGCACGATCCAGTCGGCCTGAGTGCGAAGCTCGACGGGATCGGTTTTTCCATCTTCGCTCCACATCCCCAGCATCAGAATCTGGCCCATGATCGAGGAGATCGGCGCGAGCTGGGGCCGGACTCCCGGCGGCATGCGATCGGCGACGAGGGCCAGCCGTTCGGCCACGATCTGACGATCGATGTAGATATCGGTCCCGAAGTCGAATTCGACATACACGACCGACAGGCCGATGCCGGACGTGCTGCGGACGGCCTGGACGCCGTTGGCCCCGTTGAGCGCCGTCTCCAGGGGGAACGTGATGCGGGTCTCGACTTCCTCGGGGGCGAGGCCGAGGGCCTCGGTCATGACGACGACCCGCGGCCGATCGAGGTCCGGAAAGACATCGATCGGCATCTGCAACGCGAGGTACGTGCCGTATCCGGTGAGAAACAGCGAGACCGCCAGCACCAGCAGGCGCTGTCGCAAGGAGAATCGAATGACGGCATTCAGCATGGCAGAGAACCCGGGCTCAGTTCATTCGGGGCGGAGATCGACGTGTCGGCGCGGACGAGATCAGTGGTGATGGCCCGCATGGGGATCCGCTCCGCCCCCTGCCTTGTTCTTGATCGCCAACTGCAGTTGATAGGCGCCCTTCGCCGCGACCACGTCTCCGGGATACAGCGCCCCGTCATTCGCCACCACGACGCTCGTCCGGTCGCGGTGCTCGACATGAACGGCCACTCGCTCGAACTGCGAACCGTTCTGTCGGAAGACGTAGGATTCGGCTCCTTCGTCGATGAGAGCGTCGACGGGCAGAACGATCCGTTTCTCCCAGGTCGAGACGGGGACCTCGACTTCGAGCCGCTGCCCGGGCCGATACTTCCACGCGACGTACCGCTTTCCATCCGGGCCGGTGCGGTCGGCCGAGACTTCGTTCGGCAAGCTGAGATAGAAGCGGAAGGCGCGCGATTCGGGATCGACGCGGTCCGCGAGATACAGCAGTTGGAGCGGACCGAACTTTCCGCTCTCCTGGCCGCTTCCGCCCGCCAGGTACGCATTGACGTCCCACCCCTGCTCCAACGCCCGCTTCAGTTGCTCGGCGCCGTCTTCAAAGGCGCGACCTTCGACGAACAGCTCGTAGTGGTCGGCCAGAATGCAGAGGGGGCTTCCCGCCTCGATCTGCTGCCCTTGTTGGACGTTGAGCTGCTGCACGTGAAACGGGTGGTCCGTCTTGCCGGGCTGCTCCTCATGGCGATGCCCTTCATGGGATTGTTGCGGGGCGCGGACCACCAGTGTCTGCAGCAGCTTACGGGTTTTGAGAATGTCCTCGATCTGCGGCTCGCTGATGCCGTGCAGGATCAATCCCTGCCGCTCCGCCTTGAGCGACGCTTCGAGCTTCTGCCGCTCGTACTCTTCGTCGAGCAGGCGCTTTCCGGGAACAAGGCCTTCGGTCAATCCCTTGAGCCGCTTGATCTCGCGGTTGACGACATCAAGGCTTTCGGCGGTCTTCAGGAAATCCCGATGGGCGGTGACCAGTTCCTCGTGCATCAGCCGCATCTCGAACAGCGGATCTCCCGGTTCGACCGCGACCCCTTCCTGGGCCAGCACCTTCGTGACGATTCCCGTCATCGGAGCGGGCACCTGGATCTGGGTCTTGCCGGGACGCTCGACGACCATGGCCGGCATCCGCACGGTCTGAGCGTAGGGTCCGAGCGCGACCTTCATCGACCGGAAACCGATGTTCTTCAGGCCCTGGGCCGTCACCGCAATGCTATTGGAGTCATCGCCGTGATCGTGTCCTTCGTGGCCCGTATGGCCGTGGTCTGCATGGCCTTCATGTCCCGCTTCACCATGGGCGGCGGCCGCACCATCGCTGGCCCAGGCCAGGAGTCGGGCCTTGATCTGCGGCAACCAGAGGGAGCGAACCGCGAGCACGCCGCCGATGAGGGCAACGACGACCGCCACGGCAATCCAGGGACGCATATTCTGTGGACGGCGCAGCATCAGAGCACCCTGCGACTTTCGGAACGTACCGGCAAGAAGGAGAAGGCGTCGGATCCGCGGCCTTCGAATGGCCACGATGCACGACACGGGAACGCGACACGGGAACGCGACCAGGCCGCATGGGCAATCAGGGATCGCGCGATATCAGAACCCGGCGTCGCAAGACGCAACGGTCCCGCAACTCAATTCCGCAGGTTCTGCAGGAAGAGATGCGCGCGCAAGGATTCGGGCCACCAGACGGGAGATTGCCCGCAGGTCGCCGCACTTGTCTGCGTCGAAATCAGAATGTCCCGCGACTCGGCCACATCGGCCAGGGCCGACAGGGGGAGCCATTTCATGGCATCCCGCGGGAGTGCTGCGGGCTTCGTCAAAGCAAACGCGCACGAAGCCTCGTCACACGGCACGGAGTCGTCGTCGGGCGCTGATCGACCGTGCTCAGAATCCTTCGGGCCGTTGTCCCTGGCATCTACCGAGGCCGACTTGCTCCCACGTCGATGGGAGTGGACGTGGCAGCAGAGGCGTTTCGTCGAGCATGTCGAAGCAGATTTTGCCGTTTCTGCCGCCGGCGTCGAACGATGGGAGTGGACATGGTGCGCGCAGCATCCCACCACCGTGTGATAAAGCACGGAAGTGGTCGCCATCACCACGACCAACACGCGACCCACGGCGAGAACTCCTGCCCTTACGAAGCGTATCCGACCACCGGACCTGTATCCGATTCATGGCACCAAAGCAACCACGCTTTCGCTATACCACTCAGAGGCATGCAGAAAGCGCGCCGAATCCGGCAGGAATCGGCTCAGGCGTCGAAGGTCGTTCGAGACATTCCATTATGACCGGACGGACCGGTTCGGGAAGGCGAAGCCCGTCGTCGGTTCGACGACGGGATTGTCGCTTCGACTGCGCGGACGACCGCGTCCTCAAGGCAGAGGCTGAATAATCGGGGATGGGTTTCATTGCGACCGGTCCTCGGATAGGTATCACCTGCACACATCCGTACCAACCCCGGATGACTTGACCTTACGCCCTGTTCCGGAGACACTGTCCGATCCTTCGCTCCCGCCACTTGGCCTTGCGAAGTTCTGTGTTTTTGTGCAGTCGTCCGGACGGCGGACGATCGAATCGTTCGAGGGATTTTCTGTCATGCCTGCCCCCGCCACCAAGAAGAAACGCGGCATCAACCGCGACATCGGGATCACCCGCCGGTCGATGGAAGTGCTCCTCGCGGAAGACATTTCGACGCTCGGTAACCGCGGCGAGATCGTGAAGGTGAAGCCCGGCTACGCCCGGAACTACCTCCTCCCGCACGGCTACGCGACCATCGCGACCGAGGAAAACAAGCGGGCTGTCGAACAGCACAAGAAGAAGCTGGGCGAACTCGAAGTCGCCCGCGTCAAGACGCTCCGGCAGCGGGCCGATGCGGTCAGCAAGTACAGCGTGACCCTCGAAGCCCACGCCAACGCCGAAGGACACCTCTACGGATCGGTCCTCGCCCACGACATTTCGAAAGCCCTCAAGACGGCCGGCTACGATATCGAGACGGACCACATCAAGCTCGAAGGCCCGCTGAAGGAACTGGGCATGTACACCGTGAAGCTCGAGCTGCACCCGGAAGTCCGCACCGACGTCAAAGTGTGGGTCGTCCCGACAGCCAGCACGTGATGTGCCCGCGATCGGGTCGCTCTGTAACCCGTTCGCTCCGCACGCGATGCTTTCGTGAGACAACTCGAAGCCCGGTCTTCCTTCGGAAGGCCGGGCTTTGTGCGTCAATGCCAGCCAATTCGCGTTCCGTCGACGAAAGAGTCCTTGATTGCCGGAACCGCTGGATGAAACTGACTCCTTCTGAATGGGCCATGGCCCTTATGTGCGGCCGGACGTGGCACTCCGATTTTCGCCCCAGAACGCCGCTGGCAGAGCGGATCCAGTCCGCTCGACATCGTCTCGTTCTCATGACGCGGCAAGACTTCGGATATGATCTGCTCGCATGGTTCGATTTCCTGTGGGACACGGATTGTTATGGCTATCGCGGCGCTCGCCGAAGCCGGGAAAAAGCTTTAAGGCCGATTCAGAGGGCAGTTCATGACCCCGCCTGGCAGGCGGCCGTCAGAGAACTGGAGTTGCTCGAATCGCCTGACGAGCAAAACCGAGATGCGCAAGGCGAACGTGAATCGGAAGGAGTGACCTGATCCCATGCCCGAAAACCGCATCGCCGCTGCCTTCGACCGGCTCCCCCCGCAGAACCTCGACGCCGAAAAGGGCGTCCTCGGAAGCGTGCTGCTCGTCAACGACACGATCGACGAAGTCACCGAGTTCCTCGTCTCGGACCACTTCTACAGCGACACGCACCGCAAGATCTTCTCGGCCATCCAGCACCTCTACGAGAACGGCACCCGCGGCATCGATGCGGTGACGCTGGCCGAAGAACTCGACCGCCGCGGCGAGCTGGCCGAGATCGGCGGCCCGGCCTACATCGCCGAGATCCTCGATGCGGTCCCGCACGCGGCACACGCCCGCTATTACGGCCGCATCGTCCGCGACAAGGCCATCCAGCGGAGCCTCATCTACGCCTGCACCGACGTCCTGAAGGGCTGCTACGAGTCAAACGTCGACACCGACGACCTGCTCGAAAAAGCCGAGCAGAGCATCTTCCGCATTCTCGAAGAGCAGGAGACGACGCAGAAGTTCGCGATCGGCGACATCCTCATTGACGCGTTCGACAAGATCAACGAGCGGATGGAGAAGGAAGGGACGATCAGCGGGCTGCCAACAGGGTTCATGGACCTCGACGAGAAGACCAACGGCCTGCAGCCGACCGAACTCATCATCATCGCCGCCCGTCCCAGCATGGGTAAGACGGCCCTCGTCTGTAACCTCGCCGAAGCGGCCGCCGAGACGCAAAAGGGCGTGCTGATCTTCAGCCTCGAACAGTCGAAGGTCGAGCTGGCCGAGCGGTTCCTATGCATCCGAGCCCGCATCAACGGACACCGGCTGCGGGCGGGCGAACTCGACGAGATCGAGCGGCATCAGTTGATGACCGCGTCGTCCGAGCTGAGCGAGATGCCGCTGTTCATCGACGATCAGCCGGGCCGATCGATCTCGCAGATTTCCGCCCTGTCGCGGCGCATGAAGCGGCAGCACAACCTGGGGCTGGTCATCATCGACTATCTCCAGCTCATCGAGCCGGAAGACCGTCGCGCCCCGCGCGAGCAGCAGGTCGCCCAGATCACGCGGCGGCTGAAGTTCCTCGCCAAGGAACTCCACATTCCCGTCATCGCGCTGGCGCAGCTCAACCGCGGCGTTGAAACACGCAAGGAAGGAGACAAGCGCCCGCGACTCGCCGACCTTCGCGAGAGCGGTTCGATCGAGCAGGACGCCGACCTCGTGATGCTGCTGCATCGCCCCGAGGTCTACATGGTCCCCGGCGATCCCGAGTACGATCAGAAGAAGGGGCTGGCCGAGATCATCGTCGCCAAGAACCGCAGCGGCCCCGTCGGCATCGTGAACCTGACGTGGCGCAGCGAGTTCATGCGGTTCGAAAACTTCAGCGGCCTGGCCATGCCTGAGGGCGGGTACTCGCTTTAGGCCCGGCCGAAAACCTCAGACGTCCGCCGCTCCGGTGGCCCCGCCCGCTTCGGCCACCCCATTCACATGATGAGACGAGTGGAGGCAGGACCACTCGCCTTCATTCCTTGAACCGAATGGATGAGAGCGCTTTACCGCCGCGCTTCCGTAGTCCGGCCTTCCAAGGCCGGACCAAACCTCACGCCTGGCGATGGAAGGCAAGGCTGCGAAGCGGATCACCCGCCGGTAATGCGCCGCAGTCCTTCGCTCGGAGAGCATCCTCTGCTGGCGATGCAGGGACGCGGGGACCCGTTCGACGCTCCTTATGGACGCATCTCACGACGGTGCGTGGAGGACAAGAGACTCCTCCGCCGACGGCCGTCAGCGGATCGTGCCGCCGAACTTCGCCTCGGTGCCGAGCAGTTCTTCGATCCGCAGCAGCTGGTTGTACTTCGCGATTCGGTCGGTCCGGCTGGCCGAGCCGGTCTTGATCTGACCGGTGCTCAGAGCAACCGCCAGATCGGCGATGGTGGTGTCCTCGGTCTCGCCCGAGCGATGGCTCATCACGGCCGTGTACCCATGCCGCTGAGCCAGCTGCACCGCTTCAACCGTCTCGGTCAGCGAGCCGATCTGGTTCACCTTCACGAGGATGCTGTTGGCGATGCCGAGGTCGATTCCCTTCTGCAGACGCTTCGGATTCGTGCAGAAGAGGTCGTCGCCGACGAGCTGCAGCTTCGAGCCGAGACGTTCCGTCAAAGCCTTCCAGCCGTCCCAGTCGTTCTCGTCCAGGCCGTCCTCGATCGAGCAGATGGGAAACTTTTCGGCCCAGCCGGCCAGGAGGTCAATCATCTCGCCCGTGCCCAGTTGCTTGCCCTCGATCTTGTACTTTCCGGATTTCTTGTCGTAGAACGAACTCGCCGCACAGTCGAGGGCGATCTTCACCTGCTTGCCCGGCTCGTACTTCGCCTTGGTGATGGCCGACATGATGAGGCTGAGGGCTTCCTCGCTCGTCGCGATCGAAGGAGCAAAACCCCCTTCGTCGCCAACCGCGATGCTGAATCCCTTGTCGTGCAACACTTCCTTCAGGTGATGGAAGATCTCGACGCCGGCCCGCAGCGAATCGCTGAAGGTCTCGAAGCCGAGCGGGAAGATCATGAATTCCTGGACGTCGATGCCGTTGTTCGCGTGCTGGCCGCCGTTGATGATGTTCATCATCGGGGCGGGAAGGCGGTTGGCGCCGACGCCGCCGAGGTAGCGGAACAGCGGCAGGTAGCACGATTTGGCCGCTGCATGGGCGGTGGCCAGCGAGCACGCGAGGATGGCGTTGGCCCCGAGCCGCGACTTGTTCTCGGTGCCGTCGAGCGTGATCATCGCCCGGTCGACTTCCCCCTGGTTGGTCGCGTCCATATCGATGATCTCATCCGCGATCACCGTGTTGACGTTCTCGACGGCCTGCTTGACCCCCTTGCCGAGGAAGCGGTCCTTCTGCTTCTTGTCACGAAGCTCAGCCGCCTCGTGTTCGCCGGTGCTGGCTCCGCTGGGGACGGCGGCGCGGCCGATCGTTCCGTCCTCGAGCTCGATGTCCACTTCCACGGTCGGATTGCCGCGGCTGTCGAGGATTTCGCGGCCTTTGACGGAGACGATTGGCATGCCCATGATCAGGACCCTTCAGACTCGAGTGATGGCAGATGTTTGAGCGGTGTTTTACCAACCTCGCCGCGGACATTCCATCGGCGAGGTTGCATGTGATGTTATGGGCAGGAAAAAGCCCTTAACGCAAAGACGCGAGGGGCGCAAGGGAAAGTCGGGGATGCAGATCCTTGGGAATGCCGGCGCGAACGGATGACGACTGCGCGGCGAAAGCTGAATCGCTTCTTCCCTTGCGTTTCTTAGCTGTCCTTGCGTCTTTGCGTTGAAATGCTTTCTGAGAGACTCAGCCTTTCAGTTCGGCCCGGACCGTCTTCATGAGCTGAACGTACTGGCCGGCGAGGTCGCGGATGCGGGCCATGTCGCCGGTTTCGACCGCCTTCTTTTCGACAAGGGCGCTGCCGAGGCCGACCGCCACCGCACCCGCTTTCACGAAGTCGCGAAGCGTCGTCAGGTCGACGCCGCCGGTCGGCATCAGGCGGACTTGCGGGAGTGGTCCGTGGACGGCCTTGAGATAGCCGGGTCCGCCAACGTCTGCCGGAAAGACCTTCACAATGTCGGCCCCCGCGTCCCACGCTGACAGGATTTCTGTCGGCGTGAAGGCTCCGGGCATCACACACTTGTCGTAACGCCGGCACATGCGGATGACGTCGAGATTGACATTGGGCGAGACGAGAAACTCGGCCCCCGCCAGAAGCGCCGCGCGGGCCGTCTCGGGATCGAGGACGGTCCCCGCGCCGAGCAGCACCTTTTTCCCAAGGTCCTTCTTCACGGCCGCCAGAATCTCGAGCGCGTTGGGCACGGTGAACGTGACCTCGAGGACGTCGATGCCCCCTTCATGAAGGGCGCGGGCGACGTTGACCAGCTGCTCGCTGGACGAAGCCCGGATGATGGCCACGAGGCCGCTGTCGAGGACGCGCTGCAGATCGGTTCGGCTGCTCATGGAACGGAAGCGGGGCAAAAGGGAATGGACCGGAGCGAAGCTCGCTACGATACCGGATCGTCCCCTTCCGCGCCAAAGTCAACGACAGCCATTCCCGGCGTCCGGCGTGCGCTCACTCCGTTCGCGATGCCGGGCTATCCGATGGAACGCCTTCGGCGTACTGTCTCGCGAAGCGGGAGGGCTGCCTGCATTCTGGCCGACTTCTGTCTTCTACGGCGCGTTGGCCGAGAGCGTCGAGGCGTTGCGGTCAGGCTGGAAGGAGACGTTGACCTCGCCGCGCCCGACGCCGGTGATGCGGTAGACCGGCATCCGCGGGCCCAGCGTGAGGCCGAGGGGCGAGGAGGATTGCTCGGCTTCGTTCGCGATGTCGGCTAGAACTCCCGACGACTGGAGCTGCAGGACGAGCTTCTCGTTCTCACCATTGGCGACCGTCAGGTAGAGTGTCGGCGGCAGGCCTGCCGGTTTGAGCGGGGAGCCAAGTTCGGCGACGCCCCGGAAGCGGGCTTCGAGGAACGCGTTCTTCGTCCCGTGCGGGCCGACCTTCGGGGCGTCGTAATGCCGCTCGGATGCCTTCAAGGAGAGCTGCACGGCGCCGAGGTTCCAGGCGGGGCCGGCGACCACGACGTAATCGTCCTTGCCGAATCGGAGTTCCGGGTAGCAGGCCATCGAGCCGGCGAGTCGCTCGGCGACGCCCGCTCCGATGGCTTCGTACTTCAGCAGCAGCGCCGCGTCGACGAGAAGCGGGACGGGCAGCGAGCCGACGACGTTTTCCTGCTTGAGGTACGACAGGAGCTTCGCCCGGTCTCCCTTGCGGATGTAGAGACCCGCGAGGGCCGCACGGCTCTGCTCGCGTTCGAGGCCAACGTCCAGGTTTCGCAGGATGCCGTCCTCGGCCTCGTCGAGATAGCCGTGGCGTTCGAGCACTGACGAGCAGACGAGGTTCACTTCCCACACCGTGGTCGCGTGCCGCAACGCGTCGCGGGCCGTGGCGGGAGCGCCGGGCTGATGCAGGTATTCCTGGATCATCGCGCGGTTGGCGAGCCCCGAAGCCAGCATCTCGTCGCGGCGGAAGTGCCCTTCGCCGAGCTTGGCCATGCGGTCGTAGGTTTCGGCCGCCGCGAACAGCTGGCCGAGGGCCTGCTGGGTGCGGGCGACGTAATACCAATATGGCGGATAGCACTCCATGAACGATTCCATCCGCTTGAGGACGCGGAGCCGTGTCTCGGGGTCGGGCTCGCGGATGGCCGCTTCGAGGCGATCGAGATCGTCGCCGCGGATGAGCCAGCGGTCGGGAATGCCGCGCTTGCGGATGAGTTTCCAGAAGGTGTCGAGGAACAGCGACGACTTGTCGACGAGCCCCACGAGCTGCGACTTATCGACCTTGAAGGTGTCGAGGTCCTTCTGCCAGACGATGGCGCGGTAATCCCACCAGCTGTTCGCCCCCGTCTTTACCGCATTGAGGAAGTCGTGCGAGGCGATCTGCGTGCCCAGGGTCCAGGCGTTGTTGAACGTCGAGCGTTCGAGGTTCCGCTGGAAGGCTTCTCGAATGAGCACCCGCTCCCGGTCGGCGATCTGGACGTCGCTGATCTCGGCCAGCACGGCCGTGTAGAGACGGACGGTCTCTTCGTCGGCGATGCCGTTGAGGTCGAGATTGTTGAGGATCTGCTCGCGTTCCTCGATGAGCACCCGCTTCGACGGATAGCGGCGGATGCGGTGGAAGGCGGCCCGCGAGTAATTCATCGCCACCGCGGCCGGCTGGGCCTCGCGCGGAAAGGACTCCGCGGTGGCGGCATCCTGGGCGCGGGCCGACGAGACGGGCGATCCATCCGAAAGCAGAAGCGCAGCGGCGAAAAGCAGCGTGCGGCGTGATGGGAGTTGCGTGCGCATCAACACGGCCAGTCCCCTGATCCACAGTGGGGTGATGATCCGGTTGAGCATCCTGCTCGCACAGAGACCGACATCGATGTCGGGCGACGAATGCGACCGCGAGGCGTTCGACACGCCGCACGTTCGATTGCTGATTCTATACGTCACAGGATGCAGGCAATGGTCATTCCGGCTGCTCCGAGAGAACGAATTGGCGCGTGCGGACGGGTCGCACCGATCGCGAAAGCTGGGTAAGCGCTGCAGCATCGACGCACTCAACGCAGTTTGCGCTGATGGCAGAGTTTGCCAGCCTCGATCGCCGCGGGATGCGGGAAGCGGATGTGGAGTTGCAAACGGTGGGCCATGCTGCGGGAGGCGCGGGAGCCGAATGGCCATGTCGTGTGACGAGTGCGACTTGCGGCCGGAAAGATGAGCGTTTGAGGAAGATTGCGACGCGAAGGGTTGTCGAGCGGAATTGCAATCGGTTTCAATGCGTCGCGAGCGAAGGGATGGGCGCGCGGCGGTGCCCGAGCCACACCTCATTCTCCAGTGCCGGGAACGTTTTCTCCGATGCGCGACTCGTCGAAGACACTGCCGCCGGCGATCGTCTGGTCGGTGGTGCTGGCGTGCGCGGTGCCGGCCCTGCTTCAAGTCGCCGGGGTGAACTTCGCCTCGCGCGACCCATTCCGGCAGCTGGCGATTCACACGATCCTCGAGTGGACTGCGTTCGGCGTGGCCCTTGTCAGCGTCCATTTCTCCATGGTGCAGTTTTCGCTCAGAGGGGATGTGTCGACGCCCATCATCGGGACGGCGCTCTTCTTTTCCGGATCGATGGATGCGTTTCACACGCTGGCCGCCAACGGCTTGATCCTCTCCGGGGCCGCCCAGCGCACCGACTTCGTCCCCTTTACCTGGGCACTGTCGCGCATCCTCAATGCCCTGTTCATCGTGGGAGGCGCCAGCTTCTTTCTCCGGGGCGACCACGCGATTTCGGGCCGCACCGAGCGGAGCGTGCGGTTCCTGGCGATGTTCACCGTGCTGCTGGGCGTGGCGGCGTACGGCGTCGTCCATGCGTGCAGCGCCACGCCGAAACTCCCTCGCACGATCTACCTCGACAGTCCCATTCCGCGTCCCTGGGACGCGGTCCCGCTGATCCTCTTTCTGCTCGGCGGGGCGATCGTGCTGCCCCGATTTCATCGGGCGCATCCGAGCCTCTTTTTGCACGGATTGATGTTGAGCATCCTGCCTCAGATCGCCGCTCAGTGTCATGCGGCCTTCGGATCGCGGGCCCCGTTCGACAGCGATGCGAACATCGCGAGCTTCCTCAAGATCCTCGCCTACCAGGTTCCGTTTTACGGATTGATGCTCGACTACCGGCGGGCCTATCACGCCGAGAGTTCGCTGCGTGCGGCGGAAGAGAAACTGCGGATCGCCCGGGAAGTCCAGCGAGGCATTCTCCCCTCGGCGCCCCCCGCACTGGCGGGGTTGGAGATGGCAGGGCGTTCGGATCCGGCCGACGTCATGGGGGGAGACTTCTTCGACTACATCCCGCTGCCAACGGGCGGATGGGCTTTGGTGCTCGCGGACGTTTCCGGACACGACGTCGGAGCCTCGGCCCTGATGGCGCAGACGCGAGCGTACCTGCGCGGAGTCTGCCGCGAGCGGAGCGATCCGGGGGCCATCCTGAGCGAGGCGAACCGCTTCGTGGCCGACGATGTGCGCGGCTCGCGGTTCTGCGAGGTGTCGTGCGTGTGCGTCAATCTGGAGAGACGTCTGCTGACCTACGCCGGCGCCGGCCACAACGCGTGGATCGTTGAAGCGGATGATTCTCAGCACGAACTGGCGACGACGGGACCCGCCCTGGGAATGGTGTCGGACGCGACGATTCCGGCGGCGGCGTCCGTCCCACTGACGCCGGGTGCTGTCTATGTTGCGGTGACCGACGGAATCGTCGAAGCGGAATCGCTGGGGGGAGTTCCTTTTGGCGTCGATCGGCTGCTGAATACGGTTCGCTCGCATCGAGCAAGGACGGCGGCGGAGATCCTTGCGGCGATCTTTCAGGCGGTCGATCAGCACACGCAGTCGGTGCCGCCGCGAGATGATCGCACGGTCGTGATTCTCAAAGGGTGAGAACGCAGGGCAACCTTGGCGCAAAATGAAGCCCGGACGGCTGGTCCGGGCCTCGGTCAGAATGGCGGTTGGTTTCCGGGTTGATGTCCACTTTGTCAGATGGAGCTGATCCGATCAGTCGCGGCTGCTCGATCCGCCGCTGAAGCGGAGAATGTAGTAGAGCAGCGTCATCACCGACTGCAGCGTCGCCGCCACGTAGGTCCAACCCGCGGCGTTGAGGACCGAGCGGACAGCCGCGGCACCCTGGCCGTCGACGATTCGGTATTCCGTCAGCAATTGCTTGGCGCGGTTGCTGGCATCGAATTCGACCGGCAGATTGACGACCTGGAAGAAGACCAGCCCCGCATAGCAGAAGATGCCGAGCGTGATCAGCTGCGGGATCTGCATGATGAAGCCGGCGATCAGCAGGATGGTGAACAGGATCGGGCCAAATTGCGCGGCCGGAACCGCAATGTTGCGGATCACCAGCGGAGCATATCCATGCGCATGCTGCAGGGCGTGCCCGGCTTCGTGCGCGGCGATTCCGACGGAGGCCGCGGAGTGGTTGTAGTAGACGTCGTGGCTGAGCCGAAGGACACGCTCGGTCGGATCGTAGTGGTCCGAGAGAACTCCTTCGGTCGTCTCGATCTGAACGTCGTGCAGTCCGGCGTCGTCGAGAATATGGCGCGCCGCGGCCGCACCGCTCAGGTGGGCGTCCACCTGGGACGCTTCATGATACGTCGACTTCACCCGCCACTGCGCCCAGAGCATGAGCAGGATCGCGGGAGACGCGAACACGAAATACATCGGATCGAAGTAGAACATTCTCTTATTCCTTCTGCTGACTCGGGTCAGCTCCCTCGTTGCGGCCCGGGATGAATCCCACGCCGCGTCACCTCTTTTACGTCAAAAGTGAGAACGCAGACGGCGCGATTCCGGATCACGACTTTGGGAAGTTGCGGCGTGCTGGAATGCCGCAAGTTGCGTTCCAGCCGTGCAATTATTGGCGACTCGAAATCCGGCGAACAGGGAGAATCGAATGCTCCCGTCCAAGTCACAACCAGTTCCGAGGAATAAATTTAGCGACAATCCGGCCAGGGACAGCCGGAAATTCCCGAGAGCGGCGATCGGCCGGGGGATGTCGGACTGTTCGTCCGGTTGTCATCAGAAATCCGGAAGGTCGCACAGGAAGGCGGTCGGCCGTGACAATCCACGGACCAATCCGAGATTCTCGGACGCGGTGGACGCCAGAATCGTTTCCCCTCGCCCCGCCGCGCATTTCTGACGTAAGATAATCGGAACTGCAAATCCGCCGTGACCGTCCAACCCCGGACGGAAGCAGACGACCTCGCGCCTCGATCGGATGACTGCGGCGATGGACGGCCCCCTCTCGCGACGAACCCCCGCCGGATTCCTCGCTGCCAGACAACCTGTACATAACGTGCCGCCTGCGCCGGCGATCGCCTCCGTGCGCCCCAATCGCCGCACCTACCGAGCCTTCTCGCTGATCGAACTGCTGGTCAGTATTGCCATCATCGGGATTCTGACCGGCCTGCTCCTCCCGGCGGTCCAGCAGGCCCGCGAACGGTCCCGCGTCGCCGATTGCCGGAACCGGATGAAGCAGATCGGCATCGCCCTTCACAACTATGAATCGTCGCACCGCTGCTGGCCATGCAGCTTCGTCCGCCAGACCGACGGCAATCCGCCGCCCCCCATGGGGGCGTCCTTCGGCGCGTTGCAGTACCGCAGCCATTGGACCGGCTTTCATCTGCTGCTCCCCTACCTTGACGATGGGGACAACCGGGATCTGTTCGACTTCAAGAAGACGTGGCTGTCATCTCTGACCGACATCAACGACCGCAGCATGTGGCGGGGCAATCAGAAATTCCTGGCGACGCTGGTCTGCCCCAGCGCACCGCACTCCAACCGCCACATCGGCGCGGATTCGACGGCGTTCGGCGGCCAGGCGGGCAATGTGGCGGTCGTCGTGGACAATACCGCGTTCGCCGGCAACCTCGGCGGGACAGGACACTGGATGTCCGGGGCGCCGACCGACTACTCGTTCTGCCACGGGGCCGATGTGCTGCGGGCCATCCCCGGGTTCCCCGAGACCTGCCCCGAAGGAGTTCTCGGGTTCTGGAAGAAGTATCCGGCCAGCACGCGCGGGGCCTTCGGCTACAGCAGCGAATGCCGTGACAGCGACTTCCGCGACGGGCGCGGCACGACTATTGCGCTGGGAGAAAAAGCCGGAAGCATTCTGACTTACGGAGGTTGGAACTCGAGTTACCCGCAGTTGCCGTTCGAGTACCCCTGGGCGATGGCCGCCGTCACCTACTTTGCTCCAACCTACGGCGACGGTGGAGGCAATTTCTGGGTGGCCGGACCATTCGCCGTCACGCAGGACATTCGCCATCCGAATTGTCCCAGCGACGTGAATGCGGGGATCCCGTTTCCCATGAATCCGTTTCCGCGCGAGGTTCCTTCCAGCTCTGACGAGCGTCCCTTCTATTCGTTCCAGTCGGCTCATGCGGGGGGAGCGATGTTCCTGTTCGCCGACGGGGCGGTGCATTTCCTGGGCAACGCGATCGACCAACACGTCTACCGCAACCTGTCGACCATCGGCGGAACCGACCTCACGGAGGAGAGCGAGTTCCGATGAGCGGACGGAAAGTCCTTTGCAGGGTGACAGCCTGTGCGGCGATGCTGACCGTCGCCGGCTGCTCGAACGAGGGACCGGTCCTCGTCGACGTGCGGGGGACCGTCACGTTCAACGGTCAGCCGGCGCCGGCCGAGATCATGTTCGAGCCGGAATACACGCCAGGGAAGGGAGGCGGCCGCGCTTCGACAGCCCGCACCGCCGCGGACGGCTCGTATCGTCTCGCCTTCACGGCCGATCGTTACGGGGCGGTGCCTGGAAAGCACCGCGTCCTCATCCGCGTGCTGAACTCGACGAAACCGGGCGCGGCAAAAACATTCGAAGAGGCCAGCGGAGCGGTCAAATCGTGCGAGCTGGAGCGCACCGTCAGCGCCGGACATTCGACGTTCCACTTCCCTCTCCGCTGGTAGCTCGGGGCGCCATCGCTTTTTCCCATCACCGCTCTGTTCGCTTCGACATTCCGTCCTTCCGGCGTCATTCCGTTCTTTCCGATTGATCATTCAGCGGGTTCCGGTCCATGTGCGGCTCGATTCATTCCTCCCCCTCTCGATCGGGCCTCTCGGCGTTCGCCGGGAGATCGACGCTCCGGCCGGTTGCCGTCGCGCTGACCGGCTTCCTGCTGATCACGGGCGTCGCAGGTTGCGGCGCCAAGGGGGATCCTCCCGAGATCGTGCAGGCCCGGAAGCTCCTGCAGCTCAACAAGCCGAAGACGGCGCTGGAATCGCTGTCGAAGACCACGACGGCGCAGGGCTACTGGCTGAAGGCGATCTGCCTCGAGCGGATGGAGCAGCTCGACGATGCCCGCGGACAGATCGAGAAGGCGCTGGAGCTCGATCCGTCGAATTCCGAATACCGCGGATTCCTGCTGCGGTTGAAGCTCTACAAGGCCGACATGAAGGCCGTTGACGAAATCCTGACCTTGCGGGAAGAGAACCGGGCGTCGGCGGCGCTGGCCCTGTTCTCGTTTTACGCGCACGTCGCGCGGTCGGTGCATCTCAAAGTGACGAACCACGAGTCGGATTCACGGGTGGAGGGAGGACGCGCGATGCAGGCCCTCAACTCGGCGATCACGCTGGGGGCCGAGATCCCGGAGTTTCAGCGAGAGATCCTGTCTCTGGCGATCAAGTCGCAGATGATCGACAACGCCGACCTGGTCTCGGGGAAACTGCTCGAAGCGGCGCCCGACGACCCGGGCATCAACCACGACCGCCTGACGATTCTGACGGCCCTGAACCAGTTCGATGCCGCCCTTCCGGTCGCCGAGCATCTCTATAATCTCAAGAAGCGGAACGAGGAGACGGCCTCGCTGTTCGCCAGCGTCCTCGAACGATCGACCGCCACGCCGGACCACGACCGGATGTTCGACGTGCTGATCGCCGACCATCCCAAGCAGTACGGGCTGGTCGTCAAGCGCGCGATCTATCTCGCCCGCTCGCGACGATTCAAGGAAGGGCTGAAGGACCTGGACGCCGCACTGGCCGCTCAGACCGATCCCGACGGGCGGCGACTGTTTATTGATTCGATCATGACCATCGCCCTCGAATCGGGCGAAGTGGAGATCTGCGAAGAACGGCTTGCGGAGTACCGGAAGGAGATCAAGGACCCGCTGGTGATCGCCTATTTCGAAGGCCGCATCCGGTATCTGCAGAAGGACTATGTCGGGGCGCTGCAGCGGCTGGGCCAGGTCATCGAAGGGCAGAAAGACGCCGTGGGAACCCAGCGTCACCTGGCGCTCGAAGCGATGCAATGGACGCGGCGGATCATGGCCGACCGGGAGGCTTCGGCCGTGCTGGATGCGGCGGCCCGCGAGATCCGCGTCCGAGCCGGTCTGGAATCGGCTGACGAGCCGGCGGTTGCCGAGGTTCCCGAGGCGAAGGTGTCGCGAAAGCCGGATTGAACCGGCTTTCGCCGCCGACGTTGCCCTTGAGCGTGTCGCAAGCTCACTTGATCTCGAAGATCGCTTCGACCTCGACCGCGACGCCGGTCGGCAGCGACGCGAAGCCGAGGGCGCTGCGGGCGTGCCAGCCGTCGCCCGTCTTGCCGTAGAGTTCGTGCAGCAGGTCGGACGCTCCGTTGATCACGAGATGCTGCTCGATGAAGTCCTGGGTGCAGTTGACGCACCCGAGGAGCTTCACGACCTTCAGTCCGTCGAGCGTGCCGTGCGTGTGCTTCACCGACCGGAGGATCTTCACCATGCACTCGCGGGCGGCCTGGTATCCCTGTTCGACGGTCAGGCCCGCTCCCAGCTTTCCCTTCATGTCGCTGACGTGCCCTGACGTGATCAGCAGGTTGCCCGACTTGGCGCACAGGTTGAGGTAACCGGGTTCCACGGGGGCGAACGTCAGGCCGAGCTCGGCCGCCTTCTTTTCCGCACTCATCGAAAAACGCTCCGCAGTGTTGCAGGGGGTTGAAGATCAACCGCTCAGAATAACGGTCCGGGGTGATGAATCAAAACCACCCCAACACGCGCTGCCGGGTCGGGTAGTGTCCTATTTGAAATCCGGCCCCGAAAGCGAGTGGCACGGAAGTTGTCAGGTCAGTCGGGAATGGTGATCTGCCATTCTGCCGAGTTGCGTCCCTCGAAGGCGCGATCACCCCAGTAACTGCGGTGCAGCGCCATGAGCATCCATCGATTTACAGGGTGAGTCGCGTTCTCGTCGATGCGTTTCGTGAAAAAGAAGTGCTCTCCTGCGGGGCTCGCATTGGCGAGCCGTTCGGCTTCAATGACCTGATGCCAGGACAGTCCCGAGGCGATGCAGTGCTGTGCGTGTAGCAGGATTTTCATTCCGTGATTCTACCCCCCGCGCACGAAAAGACCCCGCCAGACCTCACTGACGGGGTCTCTGGTGGTGCCCTCATTTGAAGCCGACTGCGGGTGGCACGCCCTTCGAGGACTCAGGGCGTGGCACCCACCGAATGAGGACACGACCGCATGGTCTCCACTCTTATCGCGCGTTCGCTGCACTGCGCCGGCCGGTCAGCCAGACGTCGATCCCGATGCAGACGACGCCGAACAGCACGGTCACCGCGAGGCACGTTGACAACGCCGGCATCCCCGGGCCTTCTGCAAACGAGATCGACGGGGACATGATCCGCCTGAGCCCGGCCACGCCGTAGGTCAGCGGGTTGGCCCGCATCACCCACGATAGCCAGCCGCCGGACGCCACGGGAAAGAACGACCCCGACAGCAGCCACATCGGCATCAGGAACACGCTCATGATGGCGTGGAATCCCTGCGTCGAATCGAGCGGCCAGGCGATGAGATAGCCGAGGGCGGTCAGGCAGAACGCCAGCAGAGTGAGGAAAGCCCCCGTCGCGAGGGCGCTCGACACCGTCATGCCGGTCTCCATCGGCGGCGCGAGACCCACCCACGACAACGCCGGTCCCAGCGCGAGAAACAGGAACGCCTGCAACACGGCCAGCGCCGCCCCCCCGCACAGCTTTCCGAAGACGATCGAAATCCGCGGCACCGGCGCGGCGAGCACGCCCTGAAGAAAACCCTCGCGGCGATCTTCGATGATCGAGATCGTCGAGAAAATCGCCGTGAACATCACGATCATCACGGCGACGCCCGGGAAGAAGTATTCCTGGTACGACATCGCCCGCCCTTCCGGCACCCAGTCCGGCGCCCGGAACGATCCCGAGAGCCCGGCCCCAAAGAGGATCCAGAAGAGAATCGGCTGCCCCAGCGCTCCGACGATTCGCGTCCGCTGGCGAAAGAAGCGAACGAGTTCGCGCACCGCGAGCGTCCCCACCGGAAGGAGGTAGCGAGCGAGGACAGAAGGACCGGCGGGTGGAGTGGCCGTGGCGGGAAGCGAAGCGATTGACGCGTTCATCGAAGCGATCTCAAGGGGGTGTCAGACGGCGCGCTCAGTCTCGACTGTGCGGCTCTGATTGTCGAGTGGGTGCACCATGATCGCGCCCCAGCCACGACGCGGTGCTTCCGTTTTCACCCTACGCAACGGCCTGCGGGGGTGATAACCTAAAGAGCCTCGACGTGCGGGCCTCACTCACGTCGGCACCCCCGCCTGTACGCCGTCCTCGCAATCTCCCGCCAGGTCTCTCTCCTATGCGAATCGACTCGATCGCCCTGGTTCGATGCGCGCTGATTTTTACTCTGGTGCTGGGCGTCGCAAGCCCCGCCCGCTCGGATGACAAGCCGGCCGCCACGTACGCCAAAGAGGGGGCCGCGTTCCTCAAGAAGCACTGCAACGAGTGCCACGCGGACGGGAAGTCCGAGGGGAGCCTGTCGCTCACGACGTATCCTGATGAAGCGTCTCTCCTCCGCGGCCGCAAGGCGTGGCTCAAGCTGCTGCAACGCGTCGAGTCGGGTGAAATGCCGCCCGAGGAGAAGCCGCGGCCGACCAAAGAGGAGATCGAAGGATTCGCCCGCCTCATTCGCGGCATCTACGCGCAGCACGACAAGACCGCGAAGCCCGATGCGGGGCGCGTCACCATCCGACGCCTCAACCGGACCGAATACAACAACACCGTCCGCGATCTCGTCGGTGTCGACTTCAACCCCGCCGAGGACTTCCCCGCCGACGATATCGGGCACGGCTTCGACAACATCGGCGACGTCCTCACGCTGTCGCCGGTGTTGATGGAGCGTTACCTCGACGCGGCCGAGTCGATTGTCAACCGGGCGATCCTCGTCAACGTCCCTCCGCCGGCGCGGCGCTACCTGGCCGGTCGGTTCCTGCAGCCGAATAACGCTCAGACGTCCCAGGGGCGTTTTCGGCTGCTCAATCCGCTATCGACCGAGCCCGTCCACGGCGGACCTTTCGCGGCGGGGGCCGATTACCTCAAGCTGCTTCCCAACGACCAGCTGATCCTGCGGGCCAACCTCTATGCCGAGACGAGCGGCGAAGCCCCGGTGAAGGTTGCCCTGTTCCTGTCCGGCAAGGAGCTGAAGGAAGTCTCTCCCGATGCCGAGGTGGACCAGCTGATGGGCCCCGCGCTGGCCTCGATGAAACCGATCAAGATCCTGAAGATCTTCGAGATCACCGCGCGCGAAGCGGGCAAAGTCCAGCAGATCGAATTCCCCGTCAGCGGAATCGAGGGCATTCAGCGGGCGGGGCTGGCCCTGGTGAAACCGCCGGGTGAGGAGAAGCCGGCCAAGTTGCACATCGAGCACATCTGGAGCGAAGGGCCGATGGAAACCCGTCCCGCCTCGCACCGCATGCTCCTCGCCTGCTCGCCCGACAAACCGCAGGCCGAGCAGACCCGCGAGGTCCTCACGCGGTTCCTCCGCCGCGCCTACCGCCGCACGCCCACCGCCGACGAACTCGCCCGCGTCACAAGAATCGCCGACGCCACCATCGCATCCGGCAAGAAGTGGGAAGCCGGCATGCAGCAGGCCATTCTCTACACCCTCTGCTCGCCGAAGTTCCTGTTCCGCGTCGAACTCGATGACCGTCCCGAAGCCCTCGAGCAGCGGCCGCTCGATGAATTCCAACTCGCCTCGCGCATCTCGTACTTCCTCTGGAGCACGATGCCCGACGACGAGCTGCTCGACCTCGCCGAAAAGGGGCAGCTCACCGCCAACCTCAACGCCCAGGTCGCCCGCATGGTGAAAAGCCCGAAGGCCCGGGCTCTCGTCGAAAACTTTGGCCTGCAATGGTTGCAGCTCCAGCGTCTGAAGACCTTCGCCCCCGATCAGAAGCTCTTCCCGACATTCAATGAGCCGCTCCGGGCGGCCATGACGCAGGAGACCGTCCACTTCTTCAGCGAAGTCATCCGCGAAGACCGCAGCATCCTCGACCTCCTCGAAGCCGACTTCACGTACCTCAACGAGCCGCTCGCCCGGCACTACGGCATCAGCGACACGATGGGCAACCGCCCCGGCCAGAAGGACCCGCGTCCCGGCGGCCAGCCGATCCGCGGCCCGGAGTTCGTCCGCGTCTCCCTCGCCGACAAGCAGCGGGGCGGCCTCCCCACGCAGGCCGGCATCCTGACCGTCACCTCCAACCCCACCCGCACCTCCCCGGTGAAGCGCGGCAAGTGGATCCTCGAGCAGATCCTCGGCGACCCGCCCCCGCCCCCGCCGCCGAATGTCCCCGAACTTGTCGAAGGGGACAAAGCCCAGCTCACCGGCTCGCTCCGTCAGCGAATGGAGCAGCACCGCAAGAACGTCGCCTGCGCCAACTGCCACGCCAGCATGGACCCCATCGGCTTCGCCTTCGAGAACTACAACGCGATCGGCGCCTGGCGCGAAAAGGACGGCGAGTTCCCGCTCGAAACCGCGGGAGCCCTCCCGGACGGCACCGCCTTCCAGGGGCCGGGAGATTTCAAGCTCGTCCTCCGCAACCGCAAGGACCAGTTCACCCGCAGCCTCATCGAGAAATTGATGACCTACGCCCTCGGCCGCGGCATCGAGTTCTACGACCGCCCCGTCCTGGACCGCATCCAGGCCAACGTCGCCAAAGGGGACTACAAGATGTCGGTGCTGCTGACCGAAATCATCCAGAGCGAGCCCTTCCGGATGCGCCGCGGGCTCGAACCCGAGAAGCAATAGCCTGTCGGGTAGATGGCTTATGGGTCAGCACCCAAGGTGCGGCTTTGGGCACCCTGTGTGCCGGATCAAATCGCGTTCAATGAAGCACGTCGCCTGCTTCGGCACCCCGGCTGCTCAGAGCCGCAGCCAGGGTGAGCTTCGGCCGATTGGATTGGCAATCGGCAAACGGGGTTGCGTATAATAAGCCGAGTGAAATCTGTACGACGGGCATCGGTCGCGGCGGAACATCGGTTTCGTCCGCCGGGTCGCCCGTTCTTCTTTTGTCCCGAGGGAATCGACGCCTTGTTGAAGTGGTGTCGTCGACCTCGACGGTGAAGCCTCGCGGGCCGCGTCGCTTTCCGGGAGCAGACCGCAATATGGATCGGCAGCCCATTTCGCGCGAAGGATTCGAAAAGCTTCGCGACGAGATTCGCAAGCTCGAAACCGTGGACATGCCGCACATTGCCGAGCAGATCGCCAAAGCCCGCGCCGAAGGGGATCTCAGCGAGAACGCCGAATACCACGGCCAGCGCGAAGCCCAGGGGCTTCTGCAGGCCAAAATCAACCAGCTGAAAGGCAAGCTGGCGAGCTGCTACATCGTCGACAAGGCGACGATGCCCAAGGGTCAGGTCGGCTTCGGGTCGATCGTCACCGTGAAGAACGTCGATGACGGCTTCGAGGAAAAGTACGAACTCGTCGGACCGGGCGAAGAAAACTACGACGGCGATATCATGAAAATTCTCACCAGCAGCCCGATTGCCCAGGGCCTGGTCGGGAAGAAAGTGGGAGAGTCGGTGGAAGTCGTCGTCCCGCGCGGCGTCGAACGCCTCAAGATCGTCGAAATCGTCGACCCGTCGTAGCGCTCCCAATCACCGCGTCGTCGCCATCGGCCCCCGTGACGGTCACGCGCGGAGAAAGGAGCGGAAGCCTACATTCCCGCGGTGGCGAGGCCTTCGAGCTTCTCCACATGGAAAACGGTGGAGTGGCGGAAGCCTTCGGCGGCTTTCTGCACTTCCCCTTCCACCTGGACGACATCGCCGTCGTGCAGAGCTCCCAGGACGACCGGATCGCCGACCAGTGTCAGCCCCCCCTGGTGCACGTCGTTCTCATCCGGCGTCAGGTTGTAGATGAGGTACCACGACTTGTCTTCTTCGTCGTAGTCCACCGTCCCGCGGATCCAGCGATAGGCGTTGCGATCAAAATCATGCGGATTCGGATGCCGCTGAGGCTTCCGTGACGCTTCCGCCTTGATGATCGGCGCGGCAAATTCGGCCCCTGCCGGAATGACCGGCTCCGGCGGCGACTGAAGTTTCGGCCCCTCGTCAACCGGCGTCAGAGCACGCGCCGCCGATGCCGTCGCCGGGCCTTCGGTCGCCGGCATGGGCAGGATGGCCGCACCGCCGTTTTCGCCGAAGGGCTGCTCGCCCGATCCAAACGTTCCGCCGTTGCCGCCAGCCGCCGGGGGCGGGTTGGTGCCGCGCCCGCTGCGCGGTTGCGTGAAACGATTGTCGTTCGGCTGGGCTCCGAACGGGACGGAACCGCTCTCAAACGGTGCCGTATTCGGCGTGTCGAGGCTCCGTGCCGGCGGAACCGCACGGCGATCGGTCCGCGGGGGGGAATTGGATTCGAACGGAGCGCGTTCCCCTTCGAACGGAGCCCGGCTGCGCGGCGGATTGGCGTCGCGAGGCCCGCCGTTGATCGGGCCGTTGTTCGGACTCCCGTAAGTGGGGCTCGATCCACCCGGATAGGAGTCACCCGGGTAGTTTCCGCCGGGTGGAAGATTGCCTCCCGGCGGCGAACTGCTGTTCGGAGTGAAGCCGCTGCCCGGAGTCATGAATCCGTCCGGCGGCGCCGCCGATCCGGGGGGAACCGTCGTTCCCGGTCCCATGATGGCTCCGGGAGGGATCCCCCCGGGTTGGCCATAAGCGGGCGCAGAGAACACGCCCGGCTGCGAATAAACGCCCGGAGGAGGGGACGAGTAGTAGCCCGGCGCGGACGGATAGCGTCCGGCAGGTGCATAGGAATAGCATCCCGTGGTCGCAACGAGCGCGACGACGAGCACGGCGTGGGGCGATCGCCCCACGCAACCGGTGGAAAGCATGGTCTGGGTCCTTCTCCCCGAGGGTTCTCGACGCCGGTTTGCGGGACCGAGGTCAAGAATCACACGCCGCGGGAGCCGGATCTCACATGCGTTGCGGGCGCACGATCGGACCCTCCCCACGGTCAAAGGCGGCGGGATTCTAGGAACGACGGGAAGTGTGTCCAGACCAGTTTTCCCCCGAGAGGCCATCGGGCGATCAAGGCAATCGTCCGGAGTCGCGACGATCCGCCAGCCGGTCGTCGCGACGTGGATCATCCCCCTCCGCGATCCGTGATCGGAACCGGCAACTCCGGCGCCTCGCACGAAAGGTATTGGTGGAAATCGCATGAACCCCGCGCGGCCTTCACCCCTCTATCAACTGAAATCAACATGTTCGGTCGATGAGGTGTGCCGTGTTCTTCAAGCGTTTCAAGATTCGTTCGTACGAAGTCGGACTGCTGTTCCGCGACGATGAGTTCCTCGGCCTCGTGCCGGCGGGCTCGCACTGGTTCTTCGACCCGCTGGGCAAGGTGCGGGTCGATGTCGTGTCGCAGCGCGATCCGTGGCTGGTCCACGAGAAGCTCGACCTCATCGTGAAGTCGGGCGCGCTCGAAGGGCGGGCGATCGTCCTCGACCTGAAGGACCACGAGCGGGCGCTCGTGTGGATCGACGGCCGCTTCAGCCACATCCTGCCGGCGGGGCGGTACGTCTACTGGACCGGACAGAAGGAGGTCCGGGCCGAGATCATCGACGCCCGCAAGGTGCGGTTCGAGCACGAGCAGTTCAAGGTCATCGTCCGCTCGACGATGGCCGCTCGGGTGCTCGACGTCTGCACGATTCCGCGCGACCGGGCGGGCGTCCTGTTCATCGATGGCCGCTACACCGACACGCTGGAGCCCGGCGAGTACGCCTTCTGGAAGGGACCGGCCGAGGCGAAGGTGGCCGAGGTCGACCTGCGCGAAACGATGGTCGACGTTGGCGGCCAGGAGATCATGACGGCCGACAAGGTGACGCTGCGGCTGAACGCGGTGGTGACGTATCGCATCGCCGACGCGCGGCGGGCGGTGTGCCGGACGGACGACGTGCGGCAGGCTCTCTACCGCGAAACGCAGCTCGTGCTGCGGGGCGTGATCGGGGCCCGCGAGCTCGACCCGCTGCTGACCGAGAAGGATGCGGTGGGTCGCGAGATCGAGGAGAACGTCCGCCGCCGGGCGGGCGAGCTCGGGCTCGACATCGCGTCGGTCGGTATCCGCGACATCATCCTGCCGGGCGAGATGAAGGAGCTGATGAACAAGGTGACCGAGGCACGGAAGGCGGCGGAAGCCAACCTGATCGTGCGTCGGGAAGAGACGGCGGCCATCCGCAGCCAGTCGAACACGGCGCGGCTGCTGGCCGAGAGCCCGGTGCTGATGCGTCTGCGCGAGCTGGAAACGCTCGAGAAGATCGCAGCGACGGGCAAGCTCAACATTGTCCTTGGCGGCAAGGGTTCCGAGGAGCGGGGCCTGGTCGACAAGGTGATCAACCTGCTGTGACCCGTGGGACAGCCTTCCAGCCTGTCATCATGGGACAGGCTTCCAAGCTGACAGCCCCCCGGCTGCGAATTCACGCAGCCGGGGGCCCGGGTCGCGATTTTTCACCAGTTTTGATCAAACCCAGACGCGCCGTCGCTCGAGCGAAACCTAAATCACCGGCCATGATTGTGAGGCGCACGACCATGAATGGTTGCGGTTTACGCCGAAGGCGTTGCACGCAGTAGCCCAGGGTCGCGAGGCTTTGCGAGCGCACCCTGGGTTGAAGAACACGTTGCCCGGTACCCCAACGGGGTACGACGATCAGCGTCCAGGAAGTGAAGCATTCCGAGCCGACCCGCACGCAATGTAGAACCCCGTCGGGGTTCGCATCGTATTCCACCTTCGCCCCAGGGTGCGCTCACTTCATTCGCGACCCTGGGCTACTGCGTACAACGCCGTTGGCGTAAAGACGAAGAACCTGCCGGGACGGCCTGACCGATCTACGGACGATAGACCGTCAAATGCTCGCTTTGCAGAAGTGCCTCACAATCGCGGCCGGTCATTCAGTGATTCTTCTTCGAACTCGGGGACCGCCAGTTCCGTCCGGTGCGCGTCAGCAGTTTCGTCGAACCTTCCGGTCCCCACGTTCCCGCCGGATAGAATTCGGGCTCGCGGTTCTGCTTCTCCCAGGCCTCAAGGACCGGCGTGCAGAACTTCCACGCCGCTTCGAGTTCGTCGCTACGGGTGAAGAGGGTCGAGTCGCCACGCAGCACATCGAGCAGCAGCCGCTCATACGCTTCGGGCAGCCCTTTCGAGAACGCCGACTCGTATTCGAAGTCCATTGCCACCGGCAGCAGTTGGTACTGCATGCCAACCCGCTTCGTCATGATCTTGAGCGAGATCGCCTCGCGCGGCTGGATGCGGAAGATGAGCGTATTCGGCCGCGCTCCGACGAGGTCGCAGATGTCTCCTTCGCACTCGACCGTGGTGAAGAGGTTGAGCGGCGGCAGCTTGAACTGGATCGCGATTTCGCTGACGCGCTCGGGGAGCCGCTTGCCGGTCCGCAGGTAGAACGGAACTCCGGCCCACCGCCAGTTGTCGATGCGGCACTCCATGGCGACGAACGTTTCGCGGTTCGACTTCGGATCGACGCGGTCTTCCTTGCGGTAAGCGCGGGCCGGCTCGCCGTCGCTTGTGCCGTCGGCGTACTGCCCGGCGACGGCCCAGTTCGAGACGTCCCCCGGGCGTCCTGGAGCGAGCGACTGCAGCACTTTCAGCTTTTCGTCGCGGATGTACTTCGCGTCGAACAGGGCCGGCGGCTCCATCGCCACGAGGCAGAGCAACTGCAGGACGTGATTCTGCAGCACGTCGCGGAGCGCCCCCGACTCGTCGTAGTACCCGCCGCGGCCGCGCTCGATCCCCTGCGACTCGGCCACGGTGATCTGCACATGGTCGATGTGCGTGCGGTTGAAGAGAGGTTCGAAGATCGAGTTGCCGAAGCGGAACAACAGGATGTTCTGGACGGTCTCTTTGCCGAGGTAATGGTCGATGCGGTAGATCTGGTCTTCGGTCAGCAACCGGCCCAGGTCGTGCGAGATCTTCTGAGCCGACGCGAGGTCGTGCCCGAACGGCTTCTCGAAGACGACCCGCAGCGAGCCGTCGCCGTTGCCGTGCGGGATCATCCCCGCCTTGCCGAGTCCCTCCACCGACGAAAGAAAGAGGTCGGGCGACGTGGCCAGGTACACGATTCGCCGTCCCGAGACGCCGGACGACTTTTCGAGTTCTTCGACCTGCCCGCGGAAGGCGCGGAACGCCTCTTCCTGCGTGAAGTCGAGCCGGCGGTAGTAAAGCCGCTGGGAGAACTTCGCCCAGTCCTCGTCGGTCAATGCGCCCGTGCGGGCGAATTGAGAGACCCCGTCGCGCATCTCGTTGCGGAACTCGTCGTCCGACTTGTCGCGGCGGGCGACGCCGACGATCGGGGCGCGGTCCGAAAGGAAGCCTTCCTTCCAGAGTTGGAACAGGGCCGGCAGGAGCTTGCGGGCGGTGAGGTCTCCCGACGCTCCGAAGATGAGGATGGCGGCCTCTTCGGGATTGACGGCGGGGCGCGTCGGGTCGGCGCCCGAGACGATCGGATGCGCGCTGGAAGTCATTCCGGCCACGGAGTTCTCCTGAGGGTGAGCAGACACCCCAGATGATGCTTCGCTGCGGCGGCGGACGCAATCCCGCACCGGGGGAATCCGCGTTCCAATCAACGAGCGACGAGCTTTGGGGGAAGTCACGGGGATCCTCGAACGCGAGGGCCGCGGTGCGAAGAACGCGTATTGCAGGATTTACAAGGACGGGCCACAATCCCGCCGGACGATGGAGCGTCCGTCGTCAGCAAGTCATCGATCTCAGGGAGGGCATTCGATGCGTCGTACTCTTCTGGCCGCCGGAGTGCTGTTCTCCGCCTGTCTGGCCAACTCAGCCGGAATAGCCGGAGACAAGGCGTTCCACGTCGTGATCTCGCCAGCCGCTCACAGGCCGTCCGCCGTCGCGGGAAGCACGGCGAAGCGGAAGCGGATCGAGCAGCAGCTTCAGGCCCCGCTCGACCTGCCGCTAAAAGGCCGCGAGACCATCACGCTGGCGGAACTGATCGAACACGTGCGGACGAAGCACCGCATCGCGATCCGGTTTGATGCGGCGACGTTGCGGACACTGTTGAGTGATGATTCCTTCGACATCCCCGATGTGGGATGCCCGCCGACCGTCTGCACGCCGGCGACATGTGCGCCGGCAGCCTGCGGGCCGACAGCCTGCATGCCGTTGAGCTGCGCACCGAAGTCGCCGACCGCGGTCAGCGGCCAGACACTTCCCTCGGCTTACTACCTGCGGGACGAAATCCAATACTTTCCTGCCGCGGCCGAGTTCCGTCTGTCGAATGGGGGGCCGGTTCCCGCCGCGTCCGCACCTGCCTCTGCGATCCAATACGGCCCGGAGCCTCTCAAGGCGAGCCCGAACGTCGGCGTCATTTCATTAATGTCGACGGGAACAAAGCCGGAAGAGACGCAGACGGTCATTCTTCAGGGACTGATCGCGAATTCGGCAGCGTCCGTGGCCATTGGCCGTGCGCCCGTCGCTCAGCCCGTTGTGGTCGGAGCGACGATTCAGGGCGTCACTCTGGAATTTACCGACGCGGGTGCGAACGCCAAGGCCGCCGCGACCCAGCCTGCCACGTTCACCCTGGTGGCGGACGGGGCGCTCCCCGCGGCACTGGCCGTGGAAGAGTCGAACGCGACGGATGTCACCGCCGCGTGCCCCGCTTGTCCGCTGTCAGCGAAGACGAATGAGGCCGCAGTCGCGGAAGTACCCGCGAAGGGGGCGTGGCACACCAGCTTCGAAAAGGCACGAGCCGAGGCCAGTTCGCGGAAGGTGCCGCTGGTCGTGCAGTTCGAAGCAACGTGGTGCGGTCCGTGCCGGAAAATGGCGAAGGTCCTGGAATCGCCAGACGTCTTGAAGGCGCTGGAAACCGACTGCGTCGGGGTTCGTGTGAATGTTGACCAATCGCCGGAATTGGTGTCGAAGTACAACGTCAACGCGATCCCCACGACGGTTATCGTTCACCCGAATGGTACGCGGGAGTCGATGCATTTCCAGGCGAGCAGCGCGATCACTGAGCCGGCCTATCTCGCCCTGCTGAAGTCGCGAAAGCCTGTTGAGAATGCTTCCGAAGCGCCCGCCGCGGCGTGCTGTGCGGCCGCCTCGTGTCCTGCCGATTGCCCGGTTGCCTCTTGCTGCCCGAAGTCTTCGGACGAAGCGTGCGAAGGAAAGGCGTCCGTGGCCTATGCGGGAACAACGGGCATCGACTCGCTCCGTCACACCGCCGTTTCGGTCGAGTCGCTTTCGCTGGAAGACGCGAGCATCGAGTCGGCCCTCAATCAGATGCTCGAAGCCCTGACGCCAGCGGGTTCGGCGGATGAACTGGGGGCCGAGATGGGCCTCCCGGTCCGCCTGACGTGTGCCAACGACCTGGCCTACCTCGTCGTTGACGACGGCGTGCTGGTGACGACACGAATGACCGCCAATCTGCGGAAGGAGACGCGGATCTATCGTGTGCCGATGCTGCCGAACTGTCCCACCGAGCGGGTCGCCCAGATCCTTACGCACACGGTGCGGCCGTGGAGCTGGCGGTCGCAGGTGAACGAGATGGCCGAGAAGCTCGCGGCGAAGTGCGCGACGCCCAATGTCCTCGGCTCGCTCGTTCAGGGATACTACAGCACCGCCATTCAGATGGCGGGTGGCGTCACGCCGCAGGTGGTGGCGAATGGCGCGCCAGCCTCTCCCGCGGGGACGGCATCGACCGACGCCATCTCGCAGGCGGCGGCCGGAGTCGGCCAGCTTGCGATTCACGGGGCGGCGACGTTGTTCCAGGGGGGCCTCTCGGCTCTCGAGATGGTCCACCACGGCGATCCGCCGACGGCCGTCATCGAGACGCTGCCCGGCATGCTGATCATCACGCAGTCGCAGGCCGCTCACCGCGAGATCGCCGATTTCCTCGAGCAGCTTCAGGAAGTGTCGCTCCCGCAGATGGGAACTCAATTTCGCGGAACCTATGGGGGATCTGAGGAATCAAGTCTGCCTTCGCCTCCCCGACCTCACTTCGCGGCCGGTGCCCAGCCGTTTGGCGAGCGCCTCAATTCACCGGGGGTGCTCTCTCCCGCTGACGTTGAGCCGAAGTTCCATGCCTTACCCACGGCCCCCCCAGCCAACCACAATGAGTTGATGCGTAAGGCGATCAAGGGGCCGTTTGGGCCGGCTCCCGTGCAGCTTCCGCCGAGGATCGCGAAGTGAGCGGCCTTGAATCGCTCAAGTGACAATCGAGAGCCGGGCGGGTGCGATGGCATCCGCCCGGCTTCGTTCGTTAAAAGTCGCCTTCCTGCTCCGCACGAAGTTTGGCCGCCGGCGTGTGGATCTCTCGGAGGCCTTCCCCAAGACGAAAGGGGGGATAAGCAACGCGAAAAAACGCCGTTCGTTCCGCCGGTGAGTCCGACGCGGCTTCACGGCGATTGGGCACGGCCTAACCTCTGACCGAGCCACAGAGGTACGATGGCAGTCGACAATCGGACGAGCCTTTACTGCCTTCGCAGGATGGATTCCCCATGAGTGGTTTCACGCTGACCGACGCACAGGTTGCCGCCTTTCATCGCGACG
>JADZEF010000163.1 GCA_020850695.1 Planctomycetaceae bacterium | reverse complement strand
GCTTATTTTGCTCCTGTGAATATCGCTTTGGCTAGTTGTCCTCGCTAGGATGCTCGTTCTCCACGCCGTCCCACAAAGATCCCGTTCGACCTCTATGACACTCGATCAGGCCACCCGCATGACGGTCAAGATGGCCGCTGAACAGTGGGGGGTGTCTCGTGGGATTGTGGTCAAATGGTGCAAAGCCGGGCGCATCCCCGGAGTGCGATTGAAGAGGAACGCCAAAAACCGCCCGATGTGGACGATGCCCGCGGACGCGATGAGACCCGAGCCGATTGAGCGGTGGCCGCAAAAGAAGGGATGACGACGTTCCGCCCCGCTTGGTAAGGCTCCAGGTCGGGGCGGCTTCATTCTGCGCTCGGGTTCGTGACCGCCAACCTCGGTCATTCGGTTGCTGACAACTCCGGTCCTCTTGTCGTGAGAAATCGTTCGATCATTTCGCCGCCTTCTCCTTCGCCTGCTTCCTGAACTCCCACGGCGGAACGAGTTCCTTGACGACCACAGCCCGCCGCGGGCGATGTGCGAGTGATGTCACCGGCTTCTGGCGAGGGCCAGGCGCTCGACTCGCGTCTTCACCCGGAATCGCAGGTGCGTCGGCGAGACAGGGTCCATGGCGATGATCCGCGACTCGTCGATGAAGCGATGAGGATTGCAGGCGAACAGGCTCCGGAGCGCGGCCCGGGGAGAGAACCCGCCGTACGTTTCGTGTGGGGAATCTTCGAATGATGCACGCCACCAGCCGAGGCGGTCACGCTTGAGGTCGATGAAGATCTTCATGGGAGGGCTCCATGAGGTCAGGATCGGGTCACGCCATTTGAAAATAAATGGAGCTGGCCAGAGCGCCAAGAGGTCAGCCTTCGGGCACGAAAAGTCGCTTCAGTTCGCGGCCGCCTTCTCTCTCGCCCGCTTCCTGAAATCCCACGGCGGGACAGGCCCCCTGTCGGCCCACAAACCCGCGGCCGGCTTCCCGGGCCTCGACCTCCGCGTCGGCAAGCTTCTGATCCTTGTTGTACCGCTTGAAGTGCCAGGCGAAACCGTCACGGACCATCGACAGGTTGACGTGATCCTTGCCGGCGTGGACGTGGCCGAGGATGCGGCCGTAGGGGTCCTTCCCCTTCCACTCGACCCGCACTTCCTTCCCGAAGACACGGTCGCTGAGGGCCTGCTTCGCCTTCGTGCCGAATGCCTGCTTCGACTCGGGCGCGTCGATGCCTTCGAGGCGGATCTTGTGCTGAACCTTGTTCGTGTCCAAGACCGTGATCGTGTCGCCGTCGGTCACGCCCACGACGCGGCCGGTCAGTTCGGCCGCGGGGAGCGGGGCGGTCAGCAGCAGGAGGATGAAGGCGGTACGCATGGGCGCATGGTAACGCGCGGCGCAGAGAAAGCCCCGCCGGGGGACGGGGCTGGATGTGGTCAATGCAGTCGTGATGGCCCGGATCGGCAGCGGCCGATTGCGGCACGACGGTCAGTGGAGAGTCGATTCATACTGACCGTCGTGCTTGAAAGGACATCCCGATTCAAGCCATGTGGTACACTTTTTCGATTTCTTGTTGCAATTGTACCACTCTGTCCGATACCATAAGAGCGGGCATTCAGCCACAATCATGGAGGGGGAGGCGACACGTGGAACAGATTTCCAAAATCAAAGACGATTTGTACCAGATAGCTAGGCTCGCACTGGAGGGTAGCCGAGAGGATGTCTCTCTGTACATTCGCCGGGTTGCCCGTCGCCTCAAGGGGACTGACCCCGAGTTGACAGAGAGGCTTCGGAAGCTCGTCAGCGCAGAGGTTCCGGGTCGCGGGCAGATTCTTCGAGAGTCGCCGGCGATGCTCCCGGTTGATCTTGATTCTCGGCTCGAACTGGCGAGAACCGAAGTTCCCGCAGGCATGGCCGAGCCGCTTTGGGGAGACGGAGCGAGAGACGCTTTTCGGCAAGTCATTGCGGAGCGATCGAAGAAATTGGAATTGGCAGACGCTGATCTACAACCGACCCGATCGTTGCTTCTCTGTGGGGCACCCGGCGTCGGGAAGACTATGAGCGCGCGGTGGCTGGCGTCTGAGATGCGATGCCCGCTTTTGACGCTGGATCTGTCTGCCGTGATGAGCAGCTTCCTCGGTCGAACCGGAAGCAACGTTCGCAATGTGCTGGACTACGCAAAGAGCATTGAATGCGTGTTGCTACTTGATGAGTTCGACGCGATTGCGAAGCGGCGAGACGACGTTGCAGAGATCGGAGAATTGAAGCGGCTGGTTACAGTAATTCTCCAAGAGATCGAGTCTTGGCCATCGCATGGAATTCTGATCGCGGCCACGAACCATCCCGAACTTCTTGATCCAGCGGTTTGGCGAAGGTTTGATATGGTCGTTGAATTCGCGCTCCCCGAAGGCCCTCAGATTGAGAACGCAATCCGCACATTCCTTGCGGGTAGTGATGTCGACGAGCCCACCATCGCCGCAATGTCTGCGGGGTTTCAAGGGATGTCGTATAGCGACATGGAGCGAGAGATTTTGCGCGCTCGACGAGAGGCGATCATCCGTGAATCTTCTCTGACGGATCGGCTACACGATGCGATCGGGCGTCATGCGTCTCGATTGCCAGCCAAAGAGCGGAAGGCTTTGGCTATCGCACTGACAAACGCCGGTGTGTCCGAGAGGATGGCTAGCGCTCTGACGGGCGTGCATCGGGCGACAATTCACAAAGTTCTATCTACGGATGGGGAGGCGTGAGAATGGCCATCAACTTTCTTTTGGGGTACGGCGAACGCTTGATGACGAAAATCGATCCGCCGGGCGGATCTGGAGAGAAGTGGCAACCGTATTCCCTCGATCGCGCGAGAGAGAGGCTTACACCGCGCATCCGCCACGTCGAGCGAACAATCGCGGCGCTTCCACCCGGCGCGTGTCCCGGCAACCAAGCCGTTGCCATCCTGACGATGCACCCTTCGTTTCTCCCCAAGAGCGACTTTCCCGGTGCGATGCTCGCGGAAGCAAGGCTGCGTGCCATTGGAAGTCGCGAAGCCCAAGTTATCCCAGAACAACAGCATCCGAAGATTCTGAAAAAACATGGCCACCCCGTAGCGCAACCAACCGCACAACTGTTCGTAGCGGGAGATAGAGACGAAATTGCGAAGCTCTCTCGCCGAGTGAATTCGTGGGAGGGTAGCACGGCGGCGTCAAAGGACTTCACGAAACTTGAAGATGTGACAATTCAGGATCCGGCCGACAAGATTCGAGTCCGAAAAGACGAAGGCAAGCGAACCGCCTGGGAAATTGTGCTCCATGTGGAATCCCCACAAAATTCCGATGTGATCGTCGAAGCGTTCAGCGTATTCGCAACGGCAATGGGCGCAGAGGTCCGAACTGAGAAGCGGATTTATAACGGTGGCCTTTGCTTTGTCCCTCTCCATGCCGAAGAGAGTGTCGTTCGTAAAGTTGCGGCCTTTCAGCAACTCCGTATTGCTCGATCAATGCCGCGACTTCGGCCAATTTACCGAAGCATCGGATCTCCAAAGACATTCGACTGCAAGCTCCCGACCGGAGGCGTCATTGATCCGAGCCAGCGCTGCGTCATCTTCGATGGGGGATTGCCAAGCGGCCACGGCCTAGACAAATGGGTGAGGCTCATCGAACCGGATGGAATTGGCCCCCCTGTTCCAAAATTCCAAGAGCACGGCCTAGGCGTGACGTCAGCGGCACTGTTCGGGCCGATCACGAAAGGCGAACAACTTCCGAGGCCATACTGCCACATCGACCATTACCGAGTTCTGGACGAAAATACCGGCCGAGACACTGACGACGATGACGACGACGACTACTTTGACGTCCTTCATAGGATCAAGGCGGTACTGGAAGATAGAAACCGCAAGTACGACTTCTGCAACATCAGCCTCGGTCCCAACTGGCCGGTAGAAGACAACGAACCCCACGCTTGGACGACAACCCTAGATGAGTGCTATGCAAAGCAACCCATTTTAGCGTTCCATGCGGTCGGAAACTCCGGGGAGAACCACCGAGAATCCGGAAATGCAAGGATTCAGCCGCCCGCAGATTGCGTGAATGCGGTAGGCGTCGGTTCCTGCGACTCCATGTCTGCGGTCTGGAAGCGTTCTCCTCATAGTTCAATCGGCCCTGGAAGAAGTCCTGGATTCGTAAAGCCCGATTTTCTTGCCTTCGGAGGATCCGAGCGAAACCCGTTCTTTGTTCTTGGAACGGCTCAAGAAACCGCAATCCCTGTTATTGGAACGAGCTTCGCATCACCCACCGGCATGCGCGTCGGGACTGGCGTGAGGTCTCACCTTGGG
>JADZEF010000162.1 GCA_020850695.1 Planctomycetaceae bacterium | reverse complement strand
GCCAACGGCGCGAATTCCCCTTTGAACATCACCCCTCGACCCCGAAGGACTCTCCATGACCGCTCCATGGATTGAACTCTTGCCACAAGCTCCACTCTCGCGTCGACGCTGGCTTGGTGCGGCCGTCGCAACGTTGCCGCTCGTGGGGATTGGCCGTTGGGGAACACACTCGGCCCTTGCGGACGAGGCGCCGCTCCGCGATGGGAAGAAGCTCCGGGTCCACACCCGCGAGCCGATGAACGCCGAGCCGCCGCCAGCCGATCTCCTGGGGTCGTGGCTGACGCCGATCTCTTCGTTCTATGTCCGCACGCATGGGAACACGCCCGAGCTCGATCCGAAGTCCTGGCGATTGACAATCGAGGGGCTCGTCGAGAAGCCGATCGAGCTCACGCTGGCGGATCTCGCGAAGCACGCAATGACCAAGTCGACCGCCACGATGACGTGTGCGGGGAACCGGCGGGCCGAGATGAGCGCCGTGAAGCCGATCCCGGGCGTTCCGTGGGGCTCCGCGGCGATCGGCAATGCGACCTGGGGGGGCGTGCGGCTGGCCGACGTCTTGAAGCGTGCGGGGGTGAAGGCCGAGGCGAAGCACATCTGGTTCGAGGCGGTCGACACGGTGAAGAAGCCGGACGGCTCGACCACCGCGTTCGGCGGATCGATCCCGCTCGAGAAGGCGATGTCCGACAGAGAGGGTTCGGCCGTGCTACTGGCGACGACGATGAATGATCGCCCGCTGACCGCCGATCACGGTTTCCCCGTTCGGACCGTGACGCCGGGTTACATCGGTGCGCGCAGCGTCAAGTGGCTCGGAAAGATCGTCGTCAGCGACCGGAGCTCGCCGAACTACTTCATGTCGGAAGTCTACAAGGTGCTGCTGACGGGTGAGGCGGAGGAGGTCAGGAAGGCGGAGCCGATCCTGACTTATCCGGTCAACGGAGCGATTGCATCGCTGAGCAACGGGGACAAAGTGGCTCCGGGCATGGCGAAAGTCCGAGGGTATGCGTTGCCGACCGGCATTGCCGACAACCCGGTCGAGAAGGTGGAGGTTTCGACCGATGGCGGCAAGACATGGACCGCCGGCCGCATCACTTCACCGAAGCGTGAATTCTGCTGGAGCCTCTGGGAAGCGGACGTCAACGTGACGAAGGAGACGAAACGGTTGACGGTTCGAGTGACTGACGCGAAGGGGAACGTTCAGCCGCAGATGCCGCCGTGGAATCAAAAGGGCTACCTGTTCAACTCGTGGCATTCCGTTGAAATCGCCGCGAAGGATGCGTAGCGGCCTTGGCCAATCGACCGATTCCAGGTCGACTGACCGATCATGCGGCCTTCCGACGCGACTCCCATGCAACTCTCGCGGTGGCAGAAAGCCGTGCTCGGTCTCGTGGTGGCCGCCTGGTCGTGGCTGATGATGCAAGCCGTCCATGAGTGCGGACACATGCTGGCGGCAATGCTCAGCGGCGGGCGGATCGCGAAGGTCGTGCTTCATCCGCTGGCGATCTCACGGACCGACGTCGATCCCAACCCCCACCCTCATCCGGTGGTCTGGTGCGGGCCGTTGTTGGGTGCGCTTGCACCACTGGCGGCGTGGTCCGTGTTGCGGCCTCGGGCGCCGGTTGCCGTCGGTTGGCTGCTGCGCGTCTTCGCCGGCTTCTGCCTGGTGGCGAACGGCGGTTACCTGATGACGGCCCTCTGGGATCCCGCCGGCGACACCGCCGACCTGCTGCGACTGGGAAGTCCGGTCGCAGTGATTGCCGGCGTCGGGTTCGCGTTGTTCGCGGGCGGGTTCATCGTGTGGCATGGGCTTGGTTCGAGCTTCGGTCTTCGGGCGCTCCCCGCCGATGCCGGAGACCGTCTCGCGTGGATGCTGGCCATCACGACGGTTGTCGTTGGAGGATTGGAAGTCATGTTTTCCACGAGATTGTGAGCGGCTTCCGTACGCGTCGCACCCGCTTCCGGCATGAACGCGCGAAGGTCGCGATCGAGCCTTCGTCATGATGAGCAAAAATGGAACGCGTGCGCGATGGCGACGATCGTCTTTGACGGACGCGCGAGCAACGCATCCAATCCGTTGTCACAACCGTCATGGACTTGCACGGACTTGCGAATGACTCGTCGCGTTCGACGGAAGAACTCCTCGATCGCTTTGGAGCTTCCGAGGCGTCGGCTTCGATGAGAACAAAAAACTCCGGGAATTCCCGAGGTTTTTGATCGTTTTGATTGCTGAGGAGATTGGCAGCTTGCATCGAAACGCAGGCGATGGAGGACCCCAGAGCGCGTCGCTTTTTCCATTTTGCGCGGTCCGCGCAAACCGCATCTCGTGACGTGTGCGCGTCTTCGCATGATTCTCCAAAGCGCCCCGAAAACTTCCTTTGAAACCGTTTGCCTTTTGGCTCGTTTCGCGCGCATACTATGAGCGACTCGTGAATCCCCACTCGTCAGGGATTCCTCCCTCACTCAGGGTTCCCCTTTTCCCACCAGGAGTCGGCGATGGCTGTCGAGCGTCCGTGCCCCGACTGCGATCCGTCGTCATCATCTTCGGTCACCCGGCGGCAGTTCGTCCGCGTGGTGAGCGCCTCGGCTGCGGCGGCCGTGATCGCTCCCTCGCTGCGAAACGCGAATGGGGTGGCGGCGGACGACACCAAGCCGGCTGCACCGGAATCGCTCGTCAAGAAGCTCTACGACAGCCTGACTCCGAAGCAGAAGGAAGAGATCGCCTTCCCGTGGGATCACAAGGACGACCGCGGTTTGCTGCGGGCCCATGTCAGCAATAACTGGCAGATCAACCCCCACAAGCTCAACAGCGGCTTCTACACCAGGGACCAGCAGGACATCATCGAGGCCATCTTCTGGGGCCTCTATAACCCCGACTGGAAAGACCGGATCAAGAAGCAGTTGCAGGACGACGCGGGAGGCTACGGAAAGCAACAGTCGATCGCCCTGTTCGGCGAGCCGGGCTCGGGCAAGTTCGAATTCGTGATGACGGGCCGCCACCTCACCATCCGCTGCGATGGCGACAGCACCGAGCACACGGCCTTCGGCGGTCCGATCTTCTATGGTCACGCCGCGTCGGGTTTCAACGAAAAGATTGATCACCCGGGCAACATCTTCTGGCATCAGGCGCTCAAGGCGAACGCCCTGTACCAGATGCTCGACGGCAAGCAGCGTGAGAAGGCTCTCATTGCCGAGCAGCCGAAGGAACGCGAGGTCCACTTCCGCGGCAAGGAGGGGGATTTCCCCGGAATTGCGGCGAAAGACCTCTCGAAGGATCAGCTCGAACATCTGCAGAAAGTCCTCGACGCGCTGGTCGAGCCCTACCGGTCCACCGACCGCGACGAAGCCCTGCGATGCCTCAAGGCCCAGGGCGGGCTCGAGCGATGCAGCCTGTCCTTCTACAAGTCGGGCGATCTGGGAGACGACGGCGTGTGGGATGTGTGGCGGCTGGAAGGGCCCAGCTTCGTCTGGCACTTCCGCGGCACCCCGCACGTGCATGTCTGGGTTAATGTGGCCGACGATCCGGCGGTGAAGATCACCACGGCCGGCTGACCCTCCCCTCCAACCGCACCGCGTCGCGGCTCTTCGCCCGATGGCCGTGCGTGGGGTGCGCGCCTTCGTGGGAATCCTCTCCCCGAGCGGCCCGATCGTTGATTTTGCGCCGCCGCCCCTGCTGATTCCGCGTTGCCTCCTGCTAACGTCGCTTCCCGCCATTGGAACTACACGTGAGACAAGACGTCGCACTGCGATCGCATCCGGAAGTGGAGCCTGCGGAAGGGCCGATGGAGCCCCGCACCGGCAACTTGCCGGTGGGCCGGCTCTCGATGAACCAGATCACGACGTACCGCTGGACAATGCCGGAGGATGTCAACGGATACCAGGACGCCGGGATACCCGCGATTGGCCTGTGGCGTCAGAAGCTGACGGACTTCGGAGAGGAACGAGCGGTCGATCTGGTGCTGGAAGCGGGGATGTCGGTCAGCAGCCTCTCGTATGCGGGGGGCTTCACCGGATCGTTCGGGTTGAGCTACGACGAAGCGGTCGAGGAAACTCGCGAGGCCATCAATCTCGGCAGCTCCGTCGGCGCGGAATGCGTGGTGGTCGTCAGCGGGGCGCGGGGAATGCATACCGCGAATCACTCGCGGCGGCTGTTCGTCGAAGCGCTGAAGTCGCTCGCCGATCATGCCGAATCGAAGAACATCGATCTGGCCGTCCTGCCGATGCACCCCATTTACGCGCGGCAATGGACGTGGCTTTCGACTCTCGACGAGACGCTCGAGATTCTCGACCTGTGCAATCATCCGCGCGTTCGTCTGGCGTTCGACGCGTATCACCTCGGAACCGAAGACGACCTGCTCGACCGCATCCCGCAGATCGCGCCCCTCACCTCGGTGGTCCGCATCAGCGATCGACGCGAGGTCCCGCGGTCGTACAACGAACGCCAACTTCCCAGCGACGGCAATCTCCCGCTGGGCGACATCCTTCGCGCGTTCAACCAGCATGGCTATCGCGGATTCTGCGAAGTCGAGATCTGGTCGGACGAAGTCTGGGCGGGCGACTATGCTTCGATGCTCGAAGGTTGTCGCGACCGCTTCCGCCGATTGACGAATGCCGAGCGCGCGAGCGACGCCGCCGGGATGCTTTCCGGCCGATCGTCGGCGTGATCCAGGACGCTGGCGTCACCGTTCCGTTCTATGGAGACTGTGCCGCACGGGAACTTCTCCCGTCCGGGACTCTCCGACTCACGGAATGCGACCATGGCCCCCCGTTACGACGCACCCGAAGACGCCAACCAGGGAATGCTCGAACTCCTTTTCATCGTTCTCATCACATTGATCTTCCCGCCGATCCTGCTGTTCGGCTTCTTCATCGTCAATCCGCGCGAAGAAATCGTCGTCGTGCGGTTCGGGAAGTATGTGACGACGCTCAAGACGCAGGGGATTCGCTGGATCAATCCCGTCGGACGGTCGCTTTTCCGCATCTCGACGCGCGATACCACGCTCAGCCTCGACACCGAGACGGTCGTCGAGTTCAACGGCAGCCCGATTGAGATCAGCGCGGTGGTGGTGTACCGCGTCGACGACACCTACAAGGCGGCGCTGCACGTCGAGAGCTACCGGCAGTTCATCGAAGATCAGGCGGGGGCGGTCGTGAAGCGCGTGGCGGCGCAGTTTCCGTACGAGTCGGGCGACGAGCATCGGCCGTGTCTGAAGAAGGAAAGCGCTCCGGTCAGCGAAGCGCTGATGTCGGAATTGCAGGAAGCGGTCGATCCGGCCGGCATCCGGATCCTGAACGTGCGGCTGAATGACCTGACTTACGCGCCGGAGATCGCGCAGGCGATGCTGATGCGGCAGCAGGCGCTGGCCCTCATCGACGCACGCAAGACGATCGTCGAAGGAACGGTGGCCATCGTCCGCGACGCGATGGATCGCTTGAAAGCTGCCGGCCTCGAGGTGAAAGAGTCCGACCGGGACGCGCTGGTGTCGAACCTGCTGGTTGTGCTGTGCAGCGGCGAGCGGGCGCAGCCGGTGCTGCAGGTGCAGGCGGGGGTGCGGCACTCGGCCAAGGCGATGTCGTGATGGGAATCGAATGCCGGAGTGATAAGGTGTAATATCCTCTCATGAGGAACGGAAGACTTGGTATGGCTCCCGAGCGTTCCCGTACACGGCGGAGGACGCGCGTTCTTTTGTATAGAGGTTCTGTATGCGCCTTCTTGGCTGGTTGATCCTGGGGGCCTTCGGAATCGTGCTGCTGATCGGATTGTCGATGATCGCGTCGATGTCCACACACGAAGCCCCCAAAGCGCTCGCGTCCCTCGCGTTCCTGACGAATCTGATCGGGCTCTTTCTGGCGACGACTGCCGGGTTGATGCTTCTCATCCTGAGCGCCGCGGGGATCGTGACCACCGACCGGGCAGCGCTCCTGACCGTTGCCCTGTTCGCTGGCTTGATGATGATCGGGAGCAACTGGGGCCAGGCCGTGGGCGCTGCGGCGATTGTCGTGGCGATCCTCTGGCGTTCCACGGACGTGAAGGAGCGCCGTGCGGCGAATGCACCCGCGCAGCCCGCACCGAGTCCGCCAACACTTGCGTTTCCGATCGACCGGCCGAACGGGTGAGACCATTCAGGTCACTGCACCCAATTGCATCGAACGCAGAACTACTCTGCCGCCGGATGCTTCAGGTGCTGGACCCACGCGGGGGGGATGTTGACGAAGACCCAGTCGCGGCGGACGCGGTGCTTCTGGAAGGCGGTCTGCAGGATCGACTCGATCTTGCGGATCCGCTCCCGCTCGGCCCGCTTGCCGACGAACCCCCGGACCGGCCGGACATACATGTACTCGAACATCGAGAGGATGCCGTCCGGATGCAGCATCGTCAGGCACGTTCCGAGAATGTCTTCAACGAGGGCGCACGGAAAATTGTTGAACGGCAGCCCCGAGATGATGAAGTCGTAAGGGCCGTCGGGCTTGAACTCCTGGATCGGGCAGACGTGGACCTTCGATTGAGAGGCCACCGACTGCCACGCCGGATCGTTGCTGAAACGACGATTCAGGATTCCCGCGAACGACTCGTTGAGCTCGACCAGGTCGAAACGATCGCCATCACGCAACAGACGCACGATGTGGTTCGTGACCGCCCCGGTCCCCGGTCCGACTTCGAGCACGCGGACCGGACGGTTCGGGCGATGCCGCAGGTGGCGCGTCATGGCGCTCGCGAGAAAACGACTGCTGGGCGCGACGGCCCCCGTCGTTTCAAACCGCTGCCGGAACTGCCGGAAGAATTCGAGGGTATCGCGCACGGGGTGAAGAGGATGGAGAGATTGAGGGATGGAGAGACAGAGAGATAGGGCGATGGGGGGATCGAGGGATCAGAAGGACGTGGTTGGGGACGAAATCCGTATCTGCTTCTCTCAATCCGTCTGTCACTCCGTCCCTCTGTCCCTCAATCTCTCCATCCTCTTAGCTCATCACCTCGGCCAGTTCAACCAGCCGGCCCTTTTCGAGCCGCGACTTGCGGCCCGCATGGATGATGGCGGTCACTTCGAGGATTTCCTGGTGCGGGACGGGTTCGACCTTCGTCTTCGCCATTTCGAGGAAGGTCGCCGCCATGCGAAACATCTCGTAATGGTGGCCGTACCAGAAGTCTCCTTCGATGGCGGGCGTATATTCGAACTTCTTCTTCTCGAAATGGACCTCGGTGTGGTTGTAGAGGAAGGTCTCGCTGGGGCGGCCATACCAGATTTCGGCCGGCATGCGGTCGGGCCACGTGACGAGGGCGTGGCAGGCGTTCTCGCGGGCATACAGGCTGACCGCTTCGACCCCCGCGCCCATCAGCGTCATCACCATCCAGGCGGGATGCTGGCCGTAGACCATCCAGGCGTCGTGACTGTAGCCGCTCTGCAGGCTCGCGACGACGTAGTGGATCTTGCCGAACGTCCCTGAGTCCCGCATCCGCAGCGCGGCTTCCGTCCCCCATTCGTGGCGGAAGAGGCTCGACGACATGATGGGCGCCTTGTGTTTCTCGGCGAAGTCCAGGATCTTTTTCGTTCCTTGCGGGGTCTCCCCAATCGGCTTGTCGCAGAAGGTGGGGAGACCTTTCTCAAGCCCCGGCGCGCAAAGGTCGTAGTGATCGTCGCCGTAGCCGGAGGCGTCGCCCAGCCAGATGGCGTCCACCCGCTGCACCATCTCTTCGACCGACTTCACCACTTCGACGCCTGGGAAGGCTTTGGCGAAGTCGATGGCGCCTTGAGGGACGGGATCGTAGTAGCAGTCGATGACTGTATTGAACGGGAGCAGATCGAACTGCATCTTCGGATTGCGGACGTAGTCCTTGAAGAACTTCGCCGAACCAGGATCGACGAACTTGCAGAAAGCGTCGAGATCGATGGTGGGATGGAAGTAGCTGGCGAAGTGCCAGGTGTGGCCGTTGCGGGGTTGCGGCTTGCCGCGGATGGTGGCCGAGATGACGCCGATTCTGAGGGGCTTGCCCGAGGCGGCCGCCGGAGCTGCGGGCTTGTCGTCGGCCGTGGCGAACGAAACCGCTCCGAGGGCGGCGGCCGAGGCCGTGAGAACCTGGCGGCGCGAGAGAAGCGACTCGGACTCGGGACGATCATCGGCCGTCATGGGCCTGCCTTCCGTGCGACGCGAAGCGGAAACCTCTTCGCAGGAAGGTATCGGGATTCGGATGACGCGTCTACCGGCTCACACGCTGCGGCCGGTGTAGAGCGGGTCGATCACGTCGCCGTTGAGGAGGTGATTCGGACGGCCGAGCGGGTCGATGACCATGGCTTCGTGGCTGACGCCGAGTCCGTCGAAGAGCGTCGTGAGGACGTCGGCTGGCGACCACGAGCGCGACACCGGATAAGCGGCGACGGCGTCGGTCTGGCCGATGGCCTGGCCGCCGCGGATGCCGGCTCCCGAGAAGAGAGCCGAGTAGGCCCACGCCCAGTGGTCGCGCCCGGGGAGGGCCTGGCCCGGGAGGTTCGAGATCTTCGGCGTGCGGCCGAACTCGCCCATGACGACCACGAGGGTCTGCTCGAGGAGGCCGGTGTTGGCGAGGTCGTCCATGAGGGCCGCAAGGCCGGTGTCGAGTTGCGGGAGGAGCCGGTTCTTGAGGGCGCCCCAGTTGTCGACGTGCGTGTCCCAGGTCTGCACGATGCCCATCGCCGCCTGGACGATCGGGACGCCCGCCTGCACGAGACGCCGGGAGAGGAGCAGCGACTGGCCGAACTTGTTGCGGCCATATCGATCGCGGACCGCCGCCTCTTCGCGTTCGATCTGGAAGGCCTCGGCGACCTTGGCCGACGTGAGAAGCGAGAAAGCGACTTCCTGCTGCTCCTTGAAGGATTGCAGGCGGCCTTGTGGGGCAAGGTTACGGTTGAGCTGGTCGAGGAGCTGACGGCGAGTGGAGAGTCGCGGGGCCGTCACGCCGGGCTGCAGGTTGAGCGAATCGATGCGGAAGTTGGGGTCGTTGGGATCCTGGTTGATCTGCCAGGGGTCGTGCTTTGCGCCGAGGAACCCTGCGTGCTGGCCGGGCCAGGTGAGGGGGCCTTCGATGAAGTAGTTCGGAAGCGAGACGCCGGTCGGGATACCGTCGTTGCGGGGACGGACGAAGTCGAGGGCGGCGGCGAGATTCGGGAAGTCGTACCGCGATTCGACGCGGTCGAGGTCGCTGGCGCTGCCGCGTGGGACGGGCGTGGCCCGGCCGGTGAGGGCGACGTGCGTCGCGAGGAGATGGTTGTGCTCGGGGTGGGCGATGGTGCGGAGGATCGACCAGCGGTCCATCTGTTGGGCGAGCTTCGGCAGGTGCTCGCAGACCTGGATGCCGGGCGTGGCGGTGTCGATGGGATTGAACTCGCCGCGGATTTCGGCCGCCGCTTGCGGCTTCATGTCGAGCGAGTCGAGCTGGCTGAGCCCGCCGCTCAGATGAACGATCAGAACCGTCTTCGCCTTGCCGCCGTAGGACGAGACGGACTCGTTTGACGGGGCTGCACTCACTGGCGTCGTGAGCGGTGGGAGAGCCGAACCCGCCACCCCTGCCGCTCCGACAGCGAGCGATTGACGGCGCGACATCAGGAAGCCGGGGGGGATCATCACGGGGCGGATTCCATCGAGAAGGGGTAACGCGGCGGGATGAGCGGGCGAGACCAGTCATTCTACCACAGGAAGCGAGTCCAGCCCAACGGAGAGCCCTACTGATCGGAGCCGCGGAGCCCGCGAATGAGCCGCGTCCGGAATTCTGTCGCAATTCATGGTCCGACCTGTACAGTGTTGAGGGGTCGCACCATCTGTCGACTTCACTCCATTCTTCCAGATCTGGACCCTTCTCATGTCCGATGACAACGAATCCGGCAACTTCAAGATGTTTCTGGGCCTCATCGTCGCGTCGCTGGTCTTCGGGTATTACTCGTTGATCGAGTTCCGGTACCTGGCCTTCGGGCAGAAGGCCGATGCCGCCGTGGTGAGTGCTCACGAGACGGTCGTGATGGGGACGAAGGGACGTCGGAAGACGAAGCTGCAGGTGGACTATTCGTTCGCCGATGGAGCCGCTCCGCGCCAGGAATCGGACACCACGGCCATCGACGCTCCGATCACCGCAGGGTCGACCGTGGCGATCGAGTTTCTTCCGGGTGTGGCGGGACGATCACGGCTGGTCAGCAACCGCAACATGATCATGGTTTATCTGTTCGCCGGGGTCGTGCTCTTCCTCGGATTTCAAGGTTTTTCCCTGTTCCAGGAGGCGCGGAAGGCGACCTCGAAGCCCTCGCCCAGATCGGCCGAAGCGTGAGCGAGGTCCGGGACTTCCAACCCCGCCAGACTCGTCGTGGTGGGGTCAGGACATGACGAATCACGTCGGCGACGCACTGGCCGCTTCGGCTTTGTGTTCGCCGTTGGTGCTCGCTGCGCTGGCCCGTGCGATGGGCGAACCGGCGGGTGTCGAGGTGGCGGCGGTCACCGGATCGACCGGCGGAGTCACCTCCGGCGGAAGGACCGACGCGACGTTGGCCACCTGGGCCGGACGCGGGCGCTTTGAGAGCCGCTTTCGCAGGCGGTGCCAGCGGCGGATGAGCGGGAAGAGAAAGCCCGGGCGCACGCGGCGAAGTTCCAACAGGGCCAGTGAGCGGCCGCGGAGCCGGTAGCGCTGCCGCTGGTGGAACCATTGCGGGTCGAGCTTCGGGCGGGCGGTGTCGAGGCTCGGATACCAGAACTCGCGCTTCTGATGCTCCGGCAGCGTGAACTCGGCGTCCTGGTGGCCAGCGTTGAACAACAGCAGGATGGTCGAGCCGACAATCGCGCGACCCTTGTCGTCCACCTCGTCCATCATGCGGCCTTCGAGCCGCACGCCGAGGCATCGCGGGGCGTGGTGCCAGTCGCGCGACGTCATCTCAAGGCCGGCCGGCGTCAGCCAGTGGATGTCGCGAACCGATTCGCCGAGGATGTTCCGCCCCTGCAGGAACTTCCGCCGCTGCAGCACCGGGTGCTTCTTCCAGAGCTTCACCGCCCGCTGCACGAACTGCAGCAGGTCCTTCTGCGAGGCGGAGAGGTTCCAGTCGATCCAGCTGATCGGGGTGTCCTGGTTGTAGGCGTTGTTGTTGCCCCCCTGCGTCTGGCTGATCTCGTCCCCGCTACGGATCATCGGGACCCCCTGAGAGAACAGGAGCGTCGTCAGGAAGTTCCTCTTCTGCCGCTCACGCAGGGCGTTGACCACGACGTCGTTGGTCGGGCCTTCGACGCCGCAGTTCCAGCTGAGGTTGTGGTTGTCGCCGTCGTGGTTGTCGTGACCGTTGGCCTGGTTGTGCTTGTGGTTGTAGCTGACGAGGTCGTTCAGCGTGAAACCGTCGTGCGAGGTGACGAAGTTGAGGCTCGCGTATGGCCGTCGGCCGTTGTGCTCGTAGAGGTCGCTGCTCCCGCACAACCGCGTGGCGAACTCGGACACCGCGTGCCCGTCCCCCTTCCAGAAGGCGCGGACAGTATCGCGGTACTTGCCGTTCCACTCGGTCCACAGGACGGGGAAGTTGCCGACCTGGTACCCGCCGATGCCGAGATCCCACGGCTCGGCGATGAGCTTCGTCCGCGACAGGACCGGGTCCTGCTGGATAATGTCGAAGAAGGCCCCGAGCTTGTCGACGTCGTGGTGCTCGCGGGCGAGGGCGGCCGCCAGATCGAAGCGGAAGCCGTCGACGTGCATCTCCTGCACCCAGTACCGCAGACTGTCCATGATGAGCTGCAGGACGCGGGGGCTCGTCATATTGAGCGTGTTCCCGCAACCCGTGTAGTCCATGTAGTAGCGGCGGTCGCGGTCGAGCAGCCGGTAATACGACGCGTTATCGATGCCCCGCAGCGACAGCGTCGGCCCGAGGTGGTTCCCTTCGCCGGTGTGGTTGTAGACGACGTCGAGAAGGACCTCGATGCCGTGCTGGTGGAGCGTCCGGACCATCCGCTTGAACTCGCGGACCGAGCCCTGGCCGGACTTGTCGGCGGCGTACTTGGTTTCCGGGGCGAAGAACGAGAGGGTGTTGTAGCCCCAGTAGTTCTTCTGGCCGCGGTCGCAGAGGTGGCGATCGTCGACGTGGTGATGCACGGGCATCAGCTCGATCGCGGTGACGCCCAGGTCTTTGAGATGTTTGATGGAGGCCGGGTGGGCGACGCCGGCGTAGGTTCCGCGAAGATGTTTCGGGATACCCGGGTGCTGCATGGTGTAGCCGCGGACGTGCATCTCGTAGACGAGCGTCTTGTGCCACGGCGTGCGGGGATGCTTGTCGCCTCCCCAGCGGAAGTGCGGGTCGATGACCATGCCCAGCGGGGCGAAGGGGGCGTTGTCGCGGCTGTCGAACGAAAGGTCGCCCGCAGGGTCTCCCACCTTGTAGCCGAACATCCGGTCGGACCAGTGGATGTCGCGGCCGATGGCTTTGGCGTAAGGATCGAGGACGACCTTGTGCGAGTTGAAGCGGTGGCCGTGGGAGGGCTGGTAGGGGCCGTAGATGCGGTAGCCGTAGAGCTGCCCCGGCTTGATGCCCGAGAGGTAGCCGTGCCAGACGATCTCGGTCTGCTCGGGGAGGGGGATGCAGAGGGACTCTTTGGACGCGTCCGCGGTGTCGAAGAGGACCAGCTCGACGCGCGTGGCATGCTGCGAGTAGACGGCGAAATTCGTACCGCGACCGTCCCACGTGGCTCCCAGGGGATACGGACTCCCCGGCCAGACCTGCAACATCGGCAACCTCCCTGTGCCGGGAGAGCACTTCCCCGGACTTCGTGCGAGCGCGGCTCTTCCGGCCACGAATCGGCCAGCTTAAGAGACGATGCCAGATCGGGCAAGAGGGATGGTCCCCAGGCGTCTCGAGGCTGCTTTACTGAAGCATCCGGAGGTCGTGTTTCAGCGCTCCTGACGCATCGCCTCCTCGGTCGCACGGAGTGCCGAACGGCTGGCCCGCACGAATTGGTCCGCGCCGATCCGCTCCCATGTGCCCTCCGTGTCGAACAGCGCCACCGAAGTCGCATCAATTCCCAGCAATGTCCGAACCGTGGCGGTGTCCAGGGGCGGGGCCCAATGCCACCCGCACGGCACGGCGATTCCCTGCATGTCGACATGCGCAATGCCCGGAATTGGTGGCGGGGGGGAGCCGCGGACCACGGTCCGCCCTCCGTCCGCCACGGCGAACATCCAGGCGTCGAGCCGGACTTGCGGGGCAGAAATCCCGTAGGCATGCCATGCGTCCCAGGTAGTCAGGAGGAGGCCGGCCTCGCGGACATCGGGCGATCGGACGATGCGGAGGGGGACGCGAGTGTCGCACTGGCCCGCCAGCCGGCTCGGTGGCAATTCGACCGTGAGCCAGTCAGCCAGCGGCTGCCACGTTCCTTCCGGGAGTCTTCCAACGGGCACCCGCCGATCAACGGGCGTCAGGAGATCATCGTCTCCCAGGACGAAGCGTTCGACGCCGGGCGTCGAACGCAACTGCAGGTCGAGCGACTCATCAAGCGTTTCGCCGCGAAGCCACAGCCACGGGTCGACGGCCAGTACGCGGATACGGGGAACCAGTCGAAGCCGGGCCGCCGCAGCGGCCTGAGACAGAGGAACCCGCGCGGCCCAGCGAGCGCTCACGGCTTGCCCCCTAACGCCGGCCACAGTGACGCCACCCGCTGGTTGAGAAACTCGCGTTGCGTCCCTTCCGGAACCCATTGGCACCGGGCCGACAGCTGCGCGACCTGGTCGCGCAGAAACGCCTGATCGGCCGGCGAAAGCTCGCCGCTGCTCAACCGCGCATTGATTCGATCGAGGTCTCGGGCCAGTCCCTCGGCGTCCGGAACATCGCCCGGCCGCGACCGCGGATGGGCAGGCCCTTCGCCTTGACCTGCACGCTGGATGGCATCCTGCACAATCGACGCGATCACCTCCACCTGCTCTTCGGTGTCCCACACGTACCGCAAGACCCACAGGTCGGACGTCGCCGCCTGAATCCGCCCGCACAGCAGTGCGCTCGCGGCGATCGGCCGCTGCAGCTTGACCGCCCGACGGTCGGAAATCTGGATTCCCGCATATCGCAATCGCCGTATCAGCTCGAGGTACGGCCCTCGAACCGCCGTCAGGTCCACCTCGCGAAGCAACCGCTGCAGCGAACGGAGCTCGTCAATGCCCAGGGACTCCGCGGGCGGGGACTTTCCCATCTCCAGCGTCCAGCCCGCATGCAGCACATCGGCCAGTCGCTCCGCCGGGACGTTGTCGCATCGAACCCGCAACAGGAACCGGTCGAACAGTGCCCCGAGCGACTCATCCTCGGGCAGCCGGTTGCTGGCCCCCACGACCATCAGCGTCGGCAGGGCCCGCATCTCGCGCCCGCGGCGGAACACCCGCTCGTTGAGCACCATCAGCAGGCTGTTGAGAATCGCGCTGTTCGCGTTGAGAAGCTCGTCGAGGAACACGAACTCCGCCTCGGGGAGCATCCCCTCGGTATTCGTGACGAGATCGCCGTCACGCAGCCGGCGGATGTCGAACGGACCGAACAGCTCGTTCGGCTCGGTGAACCGTGTCAGCAGGTAGTCGAACACGCGGCCGTTCAACCGGCGGCCGAGATCCTGCACGAGGGCACTTTTGGCGGTTCCCGGCGGGCCAAGGATGAAGATGTTCTCTCCACCGATCAGTCCCACCCCCAGCAGGTCGATCACTTCGTCCTTGCCGACGAACGCGGCCTTCATGGGAGCCAGCACCTGCTCCTGCAGTCGCCGGCCGGCATCCAGTGCGGGAGTGGCCTCGGCCGTCATGTCAGTCACCCGTCCCTTCCAGAAGTCTTACGTTGTTCCGGCCGAAAGATGTTTTTCCCAGGCTGAAGTCAAAAGCGGGTCGGCGCCGACCGTCCGCCGCAGTGCTTCGATCACCCGTGGATCTCGCAGGCGGCTCGTGTCCTTCCGCTCGATGATCCGATCCACATACACCGTCATCAACCCCGGATGCCCGGCAAACGCCGAAATGTCGATGGCTCCCGTTTCGAGGACTCCGCTCACGCCCACCGATGACAACGGCCATTCACGGCACCACCGCAACGCCTCGACACCCAGTGGATCGTTCGGAGAGACGGCCCGCGCCATCCGCACCAGATCCGGCAGATAGCGGAACGTCAGGTCCACACTGTAACAGATGGAAGGGGACGTCATGTCCGGACAGGGACGTCGCAAGGTCTGCTCGAGCTGTTCCTGGCCGGCGTCGCGGTGGATCAGAAACGCACAGGCCTCGCGAAAGGAATCCGCCGCCCAGCGGGCCGCAGTGAGCGAGAAGAGCGGCGCTTCGCCGGGAAAATCGCGCCGCGCCACACGCTCCCCTTCTTCCAGAACCGAGCGGATTGCCTGTTCTTCGTCCAACGTCCCTTCCGGACGCTGCGACGGCGGCCCGACCCGAACGCGGCCTTCGCTCCAAAGGGACTCAAGAAAAGCGGCAAGCGACATGAAGCCGGCTCGGAACGGCGATGGAGAGGCGGGTTACTCTGGCAGACCCTCGAACAGACTCGATCCGACGCGGACGAGCGTCGCCCCCTCTTCGATCGCCACCTCGAAGTCGCCACTCATTCCCATGGAAAGCTCGGCGAGTGCATGTGATGGGAGCCGTGCCGCCAACTGGTCGCGGAACGTGCGGAGGGCGGCGAAGACGGGGCGGGCGGTCTCGGGGTCTTCCGAATAAGGGGCCATTGTCATCAGCCCCTTGATCTGGACATGCTGAAGGCCGGCGAGTGCGTCGACGCTCGCCAGCAGCTCATCGGGAGCGAAACCGTCCTTGGCCTCCTCCCCCGAGACGTTCACTTCGAGCAGCCCCTGCAATCGCACGCCGAGTTCGCCCGCGATGGATTCCAGCGTCTGAAGCAGACGCAGGCTATCGATGGAATGAATGCAGGCGATGGCGGGAATGATCCGCCGCGCCTTGTTGCGCTGCAGATGCCCGATGAGGTGCCAGCGAACATCGCCGTGGATGACGGCCGCACGGTCGAGGAGTTGTTGCGGGCGGCTCTCGCCCAGCTCGGTCACTCCCAGGTCGACGAGCTGCTGCACCGCTTCGATCGAACCGGACTTGGTGACGGCAATCAGCCGCACGGCATCCGCCGCTCGCCCGCTGCGGGCGCAGGCGTCGGCCATGCGCTGCCGGATCACGGCCAGATTTTCTGCGAGTCGATCTCGAAGCGCTGACATAGCGGCCTATTGTTTCCGCGCCGGCCCGCTGCGGACAACCGTTTTCACCACGGAGAAACAAAGTGGGTGCGATGCGAACCATTCCCGGCGCGGCGTGTCTTGCTGCGCTACGACCGTTATGATGGATGAATCGTCCCCCCCAGAGCCAATCCCGGCTCCTTGATTCCCTCCCTCGTTCCGCCTCACCTCCATGGTTCGCGTCGGCATTCTGGGCGCCACCGGCTACACCGCCCTCGAGCTCATCAAGATTCTGCTGCGGCACCCGCAGGTGAAGATCACGGCGGTCACCAGCCGCCAGGAGGGAAGCCCGGCCCTGTCGTCGGTGCATCCCTCCCTCTCAGGACGCATCGACATCCGCTGCGAAGATCTGACGCCGAAACAGGTGGCCGAGCGGTGCGATGTCGCCTTCTGCTGCCTCCCGCACGTCGCCAGCATGGAAGCGGTTCCGCACCTTATCGACGGCGGCTGCCGAGTCGTCGACCTGAGCGCGGACTACCGGCTGCGCGATGCGGCGGTCTACAAGGAATGGTACGGACACGCCCACAGCGACGCGGGGCGGCTGGCGACGACGCCTTATGGACTGCCGGAACTGGGGACGAACGGGTTTCGCGAAGCCCCGCTGATCGCCAATCCGGGATGCTACACCAGCACATCGATCCTCGCCCTGGCTCCGCTCCTCGCGAATGGACTGATCGAGCCGACGGGCATCGTCATCGACGCCAAGAGCGGCGTCTCCGGTGCCGGTCGCACGCCCAAGCTCAATACGCTCTATTCCGAGTGCAACGAGAGCTTCTCGGCCTACTCGGTCGGCAAGCATCGTCACCAGCCCGAGATCGAACAGGTCCTTTCCGACGCCACCGGCAAGCGGGTCGACGTCATCTTCACCCCGCACCTCGTGCCGATGGACCGCGGCATCCTCTGCACCATCTACCCGCGGCTGACGGGTAAGAAGCCCGACGCCGAGATCCTGGCCATCTATCGCGAATTCTATCGCGGCAAGCCGTTTGTCCGCGTCGTCGACCACATTCCGGCGACGAAGGATTCGGCCTTCACCAACTACTTCGACGTGACGGTCCGCCAGAACAAGGGCCAGTTGATCGTCCTGGCCTGCCTCGACAACCTCATCAAGGGGGCCGCCGGCGTCGCCGTGCAGAACTTCAATGTGATGAACGGATTCGACGAGACGACCGCTCTTATCGTGTGACGGCCCGCCGCGGCCGCGTGGCTGGGGTCGAGACCTGGCGAGCCCCCAGCGACAACCCGGCGAGATATCGCTGGGGGCTTCCGTCGGTCGACCCCAGCCACCCCGCCGCCGGCTCACCGCTCTCGTCGTGCCACGACAATCCGAGCGGCGTTAGAATTCCGCCAACGCCATTTTTTCCCGACGCCCGTTTCTGCCTTCAGCGCGATGATCCGTCCCCCGGCTTGCCCCATCTGCCAAAAGACGCTGTCGCTCGATGATGCCGAGCGGAAGCGGTTCTTTCCCTTCTGCAGCATCCGCTGCCGGCAGGTCGACTTCTTTCGCTGGGTGGATGGACGGTATGCCATCGTCGAACCGCTGACGGGCGACCGCATGCCGGCGCCCGGTGACGGCCCGCCGGGCGTCGAGGACGACCTCGAAGGATACGAGTAATCCTTCCGTGTGCGGTGCGCCGGTCGGGCAAACTCTGCCGACGGACGCGATTGCCAGCGGTTGAGCCTCGCGTTCCGGACTTGCACCGGGCGACGCCTCGGCAAACTTCGCCTCGGGAAGCCCATGAGGCTTGAGGATTTCTAAACATTCTCAGGGGTTTGCTTCGATCGCTCTTCCACCCGTGGACGATGACACCCCACGTTGCGGCGGAGCCACGATGCTCCGTTCGATATTGGGTGTTTTGTGTTCGGACGCCCCGGTCCGCAAGGTGCTCCCCCCAGCGGCGGACCGCTCAACTCTCACCGACGAAAGTGAGGTCCTGACGATGCCACGATTTCTGATTGCAGCAACGCTTCTGGCGTTGGGCGCACTGGCGACCAGCAGTGCGGACGCGGGCTGGAACTTCTTCAGCAAGCACAAGAAGAGCTATCGCTACAGCTACAACTGCTGCTCGCCCTGCAACGGGTGTGGCGAGATCGCTCCCGCCGGCGCTCCGACTCCGGTTCCGGACGGCGGCCATTCGGCCCCCGCCCCGCAGCCGTACGAGGACAAGCCGGCCGACCCGGGCCCCAAGGCGGAAGCCGCTCCGGCTCCCGCTGCGCCGGCGGCTCCCGCTCCGGCCGCGCCCGCTCCCGAGAAGAAAGAATAGTCCGCGGAAAACCTGATCGACCGAGTCGCGAGTGATCGTCTGACGCGGTGCACCTTTGACGAAAAAGCGAACCCAGGCCGGACAGGACTCCAGCCTGGGTTATTTGTTGCGCAGAGGGACAAAGGGGTCGAGGGGCAAAAGGTTGGAAGGGGAATCAGGCGAGGCCGGCGCTTGTTCCTTTGTCCCTCTGACCCTTTGCTGCTCCGTCCCTTCGGCGATCAATGCCCGTGCCCGCCCTTGTCCTCTTCGCCCACCTGCGTCACGAGATAATTCTCGAGGCCGAGGCGGTTGATGAGGTCGAGCTGCGCTTCGAGCCAGTCGACGTGCTCTTCCGACTCGACGAGGATCCCCGTGAGCAGCTCGCGGCTTCCGTTGTCGTTCTCGGCGTCGCACACCGCAATGGCGGCGTTATAGGCGCGCACCCCGCTCATTTCGAGGGCGAGGTCGTTCTGGAACTGCTCTTTGATGTCGCCGCCGACGCGGATCACGTCGTAGCGGGCAATCTCGGGGACGCCGTCCAGGAAGAGGATGCGGTCGATCAGCTTCTCGGCGTGCTTCATCTCCCCCATCGACTCTTCGTAATGCTTCTTGCCCAGCCGCATCAGGCCCCAGTTCATGCACATCTTCGCCTGGCAGAAGTACTGGTTGATGGCGGTCAGTTCGATGGTCAGTCCGGCGTTCAAGGCGTCGATGACCTTCGGGCTTCCTTTCATGATTCGTCTCCTCAATGCGTGAGGCGGGCTTTTCGGAGCGATGCCCGCAGGTGTGATGAGCCGTGTGTTGCGGGATTCTAGGAAGCGCCCGGCCGACTTTTCCAGCGCGGCAAAGCCCTCTCCAATCGGATTTATCCGATTGACATCCATTCGCTTACGTCGTCCGGCCTGCGACTGAGTCTCAGGGGCCGGAAGCAGAGGATGAGGCGTCGCCGAGGGGGCCCGTCGCTCGAGCGAATAAACGCAGCTTTTCCGCAGGTCTTCCGCAGCAGGTTCGAGACCTGCCTCCGCGCTCGCGTCGTCCGGCGGCGCCGCAGGACGCCCCTCACAGCACGCCGTATTTCTTCCACGCGGCCGTTGCCTTCATCCCGTCCCGGATGGCGTCGCGGGTGATGTTCTCGGCGTGGACCTTGTCCCACGCCTTCTGCACGGCCTCCTTCTCGACTTCCTGCGGAATGACCACCACCCCGTCCTCATCGGCGATCACCAGGTCGCCGGGCGAGAACCGCACGCCGTCGATCTCGACCGTGATGTCGAGGTCGATCACCCGTTGCCGATTCTGGCTGTCGTAGACGTTGGTGCCGCGGGCGAAGACGGGGAAGCTCATCCCCCGCATTTTCTTGACGTCGCGAACCGCTCCGTCGACGATCGCGCCGAGGCAGCCGCTGTTCTTCGCCGCCGTTGAGAGGAGCTCACCCCAGATGCCCGACCGGTTCGATCCGCCTGCGGCTGCAATCAGGATATCCCCCGGCCGGCATTCGTCGACCGCCTTCAGTTCCAGCTCGTACGGGTTCGGGTCGACATGGGCCATGTCGGCCCAGAGGGTCGTCTTGCAGCGGCCGATGAGCACCGTGTCGACCGTCATCGGCTTGAGCGGAACGCGCGGCGACTGGTGAGGAAAGCCGAGCCCGTCGAGGGCGTCGCACACGACCGCACTGTAGAACGCCTGCCGCATCATCTCGATCGTGATTTCTGCCATGTCGCGCGTCGTGTTTCCTGGAGGGAAGGAGTTCGGTGCCGGCCTGCCCGCAGAAGGATTCGCGGACGGTCAGCCGGCCCGGAGCGATTGCCACATCATGGCGAAAAAGCCCGCGGCCGTCAGCCGTGGGAACAGTCAGCGGGACCGATATCCGTCGGTCATCGAACCATCAGGACGCCTCCGTCGATGAAGATCGGATGCCTCGTGCGAAGTTGCCGGCGGCTTCTCGGGGGGCAGGGGATCGGGTCGGCGACTTGGCGAGACGCGAATCCGATCGACGGTCCACCACGAGCGGACGAGTCGACCGACGGCGGCGAAGAACTGCTGAAATTGGAATGCGAGATGGGAACGAGGCATGTCAGCCTCCCGCGGAATCGATGTCTCCGGTGCGGCGTTGCAGCGCATCGAGTTCGGCCTCAAGCCGTCGTCGGCGCTCGTCGTTGTCGATGCCTGAACGCGCAGCGCCGGCTTCGGAAGGGCGTCGGCTCAGGCGATCGTAGGCCGAGTTCAAGGCTTCGGCCCGTTCCACGTCACGCTCAAATCGGGCGAATTCGACCGACGACGAATCTTCCGTGGCTCGATCGAGCGCGCGATGGTAGCGGTCGGACATCGGGGCGCGCGCCATGCGGGCGACCAGCAGAGTGCGGCGATGTCGAGCCTGCCTCAAGGTGCTTTCAAGATCGCGGAACGACGTCTGAAGCCGCGAGCCCTCCTGCGAGAGCCGTTCGAGCTCCGCCCGCAATCCGGCGGCTCTTTCGGATGCAAACGCGGCTTCAGACTCGCAACGTTCGAGAGAGTCGAGATCGCGGCGCTCGCGGGCGTCCGCGGCCCGCAACCGCCACTCGGCCTCATCGGCGACCGCGCGATCGAGCACTTGCCGCAGAGAGGATTCATCCGTCATCACCGCGGCGACCAGGTGCCGAAGGCACTCGAGCTCCTCTTCCTGATCGCAGATCCATTGATATAGCTCGCGCTCGGGATCCTCGAGCCGCTCGCGCCATGCGGTCAGATGCGACCGCAGAAAGAGGAATTCATCCAGAGTGTCCATGCGATCGCCCCAGCGCCAGGGATGTCCTTCGGACCGCTCGTTCCGTCAGGCTATCCCGGGATTCTCAGGATGGGGAGAGGGAATTCGGCAATTTGCGAGGGATCCAGAGTATTCAAGGCGGCACCCCGGATGCGGGCGGGTTATCCCGCGGCGACGTCGCGGATGGCGGCGAGGGCGGTTTCGATCTGGTCGGAGGTCGTGAAAGGGCCGGGGCTGAGGCGGACGGTGCCCCCCGTGTCGAACGTTCCAAGAAAACGGTGAGCCCCCGGAGCGCAATGAAGGCCCGCCCGCGATTCGAGTTCGGCGTGCTCGTCGAGGATCGTGGCGGCGTCTTGCGGGGGAAGGGCGTCGAACGTGAAGCTGACGACGCCGACGGATCGTGTCGCGGGGTGGTCGCCGCTCCAGTCGACTCCATGCAGCGCGATGCCAGGGATCTCGCGCAGGCCGTCGAGCAGCCGCGTCATCGTCTCGACTTCATGCTGGCGAAGTGAGTGGAGACCTTTTTCCACAATCCAGCCAAGAGCCGCGTCGAGACCGACGAGCCCCGGCGTGTTGTGAGTGCCTGATTCGTACTTGTCGGGGAGCGTGTCGGGCTGGCTGTCGTCTTCGCTGCGCGTTCCCGTGCCACCCTGCCGCACACTGCGGAGGTGCGGTTCAAGCTTGTCGGCGATGACCAGGATCCCGGTGCCGAGCGGGCCGAGCAGACCCTTATGTCCGGGGCAGGCAAGGAGGTCGGCGTTGAGATCGGTGAGTCGCGTGGGGATGTGCCCGGCCGTCTGGGCGGCATCGACGAGCAACAGCGCCCCGCCGTCGCGAGCGACCTGGCCGATGTCGGCGACGGGCTGAATGACGCCGGTGACGTTCGATGCATGCGTCACGGCGACGAGGCGCGTGTTGGCCTGAAGGGCGGCGCGGACGGCGGTCGGTTCAATGATTCCGTTGGCGTTGGGCACGACGATGGTCACTTCGATGCCGCGCTCGTCGTGCAGCATGCGGAGCGGGCGCAGGACCGAGTTGTGTTCGAGGACCGTCGTCACGACATGATCGCCAGGGACGAGCAGCCCGTGCAGCGCGAGGTTGAGGCTGTCGGTTCCATTGAACGTGAAGACAACGTGATTGGGATCGGGCACGCCGAGCAGTTCGGCGGCGCGGCGTCGGCATCGCGTGACAATCGAATGGACCGCCGAAGCCGCGCGGTGGCTCCCGCGACCGACCGCGGCTCCCGACTCGCGCTGCCAGCGGTCGACAGCGTCCCACACGCAGGGGGGCTTGGGATAGCTGGTGGCGGCGTTGTCGAACGGGAGACGAGACATGGAAGGAAGGGGTCAGGAATCGGGAATCAGGATTCAGGCAGAAGAAACAGATGCCGACAGAGGCAATAGCCGTCCTGGTCAACCCTCTGATCCATTATCGCATCACTTCGCTTGTCGCGCAGGCGCATCCGCTTTTGCCTTCCCTGATTCCCGATTCCTGAATCCTGACCCCTCGTGCTTCACCCCTCCATCACCATCAACAAATCGCCGGTCGCCACCTGGACGCCGGGCTTGACGAGGACCTGGGCGATCTTGCCGTCGCGATCGGCCGTCATCGTCGTCTGCATCTTCATCGCTTCAAGCGTCAACAACTTCTGCCCCTTCGCCACCGCATCGCCGGGTTGCACTCCCACCGAGACCACCATGCCGGGCATGTTGGCGCCGATCTGGCGCGGGTCGGCCGTGTCGGCCTTGATCGTCGCGCTGGCCTTCGACTCGCGCGACTTGTCGATGATGTCGACCTCGCGGGGCTGGCCGTTGAGCTCGAAGAAGACGGTGCGGCGACCGTCCGGGTGGGCCTCGCTCACCGTGAGGAATTTCACGATGAGCAGCTTGCCCGCTTCGATCTCGACCGCGATCTCTTCGCCCGGTTCCATGCCGTAGAAGAACTGCGGGGTGGGGAGATCGCTGGTGTCCGAATACTTCGTGACGTGCCCGCAGAAGTCCTCGTAGACCTTCGGATAGAGGAGCCAGGTGACGGTTTCGCGCGGCAGCGGGTCGCGCTTCACGAGCTTCGCCACCTTCTCGGTGGCCGCCTCGAAGTCGGCCGGCGGCAGGCTGGCGCCGGGGCGTCCCTTCACCGGTTTGCGGTCGCGGAGGATCCGCTTCTGGATGTTCTTCGGGAAGCCTCCCGGCGGCTGTCCCATCATGCCGCCGACCATTTCAACGACTGACTCGGGGAACGCCAGGTCGCGGTCGCCGTCGACGACGTCCGCTGCGGTCAGGTTGTTCGCCACCATGAACAGGGCCATGTCGCCGACCGACTTCGACGTCGGCGTCACCTTGACGATGTCCCCCATCATCTCGTTGACTTCGGCGTAGAGGTGGCACACCTCGGCCCAGCGATCCTGCAGGCCCAGAGCCCGCGTCTGCTCGTAGAGGTTCGTATATTGCCCGCCGGGCATCGCGTGGTTGTAGAGGTCGGCGGTCCCCGCCAGGTTGTCGCTTTCGAAGGCGGTGTAGAACTCGCGAACCGCCTGCCAGTAAAGGGCCAGCTCATCCAGCCGCGCGGCGTTGAGATGCGTCGGCCGATCGGTGTCCCGCAGCATCTCGACCATCGTGTTGAGGTTCGGCTGCGAGGTCCCGCCCGCCATCGGTGCGACCGCGCCGTCCGCAATGTCGAGCCCGACTTCGGACGCCTTGAGGATCGCTGCCGCCTGGATGCCGGCCGTGTCGTGCGTGTGGAAGTGGATCGGCAGGCCGATCTCTTCCTTCAGCGCCTTCACGAGCTTCTCGGCCGCCTTCGGCTTGCACACGCCCGCCATGTCCTTGATGGCCAGGATGTGAGCGCCCATCTTTTCGAGTTCTTTGGCCAGCTCGACGTAGTACTTGAGGTCGTACTTCGTCTTCGACGGGTCGAGAATGTCTCCCGTGTAGCAGATCGCCGCCTCGCAGATCATGCCCGTGTCGACGATGGCGTCCATCGCCACCTTCATGTTGGGCATCCAGTTGAGGCAGTCGAACACGCGGAAGACATCGATCCCTGCCTGGGCCGCTTCCTTCACGAACTCCTTCACGACGTTGTCGGGGTAGTTCGTATAGCCCACCGCATTCGACGACCTCAGCAGCATCTGGAACAGGATGTTGGGGATACGCTCGCGGAGGGCGGTGAGCCGATGCCAGGGGTCTTCCTTGAGGAACCGCATCGAGGTGTCGAACGTCGCTCCGCCCCACATCTCGAGAGAGAAGAGGTCGGGGAAGTGGATCGCGTAGGCGTCCGCGATGTTGAGCAGGTCCTTCGTGCGGAACCGCGTGGCCAGCAGGGACTGATGCGCGTCGCGGAACGTGGTATCGGTGATCAGCAGGCGGCCCTGCTCGAGCACCCACTTGCTGAACTTTTCTGCGCCCAGCTCCTTGAGCTTGTCGCGGGTTCCCTTCGGAATGCGGGCGTTGGCGTCAATCTTCGGCAGCGGGGCCGGCTCGCGGCGCTTCCCCTTGGGACGCCCCGCCACCAGCAGGTTGCCGTTGACGATCGTCTCGCCGAGATACGTCAACAGTTTCGTCGCCCGGTCCTTCCGCTTCGCCAGCTTGAAGAGCTCGGGCGATTCATCGATGAACCGCGTCGTGCACGTTCCGTCCTGGAACGTCTTGTGCATCAGCACCTTCAACAGGAACGGGATATTCGTCTTCACTCCGCGGACGCGGAATTCCTGCAGCACGCGTTCGAGCCGGAGTGTCGCGTCCTTGAAGCGACGACCGCGGGCGGTGACTTTCACGAGGAGTGAATCGTAGAACGGCGAGACGACCGCTCCGGAGAACGCGGTCCCGGCATCAAGCCGCACCCCCATGCCGGCCGCCGACCGGTAGTGCGTGACGCGGCCGTAGTCGGGCATGAAGTTGTTCGCCGGATCCTCGACCGTGACGCGGCATTGGATGGCGAATCCGTTGGTGCGGAGTTTCTCCTGGACGATGTCAATTTCGGGATCGGCGAGCGGTGTCCCCTGGGCGACGAGGATCTGCGACTTCACGATGTCGATGCCGGTGACTTCTTCCGTCACCGTGTGCTCGACCTGAATGCGCGGATTGACCTCGATGAAGTACCACTCGTTGGTATCGCGGTTGACGAGAAACTCAACCGTTCCCGCGTTCTCGTAGTGACACGCCCTGCCGATCTGCAGGGCGGCGCTCCACAGTTCTTCGCGAACTTTGAAATCCAGGTTCGGCGCGGGGGCGATCTCGACCACCTTCTGATGCCGCCGTTGCACCGAGCAGTCGCGCTCGAACAGATGGCAGAGGTTGCCGTGCTTGTCGCCGAGGATCTGGACCTCGATGTGGCTGGCCCGCGGGATGAATTTCTCGACGAAGACATCCGGGCTGCCGAAGGCGGTCATCGACTCCTTCTGGGCCTGCTCGAAGTTCGGAGCGAACTCCTCTTCGGTCTTCACGACTCTCATCCCGCGGCCGCCGCCCCCCTTGGCGGCCTTCAAGATGATGGGATAGCCAAGTTTCTTCGCGACCTTCTCTCCTTCAGCCGTCGACTTGAGCGCCCGGGCGCTCCCGCCGAGCACGTTCACGCCGACCTTCTCAGCGATCTCGCGGGCCATCGTCTTGTCGCCGAGTTGTTCGAGCGTCTCGACCCGCGGCCCGACAAACGTGATCCCCGCTTCCGCACACGCGCGGGCGAGGTCGGGGTTTTCGCTCAGGAAGCCGTAGCCGGGGTGAATGCCGTCCACCCCGCACTTCTTTGCGATGGCGATGATGCCGGCGATGTCGAGGTAGCTGCGGATCGGCTCTCCCTTCTGGCCGACCTGGTAGGCCTCGTCGGCCTTGAAACGATGGAGCGCGTACCGGTCCTCGTACGAGTAGATGGCAACGGTGCGGATGCCGAGTTCGTGCGCACTGCGAAAGACGCGGATCGCGATTTCGCTGCGGTTCGCGACGAGGAGCTTCGTGATGGGGGCCATAGAAGAGCGGTCGACCGGTGAATTTGAGGCGAGCGGCAGGGGAGAGCGAGCAAAACCGCTTGAGTTTAGCGGTGCGGACGGGTGTCGGATACCGTCCAAGCGAGCCAGTAACGGCTATCAATTCGTTAATGCGTTGCAATCGTCACCACCGGTCCGGCCAAGAGGGCGAGGCGATTGACGTCGATGGCAATCCCCCAGGAAATCAACGCGCAAGCCACAGCCGCTGCAGATGCCACGGATCAATCGCAAGAGAAACGGCCGTCATGACTTACGAAGGTCTCGACGGGAGGCGATTGCAGGTCAGGGAGGCCGTCACGGCGGCGCGATTTGTGTGGATGTCGAAGTGTGGGGCCCTTCAAGCGGCCTTGGCAGCCGACACGTGCCCGAAGCGATTTTTTCAATCGTAAACCAGGGTATGCTTTTGTGCGTTCTCAATGGAGTCGGCGGGACGTTGATTCCCACCGCCTCTGCAAACTCGACGGAAGCCCGCGGATGCCGTACTACGAACGACAGCATTTCAGCAGAGGGTTGTTGATCGGACTCTTCTTCGTGGCACTGGCGGCCAGCGGGATAGCGCTCGTCGCCACCGTCCGAGTCGGTGAGTTGTGGCTGTCGGCGGTCATCATCAGCGTGGCGATGCTTCCCTCTCTTCTTGGGTTCCTCCTGAGGCTTGAGACGCGGGTCGAGGATGGCGTGTTGTCGGTGCGTTTGACGCCCTTCCGCCCGCGGCGAATCGCATTGAGCGACGTCGTGCGGGCCGAAGTGCGAACCTATCACCCGATCCGCGAATACGGCGGCTGGGGCATTCGCTGGGGGCGCGGAGGGATGGCCTACAACGCCCGCGGCAACCAGGGGGTGCAGCTGGAGTTGAAGGATGGCCGCCGCGTGCTGATCGGCTCGCAGGAGCCGGAGCGGCTGCTGGCGGCCGTGCGGGCGGGCGGATAGAGTCGGCGACATCAACCCCCGCACTCCGGCGATGACCTGTCATGCGAGAATTGATTCTCACCGGCATTCTGGTGGCCGGGGTGGTGCTCGTAACGATCGGCCAGATCGGGATTCTCGTCCGGGCGTTCCAGACCCGATGGTGGTGGGGCGTCCTCGTGCTCTTGCTGCCCCCGCTGTCATTCCTGTTCGCTATCGTCCACTTTCCGCGGGTGCGCGGCCCGCTGGCCGTCATCGGCATGGGAGTCGTGCTGGCCGGGGGAGCGTTTGGCGTCAATGCACTGGCCAACCGGTTCGAGGGCTTTGGCGATCGCGACAAGATGGTCGCGGTGGAAGTCGAGGGGGTGACGCGCGAAGAACGGCACATCACACTGACCGGCTGGGATCAATCGGACTATACGGTCTTGCGCCATCGGCCCGACGCGGTCGTGCTCCAGATGGCGAACGCCGACGTCTCAGACCAGACGCTCGAGGTGCTGCGGGCATTCAAGGAGCTTCGAGAGCTCGACCTGAACGATACAGGTGTGACCGATGCGGGACTGGCGACGCTGGCAACGCTTCCGGCACTGACCGACCTGCGGTTGCGGGGAACGAAGATCACCGACGAGGGATTTCGCGAGCATCTGCTGCCAAAGGCGGGCCTGCGAATGCTGGACCTCCGTCAGACCGCAGTGACCCGCGAAACGGTCGCCGAGTGGAAAAAAGCACAGTCCGGTCGCCGTGCCTTGAGGTGACATTCTGAAGTCGCTGTGAATTTACCCTGTTGCCGATTCTCAGGGGGTTCCCTACAGTAAACTTCCTTATGGCTGCCGGTCTGAGGTCGTCAGAAGTCCTGACATCTCGGCCGGACACCAGTTCCAGGTCGGTGGCCAACTGCCCTGGAATGGGCGAGGAAAATCTTCGAGCGTTGTCCAACGCCTCGCAACCGCCTCACGGTTTTGGATCCTGGTCATGCCGCAGTTTGAGACCTCAACGCATCTTCGGTGTGAAATCGACCGATTGTTCGACTTCCTCATCCGCCCTCACCGCGTCCTCGAGATCCTGCCGGAGGATTCGGGCGTGACGTACACGTCGGTACCCGAGAAGTTGACGCTGGGCAGCCGTGTGGAGTTCGACCTGCGGGGGTTCGGACCGGTCCAGAACGTGATTCACGAAGTGGTCGAGTTCACGGCGCCGACCCGTTTTGTCGAAGCCCAGAAGCAGGGTCCTCTCCCCCACTGGCGGCACGAGCACGTTCTCGAGCCGGTCGACGGGGCGTTGGTGAAACTCGTCGACCGCATCGACTTCGCCCCGCCGACCGGCCTGGCGGGGCTGCTGGTCACGGAGGCACGCATCCGCAAGTCGCTCGAGAAGGGTTTTGCCCATCGCTATCAGCGGCTCAAGATGCTCATTGAGTCCGTTTGAACGCGGCGGCTCTTGAGTCGGGGGGCACTGCCCGCCAATCCGAACGGCGCATGAACTTGGTGGGCAGTGCCCACCGCACGGCATCTCCGTGAGGGACCAGGCGATGGAATTCCGGATTGGGCTTGGCCATGACACGCACCGCCTGGCCCCCGGCCGCCCGCTGGTGTTAGGCAACGTCACCATCCCGCACGACGTCGGGGCGGTCGGCCACAGCGACGCCGACGTTCTCCTGCACGCACTGGTCGATGCCCTCCTGGGTGCCGCCGGCCTGGGGGACATCGGCGAGTGGTTTCCGAACACCGATCCGCGCTGGGCAGGGGCCGATTCGGCGCTGTTCGTGGCCCATGCGGTCGAGTCCATCGCCCGCCGCGACTGGCAGATCGTCAACCTCGACTGCACGATCACCGCTGAGAAGCCCAAGCTGACGCCCTGGAAGCCCGCTATCCGCAAACGGTTGTCCGAACTCCTTGGCATTCCCGAGGAGAACATCAACGTGAAGGCGAAGTCGGGCGAGGCGGTCGGCCCCGTCGGCCGCGGAGAGGCGATCGAGGCGGACGCCATTGTGCTGCTCCGACGCGAGCGGGCGTGAGGTCGAGCTTCGAGTGGGTGGTGTGTTCCCTAACGGGACTTCGGGAGTGACGACACGGCGGTAACGCGGAATCCCAGGGCGGCTCGCCGGTCGTCGGGAACTTGCCAACCACGAACCGCGGCCCGGCAACTAGACGCGATCGAGCCCCAACAACCCCCTCGAAGCACGCGAATACCAGGGCCCCCAATAAAGGTGTATTGAGGACCTTGTGGGTCATTTATCGTTCCTTCAGAATATCGTGAATACTCCTTACTCTCGTAGTAGTCATGGCACCACTCATATACATTACCGTGCATGTCGAAGAGGCCGAATGAATTCGGTTTTTTCAGCCCGACTGGATGCGGATAAGCCTCCCCAACGTCTTCCGCATTCTTGTCAAACCATTCGTATTCGCCTAATTGGGTGTCGTCGTCTCCGAAGCTGTAGTGCGTCGACTGGCCACCGCGGGCTGCATATTCCCATTCCGCCTCCGTCGGCAACCGGTATTGCCGTCCGTCCGCCGCGGTTAGCTTCTTTGCGAATTGCTGCGCGTCGTTCCAGCTTATATATGTCGCCGGGTAGTCCTTTCCTTCCTTCACATTTCGCTCGCCGCTCCACGGTTCTGTTCCCATCACAGCACGCCATTCATGTTGCGTCACCTCGTGCATCCCGAAATAAAAATCTTTTGTAATTTTGACTCGATGCCTAGGCTTTTCATCAACGGTGGCATTCCTGTCGAAGTCCGGTGAGCCCCGCAAATACGGCTCTTCCGTTTCTGGGTGCAGAGCTCGGTGGTTTTGAGATCGGGCGGCTTTTCGCGGCTCGGAGGACATGGGTAAACTGTCGCCCGGCGATTCGGATTCGCGTTCCAGGGAGGGACAGCGGTGG